>JBDZVF010000469.1:0-4695 GCA_040255575.1 Pseudomonadota bacterium | reverse complement strand
CAAGGGCCCCGATGACGTGCAGGTGCGAACGATCTCCGGCGACATCGCGCTGCTCAGACGTCAGCTCGATGAGATCGACGCAAGAATCGGCGCGGCTTCGGGCAAGGCGCTGAGCTCCCATCCTGATGCGCGCGGCTCTCTCGACACGCACGCACTCCCGGCAAACACTACAGTGGTCGAGTACTGGCTCGGCAAAGAGAACGCCGTCGCGTGGGTTATCACGCGAGAATCCGTTGTCATGACGCGCCTTGATGCGACGGCGACGATCACCGCCAGCGCCCGCTCCTTCTACGATGCCTTGCGTAATTTCGGCTCTGTGCCGGAGGAGCGTCGCCTGGCCTACGGTGCGCAACTCTACGGGCTCATCATCGAGCCGGTCGCTTCACAGATTCTCACGGGACGCAGGCTCGTGTTCGTGGCCGATGGCGCGCTCCACTACATTCCCTTCGCCGCGCTTCGCACAGGGGGCGCGTCGAGCGCGAAGTTCCTCGTGGAAACTCACGACGTCGCCAGTGCCCCCTCGCTGGAAATGCTGCTGAGTCGACACCGCACAAACCTGAAACAGCCGTCGCGCCAAATGCTGGTTGTCGCCGATCCGGTCTACGCGCTCGACGATCTACGGCTCGGAACGCAGGCAGAACCTCCTGCGGAACAACGTGCGAGCGTCTGGCCCCTCGCCTTCTTGTTCCGCGGGCCGCAGAGCGAGGGCTATCTGGCTCGACTGCCGGGCTCGGCGCGCGAAGCCGCAGCGATTGCTTCCGTGTTCCCGGCGGGCAGCGTCGATCGTCTGGAGGGTTTCGCGGCGACGCGCGAGCGTTTCCTCAATGCGGGACTCGCTCGCTATCAGTTCATCCACATCGCCACTCACGCCATTGCGGACTCAGACGTGCCGCAGGCGTCCGCGCTGCTCCTGAGTCGCTTCGATAAGCGCTCCCAGGAGATCGACGGGCGTGTGCTCGCCGCCGACTTCATCAACGTGCAGTTGAACGCACGGGCAGTCGTGGTGCTGAGCGCCTGCGATACCGCGATGGGTAAGAACATATCTGGCGAGGGGCTCATGGGCCTTCGATACGTGGTGCTCGCGCGCGGCGCCCGCGCGGTGATCGCCTCGATGTGGCCGGTGGCCGACCAGGCCTCGGCCGAGCTCATGGCCAGCTTCTACAGAACCTTGTTACACGAACAGCTGCGCGTCGCGCCGGCGTTGAGCGATGCGATGCGCACGGCGATCAAGGGACGCTTCAAGGACCCGGGTTTGTGGGCGGCGTACGCGCTGACCGTGGCCCACCTGCAGGAATCCTGATCACAGCACACACGTCGAAGTAACCGCACGGGGAGAAACATCATGGCTACATGGGAAGATCCCGAGTACACGCTCACGTTCTCGACGCTGGGTGGAGGCACGATCCCGGCGCCGCCCTACAACAAGTTCAAGTTGGCCCGGCACGGGGCGGGCAGTGCCGTTTTCTATACGGTCGAGCCCGTGACGCCCGGCGGGCCCAATCCGTTCACGGGATGCGTGCTGCTGCTCCAGAACGGGAAGCAGCTGATCCACTACCTGCCGCCGAATCGACGGCTCGAGATCCCCGATCCCGTCAACAACAGCTACAAGGCGGCGCTGGAGCTGCTCATCGACGAAATCGTGGGGACGGATCTCGCGGCCGATCCCGACAGCTTCGAGCGGCTGGTCGGATACATCCCGTTCGATGGCAAGCCCGTCAATCCATTCATCCTGTACAAGGTGGAGAACACGCACGCGAATGGGGAGCTGCTGCTCATTGCGCGGCTGCATCTGGCCGGCCAGTCGCCCAACGGTTCGATCGGCGTGATTGGCCGATAGCCTGAACGCCCAGCGGGGAGGAACCGCCCATGATGAAGGACGACGAACCTGCCCCGCCGCCGGACCCGGCGGGCAAATGGGATGGCCGAAGGGAACGCGGCGAGAAAGTGACGGAAGGGCTGGCGGCGCTCGTGCGCGCGTTCGCGTTCGGTGCGCTGGCGCCGGGCCGGCGCACCACGAGCAATCTCTACATGGACCCGTACATGGTGAGGAAGGGAACGCGCATCGGGCCCGTATCCGAAAGCTATCTTGTGGATCGTGACTGCGTCCTCTGCGTCGCGGATCACCACCCGCGCACGACTTTCGCGCACGAGTGCAGCTACTACCTGCACGACCCTCGCACCGGCAAGGTGTATCGGCGTATCGCTGCGGAGTTTCCTCCGTATCCGATGGAGGGGCTGCATCAGCTGGAGCGCTTCCATCGGCCCGTGCCCCCGGGCAGGAGCTTCCCGCTGCCACAGCCAAGCCCGCGCAACTTCGAGGCACCGATGCAGCGCGCGCTGGAGGGTGTTGCGGCTACCGGCACGCGTCACGCCATTCTCTTTGCCGGAGAGTGCGACCGCTTTCATCTGAACGATCTCGAGTTGTCTTACCGCACCTTGATCGGCACCTTCCAGTTCGATCCCGCCAATGTGCACGTGCTGTTTCACAATGGAAGCGGAACAGGGGGGCCGTTCCTCGAAGACGATGGCGTCACGACGCGCAGCTGGCCGGGGGACAACACCGCGTTCACGCTGAAAGTGAACGGCCCGGGAACGCGTGACGCATTCAAGACCAGGCTCGCGGCGATCTCTCTTGGCGCGAACGATCTGTTGTTCATCCATACGGCCGGGCATGGCGGCAGGTCGTACGCGGGCGGGGGGCAGTACCTGCGGCTGAGGCCGGATGGGTCGGACCGCTACTTCAGCTTCCATATGAAAGACGATCTTCAGGAACAGCTGGCGGGCAAGTGCCAGTCTCTGCTGCTGTTCATGAACCAATGCTTCGCCGGTGGGTTCAGTGACGACATGCTGGCTGCCGGCGGCAGCAAGGCGCAGAACACCTACTTCGCCGCCGCGTGCGGCGCAGACGAGCGCGCTCATTCCACCGCGGATGAGAACTGGAGCGTGTTTGCGCTGAACTGGTTCGAGGCGGAGATGCAGCGGCACATCGACCCGGTGCCTTACATGCCGCCGACGGACGACGATGGCGATGGCAAGGTGGAGGCGGCGGAGGCGTTTGATTACTGCGTGTTCATGAACAACACGAGCAACGGGTACGACACGCCGATTGAGGCGCGGTTGCCGGCGCCTGACGCGAATGACGTGTCGCCGGCGGATGAGATCGCGCTGGTTTGAGCCGGCGGCAGGAGGCACTCGCCCGTCGCCAGGCCTGCCTTCGCAGGTGCCGCCGCCTTACGGATGAGTCTGGTCGGTCTGGATGGGTGCACGCCGGTGACTGTGGGCGATGCGCTCGGCAATGCTGACTACTTCCGCGCATCGGCTGGCGGCCCCCCGACTGCGCCGGCGCCCGCTTATAACTCTGGATCGAAGTCAGGGCCGAGGGCGGCGCGGATCTGGTCGGCGGTGAAGCCGCGGTACTGGAGGAAGCGGGCCTGCTTGGCCTTCTGGGGCCAGGTGTCGGGGATGTCGGTGCCGAACCGGCGCGTGCGCACGTCGCGGGCTCGGGCTTTCCAGTCCGCGATGGTATCGAGGGCGTTCTGGATGAGCTCGGCGGACAGGCCGAACTCCCGGAGCTCGGCTTCGATGCGCAGGGGGCCTTCGCCGCGGTCGGCGTGGTAGCTGACGTAGTTTTCGAGGTAGCGGGTGTCGTTGAGGACGCCTTCGGCGACCAGCTCTTCGATGGCTTCGGCTACGAGGGCTTCGGCGAAGCCCTGGTGGGTGAGCTTGCGGCGCAGCTCGCCGCTTGCGAAGTCGCGGCGTGCGAGGTGGGCGATGGCGGCCGCGCGGACTCGCGTGGGGTTGCGGGCGTCTTCGGTGGTGAGGCGGGGGCGGCCGAGGCGGCGCATGTCGTGTCAGGGGGCAGCGGGGTTACGGCGCCACCGGGTGAAGGGGCCAGGCCTCAGCGACGAGGGGCGCCTTGGAAGGCGCGTTCGCTCGCGCCGCCCTAGCCCGAACCGTGGAAGTTCGCGCCGTCGCAGCTCGAACCGTGGAAGCGCGCACCCTCCCAGCCACAACCGTGGAAGTTCCCGCCGTCCCAGCCCGAACCGTGGAAGCTCGCGCTCTCCCTGCCTGAACCCTGAAAGCTCACTCGTCCCGACGGCTTGGCCGCCGCGGCCGAGCGGCCGGCGGCCCGGCGCCTTGGCCGGGAGCGCGCCTCGCGCCACCGACCGGGCGCGCGGGCGGCTCGCCGCGCTCAACTCTTCGAGCGTCCGGCCCGACGCCGCGCGGCGGGCAGTCAGGCCGACTTTTCCTGATCGCTGCCGCGGACGACTTTCGGCGGCAGGAGGCGGGCGCGCACCTGCTCCTCGATCTCGCGCGCGATTTCCTTGTTCTGCTGGAGGAAGTTGCGCACGTTGTCCTTGCCCTGGCCGATGCGGTTGCCCTTGTAGGAGTACCACGCGCCGGACTTGTCGACGATGCCGTGGGTGCTCGCGAGGTCGATGATCTCGCCCTCGCGGGAGATGCCCGCGCCGTACATGATCTCGAACTCGGTCTCGCGGAACGGCGGAGCGACCTTGTTCTTCACCACCTTCACGCGGGTGAGGTTGCCCACCACTTCGTCGCCGTTCTTGATGGCACCGATGCGGCGGATGTCGAGACGCACCGAGGAATAGAACTTGAGCGCGTTGCCGCCCGTCGTCGTCTCGGGGCTGCCGAACATCACGCCGATCTTCATGCGGATCTGGTTGATGAAGA
>JBDZVF010000468.1:0-4731 GCA_040255575.1 Pseudomonadota bacterium | reverse complement strand
GCCCCGACGCTGATTCTGCTCATTTCGCTGCTCGTGCTGCTGATCGTGATCGCCTTCTCCTCCGGCACCGAAGTGGCGATGCTGTCGGTGAATCGCTATCGCATCCGCAACCGGGCGCAGAAGGGCGAGCGCTCCGCGAAACTCCTCGAGAAGCTGCTGGCGAAGCCGGATGACTGGCTCGGCGCGAATCTGGTCATCCTCGCGGCGGCGAGTGTGTTCGCTTCAGCGGTGGCGACCTTGCTCGCGCAACGCACGGGTCATCCCTACGCCGTGCCGATCGTCGGCACCGCGCTCACCGTGGTGATGATCGTGTTCTGTGAGCTCGCGCCGAAGATTTATGCGGCCACCCATCCCGAGCCGGTGGCGCTCAGCTCGTCGTACATCTACCGCGTGCTCGTGCGGATTGCGCGGCCGGCATTGTGGGTGACGAACAAGCTCGCCTACGGATTCCTGCGCATCTTCGGCGTGGTGCGCACGACCCGCACGGATCAGACCTTGAGCACTGAAGAGTTGCGCACGGTCGTGGCCGAAGCCGGCCCGCTGATCCCCGCCCGTCACCGCCAGATGCTGCTCTCGATTCTCGACCTCGGCAGCGTCACGGTGAACGACATCATGATCCCCCGTCATGACATCGACGCCATCGACGTCGATGAGAACTGGGACGATCTGCTCGACAAGCTGCGCCAGACTCCGCACACGCGTCTGCCGGTGTATGACACGGAGCTCGACAACTGCCTCGGCATCCTGCACATGAAGCGCGTCGCGCACGAGCTGGCCCGGGGCACGCTCACGCGCGAGCGGCTCATCGAGATCGCGCGCCATCGCGAGCCGTACTACGTGCCCGAAGGCACACCACTCAACGTGCAGCTGTCGAACTTTCAGCGCAATCGGCGGCGCCTGGCATTCGTGGTCAACGAGTACGGCGACATCGAAGGGCTCGTGACGTTGGAAGATATCCTCGAAGAGATCGTTGGCGAGTTCACGAGCGACCCGGCGACCATCACGCACAAGGACATTCATCCCGAGAAGCCGGGCGTGTTCATCGTGAATGCCAGCGCCACGATTCGCGCGCTGAATCGGGCGCTCGGGTGGCAGTTGCCGACCGACGGGCCGAAGACCATCAACGGCCTCCTGGTCGAACAGCTCGAGACGTTCCCGGAGCCCGGCACGATGTTGAAGATCGACGGCTATGCGTTCGAAGTGCTGCAGACCGGGGACAACACCATCAAGACGGTGCGCGTGCAGGCGGTGGCGGAGAATGGCGCGGTCGCTTGAAGAGCCGAAAGCCGTGGACCCCCGAGCCGCTGAGCCGCCAGTGCGAACAGACGCGAACTGCCGCTGAGCCGCCAGCGCGAACCGGGTGCATGGCTGTGGAGCTGCCGCAGGTGGCCAGCGATTGAAGGCCTTTCACCCGCTCCGCTCAACCGCCGGCGCCGAACGCCGCCTTCAGCGCTTCATCCACACGCGACACGGCAATCACCTGCAGGCCCTCGAGCGGCTTGCGCGGGGCATTGTCCTTCGCCACCAGCGCAATCCTGAATCCCTGCTTCTGCGCCTCCTTCAACCGCTCCTCGCCGTAAGCGACGGGCCGAACTTCCCCGGTCAGCCCGATCTCACCAAACGCCACGAGTGAGTTGGCGAGCGCCTTGTCCTTGAGGCTCGATGCCAGCGCCAGGACCACCGGCAGATCCCACGCGGTCTCATCGATCTGGATACCGCCGACGACGTTCACGAACACGTCGTGCTCCTGAAGTGATACACCCGCATGCCGGTTCAGCACGGCCAGCAACATGGCCACACGGTTGGAGTCGAGCCCCTGCGCGACCCGCCGCGGCGCCCCGAATCTCATTCGATCCACCAGCGCCTGCAGCTCGATGAGGAGCGGCCGCCCGCCTTCGCGGGTCACGGTGACGACGCTGCCCGCGGCCGGCTCAGCCGCCCGCGCGAGAAAGATCGCCGAAGGATTGCGGATCTCCCGCAGCCCGCCTTCCGTCATCGCGAAGAACCCGAGCTCATTGACCGCGCCGAAGCGGTTCTTCGTCGCGCGCACGATGCGAAAGCGGCTGCTCGCCTCGCTTTCGAAGTACAGAACGGTGTCGACCAGATGCTCCAGCACCCGCGGGCCGGCGATGGTGCCCTCTTTCGTGACGTGCCCGATGAGCATCACTGCCGTGCCGGAAGACTTGGCGAACCGAACCAGCGCGGCCGTGCATTCGCGCAGCTGCCCCACGGCACCCGCGCTCGTTGTGAGACTGGCAAGCGCAACGGTCTGGATCGAGTCCACGACCAGCAGCGAAACTTTGCGCTCCGCCGCGAGCGTCAGGATCGCGTCCAGATCGTTTTCGGTAACGACTTCGAGGGATTTCGCCCCCACGCTCAGCCGCTGCGCTCGCGCGCCCACCTGGGATTCGGACTCTTCGCCGCTTGCGTAGAGCACCCGCTGCCCCTGCGCCACATGCGAAGCCACCTGCAGCAGAAGCGTGGACTTGCCAATGCCCGGATCGCCCCCCAACAGCGTGATAGAACCCCGGACGATGCCTCCACCCAGCACGCGATCGAGCTCACCCTGCCCCGTGCCAAGCCGTGCCTCCCCGGCCCCTGGCTCAGGGCCGATCGCTCGCGGTGTGCTGCGCGTCGCATTCGCAGGAGCCCTGGCACTCGCGGTGCGCTGCTCGAGGGAGTTCCAGGCCGAACAATGAGGGCACTGACCCTGCCACTTGAGGGTCTCGCCTCCACATTCGGCACAGACGAACACCGGGCTGGAACGAGCCATCAGGGAATTTGTAAGTACGTAAGTCTCAAAGTTGATCGGTGCGATTCGAGCCGAGTTTGGCTAGGATGCGCTGCCTGCGCCACGGATTACGGGTTTGTGAACACCGGCTCGGACGTGCCGCGGGGCAATGCTAGCGTATGCCGTCCGTTTCCGGGGTTCGGAAAGAGGCGGCGCGTTCCGGGGTCTCAATTGCTGAGTGGGAGAACACATTTCGTGGGCGTTGAACGCTGCCCGGCGGGTATGCGTGAGCGCCTTCGTGGGCGCATGAATGTGACGCATCTCACAGTACGGACCCTCGGAGTTCGAGGATGACATTGCGCTCCAAGATCCGCTGCGTCGGCATGACGGACACCGGCAAAGTCCGCGAACACAACGAGGACACCATCGCGACCGATGCGGATATCGGTCTCCTCGTGCTCGCCGACGGCATGGGCGGCTACAACGCAGGGGAGGTCGCGAGCGGCATCGCGGTGAAGACGGTCTTGAACCTGATCCGCGAGCAGGTGGAACGCGAGGACCTCACCGTGCTCGACAAGGACAGTGGGATGACCCGCCCGAGCATCATCCTGCGCGATGCGATCCATCGGGCGAACAAGATCATCTACCAGACCGCGCGCACGCAGCCCCAGTGCGAAGGCATGGGCACCACGATCGTCGCGGCCCTCTTCTTCGACAATCGCGTGTCGATCGCGCATGTGGGCGATTCGAGAATGTACCGGCTGCGAAGCGACCGCTTCGAGCAGGTGACGATGGACCACTCGCTGCTGCAGGAGCTGGTCGATCGCGGCTTCTACTCCGCCGAAGAGGCGCAGCGGGCCGCGAACAAGAACTACGTCACACGAGCGCTCGGCGTGGAGCCGAACGTCGAGGTGGAGTTGCAGGAAGCGGCCGTTCAGAAGGGTGACGTATACGTTCTGTGCTCCGATGGCCTGTCGGACATGGTAGAAGATGACGACATTCACTTAACGATCAGCACCTTTAGTGCTAATCTGGATACGGTCGCTAAACAATTGATTCAACTGGCGAATGACAACGGGGGTCGGGATAACGTCTCGGCCGTCATGGCACAGGTGATCGACGCATTCCCGGCCAACAAGGGCATCGTCGACAAGATTTTCCGCTGGTTCGGCTAAGGCGAGGCGTACATGGCAAGGTTGGTCTTGAGCCTGGATAGCCAGGTGATGGCGGAATACAACATGAACAAGGAGCGCTACACGATCGGGCGCCTCCCGGACAATGACATCCGCATCGACAACCCGGCGGTCAGCGGCCATCACTCGCTGATCATCAACATCCTCAACGACTCGTTCCTCGAGGACCTGAACAGCACCAATGGCACGTACGTCAACGGCAAGCTGATCAAGAAGCATGCGCTCCAGCATGGCGATGTGGTGACGGTCGGTCATCACCAGCTTCGCTTCGTGGAAGACGACGAGGCGCAGGACGAGTTCGAGAAGACGATGGTGATCCAGCCGTCCTCTCGTCCCGTCGACAAGCTGCGCACCGCCGCCGCGGTGGCGGACAACGTCTCGGCCGGTATCTCCGCCACGGGCGCGCGCAAGGCGCTGAGCGCAGAGGGTCAGAATGCGCCGAAGAAGGCGAAGCTGCAGGTGCTCTCCGGCGCGTTCGCGGGCCGCGAGCTCGACTTGAACAAGGCGCTCACGACGCTCGGGCGCCCGGGCGTGCAGGTGGCGGCGATCACGCGGCGTGCGGATGGGTTCTTCATCGTGCACGTCGACAGCGGCAAGGAAGGCGACTATCCGCTCCTGAACGGCTCGCCGATCGGCTCGAACGCTACGCGGCTGTCCGACAATGATGTGATTCAGCTGGCGGGTGTGAAGATGGGGTTCTTCGAGGGCGCCTGATTCGTTCTTCGAGAGCGCCTGATCGTTCTTCGAAGGCGCTTGACTCCCTCTTCGAAGGCGCTTGATTTTCTCTTCGAAGGCGCTTGATTTCCT
>JBDZVF010000467.1:0-4745 GCA_040255575.1 Pseudomonadota bacterium | reverse complement strand
GTCACGAAATCCCCGACCAGCACGGTGCCATGGATCACCTGGCGAACCGCGAAGTACAACACCACCGCGAGCCCCACGGACGCGATCACCTGCACGACCGGATTGCCCGCCGACTTCGTGCCGATGAGCCGCATGTACGAGCGCCGGTTGCGCTCGTTCACCTCATCGAACCGCCGGATCTCCGAATCCTGCGCATTGAAGGCCTTGATCACGCGCTGCCCGTCGAGCCCTTCCTTGGTCACGCGCGTGATGTCACCCATCGAGGCCTGGATGCGCGCGCTGTACCGGCGGAACAGCTGGTTGATCTTGCGCAACAGCCAGCTGAGCGGCGGCGCGAGCAGCATGATGAGCGCAGCCAGCTGCCAGTTCAGATAGAACAGGTAGCCGATGGCCACGAGGAACGAGAGCGAATCCTTCGCGAGATTGACCAGCGCGGTGGTTGCGGCATCCGCCAGCATCTCGATGTTGTACGTGAGCCGGGACATCATCTCGCCGGTGGACGTGCGGTCGTAGTAACCCACCGGCAGATGCATGTACTTGGCGAAGAGCTCCGCGCGCAGCTGCTTGACGACCTGCCGGCCAACGTAGCCCGGAAAATAATTGGAGATGTAGTCGCCCACGCTCCTGACGGCGAAGAGCACCACCACGGCCACCGGCACGAACCAGAGCATGCCGGGGTTCTGGCTGATGAACGTCTCGTTCAGGAACTTGTTGATGAACCAGAACATGCCGGCATTGGTGCTGGAAAAGATGAGCGCGCCCAGCGCGCCGATCGAGAACATCTTCCAGTGCGGCTTCGCGTATTGGAACAGCCGCTTGTAGACCGCGCGGGCATCGGCTACCGCAACGGGGGCGACGACCGGCCGGCCGTCGTTCAAGGCTGCCCCGCCGTGTCTTCCTTGACGGTCGCGACGTTGATCTCGTTGAAGCCGAGACGACCGAGCACGTCCATCGCCGTGATCACGGACTGATGGGTCGCGCGGCCGTCGGCACGCAGCGTGACACGCGCGGTGCGATCTTCGCCGGCCACCTTGATGAGCGCCGCGCGCAGCGTCTCGGGGCTGGAGTTGATCAGCTCTTTCTCGTTCACGCTGTAGCTGCCGGACTGCGTCACGGCGACAACGATCGGCTCCATCTTCTGCTCGGCGGGTGGCGCGCCGGCGGCGGCGGGCAGCTGGATTTTCACGCGCCCTTCGGTGGTGAAGTGGCTGGAGAGCATGAGGAACACGACAAGCACGAGCACCACGTCGATGAACGAGATCAACGTGATGTCGACGTCTTCAGTGCGCTGGGGCTTGAGGTTCATGGCGGGTGGGCGTCAGCCCTGCGGACGACCCTGCGCGGCTTCGAGCGCGTCCGCGAGCCGGACCGCATCCTTCTCGATCTCGATGACGATGTTGTCGACCTTGGCGCGCAACGCGCGATGCGCGAGCAGCGCGGGAATGGCGACGATGAGCCCGGCCGCCGTCGCGACCAGCGATTCGCCGATGCCGCCGGAGAGCGCGCGCGGATCGCCCATGCCGCCCTGCTGAATGGCGTTGAAGGCATGGATGATGCCGATGACCGTGCCGAGCAGCCCGAGGAGCGGCGACACGGCGGCGATGGTGCCGAGCGCGCCGAGGAATCGTTCCAGCTCATGGATCACGTGGCGGCCGGTGTCCTCGAGCCGCTCCATCATGATTTCACGCGGCCGATGCCGGTTGGCCAGACCCGCCGCGAGCACGCGGCCGAGCGGCGAGTTCTGCTCGAGCGCCTGGATCACCTTGTCGTTGATCTGGTTCTGCTCGATGAGCTGCCACACTTTCTGGGTGAGCTCCCGGGGGAGGACGCGACGGTCCTGCAGCGTCCACAACCTTTCGAGCACGATTGCCGCGGCCGCGATGGAGCACAGAATGATCGGCCACATCAGCGGGCCGCCTGCCCGCACGATTTCCCACATTCTTCGATTCCACAGCGACTTGAAGGGTGGGCGGCATCATACCGGAGCGACGCGGACGCTCAAGGCGAGCTCGACCACAATGTGCGCCGGTGCGCGCGATACGCTTCGGGGGTACCCGGACCCCTTGCGCTGTCGAGCGGAACGCGTATGGCACCCTCCCGGGCGGTGATGCGCGCCGGTACACCGGCAAGGCCGGGGTGACTTGGAGCGTATTGGCCGATGGAGCGTTGCGCTCGTCGGCTGGAGACGACAAGCCATCGGGGCGGCCCGAGAGTGCGTGCGCGACCGGGCTCATTGACCTGGTGGGTCTCATTGCCTCGATGCCCCTCATTGCCTCGATAGGCTTCATTGGCTCGATGCGCCCCACTGGCTCGATGGCCGTCATCGGCTCGGTGAGCCTGACTCGCTTCGCCGGGCGCGACGAGCACGGCATCGATGTCGCCGAGCACTCGAATCTCGCCGGGCCCTGCCGTTCTGACCGTGAGCGTACAAGCGTGACCGGTACCGCCCAAGCCGAACGCGAACGTCACGCCATCCCACTCCCAGGGGCCTGGCACCGAGGCGCACGCCGCGCTCGACGCATCGAGCACATCGGCCGGGTCACCGACCAAGGTCTGGCGGATGGGCATTTCGGCCCAGAGCGCCACCACCCCCGCACCTGATGCCGGCGAGGCGCGCGGGATGACGAGCCGATCAATCGCGCGAACGCCGGCACTGCGCAGGAACGGCGCGAGAACCCCCTCCGCCACCCGACCATTGGTTCCATATGAGTCGCCCGTGCCATACACGAGTGAGTGCGAAGCCGTGCGCACGACCACCGCGGAGCCTTCCCCCACATCGAGGACGGTGACCTCAGCGCAACCCGTTCTCAGCGGCCCTTCTATCGAAGTGGCCAAGGGCGCAATACAAACGAGAGGCGCGAGCCGCATCAGCAGCGGCCAAGGCAACGCAGCCATCGCGAGTGCGGCGACTGCGAGCGCATACCACCACCACGGCGGACTCGCATGGATCAGCGCCCAAGGCACATCACTCGCCGCAGCGAGCCACGGCCAGCCGAGATTGTGCAGCCATTCCGCAAGGCTGAGCACCGCATTCGATGCGAGCGTTGAAACCGGGAGGAGCGCGAGAGCCAGTAACACGGTCGGCACGAGCACCCAGCTCATCGCGGGGATGGCGAGCAGATTCACGGGCACCCCAATGAGCGGGATCGAGCCAAACAGCGCGAGCGTGAACGGCAACAGCGCGACCGACACGACGAGCTGCACGGACAGCGCCTCGCGCCAAAGCGATTGCCGAACGACCCGCCCATGTGCCGAGAGGATGATGGCGGCCATCGCGGCGAACGAAAGCCAGAATCCCGCCGACAACGGCGCAAACGGATCCACCAGCAACACGAGCAGCAACGCCAGCGCAAACGGCTGAAAGGGATGCGACGCCCGCGCGATCGACCGAGCGAAGAGCCACACCCCCAACATGATGAGCGTGCGCGTCGTCGGCACCGAAAGCCCCGCGAGCGCCGCATAGCCCGCTGCGGCAACAAACCCGAAAACCGCCGCGAAGGTTTCGCGCGGAACGGCGGCGATGCGGCCGCCCAGCCTTGTACTTGCAAGTGCGCAGGCGTTCCACACGCGCCGCGCGACGGCGAACATGATCACCGCGAACAGGGTCACGTGCATTCCCGAGATCGCCACGAGATGCGTGGTGCCGGTGGCGTTGAACACGCGCCACTGTTCGCGCGACACGCGGCCCGTGTCGCCGACGGCCAGCGCAGAGATCAGAGCGCTCGCGTCGCGGTCTGTCACCCGAGCGTCGATGTGTTCCGAAATGCGCTCGCGCAAGCGCGCCAACGGTCGATGCCCGTCATCCATGCGCCGGTTGAGGTTGGAGCCGATCACGGTGCCCAGTGCGTGCACGCCATCTCGAAAGAGCGTCCGCTCGTAATCCGCCGCACCCGGGTTCGCACGCCCAAGCGGCGGTCTCAGCGACAACAGCAGCCGCCAGCGCTCGCCTGCATGCGGCCGAACTTCGGGATCACGTGAGATCAGCCGCGCCCGAAACGCATCCCGCCACAGCGTGGCCGAAGCGCTTGCTCGCGCCGGGGGCCGCTCGGGCGTCTCGATGCGCACTATCCCATCGAACACCCAACCCGAGTCCACCGGGGCCGGAATCGAATCGACGATCACCCAGGCAATCACCCGCTCATCCGCAAGCGCCGGCGGCCACCGATGCGCCAGATGCTCAGCGGCGAAGTAGTCCGCCAGCAGGAACCCGCAACAGCCCCCACACACGGCTGCAGCCACCACGGCCACCGCTGCGAACCGCAGCCGCCACCACCCCACGCCCGCAACGCACGCCATCACCCCGAGCGCAATGACCACCCGCCACGCCGGCAACGCAGGCAGAGCCAGCAGCGTGGCCACACCCGCAAAGAACGAAAATGAATAGACCACGATGTCATCCCTGACTGCCGCGCAGGCGCGGGAGGCGTTCTGCTAAAGTGCCCGCCCCGCATGCCCCGCCATCTTCTAAAAAGAATCACACCTCACCCGACGAAGCTGCAGAACCAGTGGTTCGTGCGCCTCTTCGGGCACCGCATAGCCAACCCGCGTCTGTGGTCCCCGCAACGCCGCTCCGTCACGAGCGCGTTCGGGATCGGACTGGCCATCTGCTTCATCCCGCTGCCCGTGCATCTGCCACTGGCGGTGCTCATCGCCGTCGCGCGGCAGATCAACGTCGCGACCCTGGTAGGCACCGTATGCCTGGTGAACCCGTTCACCGTGGTGCCGGTGTTCTACTCGGCCTATCG
>JBDZVF010000027.1:23646-26292 GCA_040255575.1 Pseudomonadota bacterium | reverse complement strand
CTCGCGAACGTTGCGGCGGAATGCCTGCTGCAGCGGCTGCGCGGCGAGATGCCCCCGCAGCGGGTGATGAACATCGAAGCGACGCTGGTCGAGCGCAACAGCGCCTGAGGCCGCAACGCTTCTCCTGCGCGCTTCTCCTGCGCGCTTCTCCTGCGCGCTTCTCCTGCGCTTCTTGCGCGCTCAGTCCGGCGGGCTGAGCCTCAGCAACTCTCCCTTCGCTTCGGCCGTCAGCACGTACAGCGCGCCATCGGGTCCCTGGCGGACATCGCGAATCCGCTTACCGCGTTCGACCAGCAGCGCCTCCTCCGACTTCACGCGCTCGCCATCGAGCTCGAGACGAATGAGCCGCTTGCCCGCCATCGCGCCGACGAACACCGAGCCCTTCCACGCCGGGAACAGATCGCCCGTATAAAAGAGCAACCCGGACGGTGCGATGGAAGGCGTCCAGAAATACACCGGCTGCTCGAGGCCCTTCTGCGAAGTCTTGCCGCCGTTGATGAGATCCCCGGAATACTCGCGGCCGTAGCTGATGAGCGGGAAGCCGTAATTGCGCCCGGCGCGCACGCGGTTGAGCTCATCGCCACCGCGCGGCCCGTGCTCGATGGTCCACAGGTCGCCGGTGCGGGGGTGGAGCGCGGCGCCTTCCACATCCCGCAAGCCATACGCATAGATTTCCGGCCGCACACCAGCGCGACCAACGAAAGGATTGTCTCGAGGGATCGAGCCATCCGGCATGATTCTGAGCACCTTGCCGTAGGTGTTGCCCAGGCGTTGCGGCTCGTCATCTACCGGGATGCCGCCCCCCGCGGGCGGAGACGCAGCGACCAGCAATGAGCCGTCGCGCGCGAACACCAGCCGTCGATTGCCTCCCTCGAGAATGACCCTCACGTCCTCCAAACGCCGCTCATCGAGAGACAAGCGGGCGCGCGCGACGCGTTCGAAACCGAAGGGATGTTTCTCGTGCTCACCGGCGGGCAGTTTCAGCCAGTCGATCCAGGCTTCAAGAGTTGGCGGAGTGTCGTTGGGCAGCGGTGCGAAGTAGGTGAAGTACAGGGTGCGATTGCGCGCGAACGCTGGATCGAGCACGACATCGTGCAGGCCTTCCGCAGCAATCGTCTTGAAGGGCGGGAGTCCCTCGATGGGCGGCGACTGCACGCCATCGCGCGAGATGATGCGCAGGCGGCCCGGTCGTTCCGTCACGAGCATGCGGCCATCGGGCAGAAAGGCGAGCGACCATGGTTGCACGAGCCCGCCCGTGAGCACCTGCACCTGGAATTTCGACGGCACCGCGGGCGCCGGGGCGCGCGTTTGATTCGGGAAAGCGGGAGTCGGCGTGTAGTCGTTCGCCGCAGCGTCGCGCCAGGAAGAGCTGGAAGATGCGGAAGCCGCCGGAGCTGTGTCCGAAGAGGACGCTGTGGCGGACGGTGCTGCTGAGGAGGTTGGAGCCGCTGCCTGTGGCGCTGCCGACGAGACTTGCGCCGCCGGTGCCGGCGGGGCTGCTGAAGCTGACGGAGTGGGTGAACCTGCCGGCTGTGAACCTGAAGCTGCTGTCCCCCCCGCGCCGCGGCTGCTCGTCGAGCTAAGCGCGCTCGGGTCGTTCGTCGAGCCGGCAGCACTCGCACCGGCTGCAGTCGGGTCGCTCGTCGAGCTAGATGTACTTCCGGCGCTCGTCGAGGCTGCGGCAATGGAGCTCGCCGGCCTCGCCTTCAGATCGAAGTGCACGTCCACGCGGAACGGCACGGAGTCCGGGCGGCTCCACTGCCCTGTGCCCACATCGAAGTTGCTGCGATCGAGGCTCGCGGTGCCTTTCATCGCCAGCTCCGAACCTTCACGCGAAGCCACGAAGGTGACGGAAACCGGTTTGGAAATGCCCCGCAGCGTCAGCTCACCCTCAGCCTCGAAACTGTCAGGCCCCGCGCTTCGGCGAATGGCGCTCGCCACGAAGCGAGCCTGCGGAAACATCTTCGTCGCCAGCCACTCCGTGCCGATGAGCGCAGCATCCTGCTCCTCGATACCCGTTTCAACCGAACGTGTATCAACGGTCACGTCGAGACGCGAGCCCGCGAGATCATTCGGATCGAATGCGATCTGTGCGCTCCATTTTCTGAACACGCCCTTTACCGGCTCGCCTCCATACGCGCTCGTAAAGCCGAGCTCCGAGCGTGAGGCATCGCTGACCCAGGCGGTCGGGGCTGCCGATACCGATACCGATGCCATCGCGGCACACAGCGCGAAGGCGGCGAGCACGACCAGACTGAATCGCTTCATGAGGAACCTATGAGCCAGGTGACGAGTGTGGCCTGCGCATCGCTCAGCCACTCTTCGCGCAACACGCGAAGCCCCAGATCGCGCGCGCAATCGCGTGCGATGGCGAAATCGGAATAAAGCGTGGCCCCGGCGATGCGAAGCGTTCCCGGGGCGCGCGGCGCCTCGGCGTTGCGAGGTGCCCCCGGCACGCGCGGCGTCACGGCGTTGCGAAGTGGCCCGGGCACGCGCGGCGCCTCGGCGTTGCGGGGTGCCCCCGGCACGTGCATCGCCTCGGCGTTGCGAAGTGTCCCTGGGACGCGCCGCGCCCCAGCGATATGCGCCGACGCCGCCGCCGACAAGCGATCGGCGGTACGCTGCGACGTGGCGTGCATCAACTCA
>JBDZVF010000027.1:0-23546 GCA_040255575.1 Pseudomonadota bacterium | reverse complement strand
CGCCGCCGCCGACAAGCGATCGGCGGTACGCTGCGACGTGGCGTGCATCAACTCACCGCCAGCTTCTGGCCGCCGCACGAGCGGACCGCGCCAGAGGTGGACCATGCACTCATCGGACCTGAAAACCTGAACGCCGGGCGTCGCGTGCTGCCGGACGAAGTCGCACGAAACCGCGTATCTCGGTTCGTACACGATCGCGTGAACTTCGGCGAACCCGGCATCCGCGTGCACGCTCGCGCCAGAAGGTATTTCAGCGGCTCCACCCGTCATGCCGGCCGGCCAGCCGGGAGAAGCCACCGCCGGCGTCGCGTGCGCAACCGTCGCGAAAGCCGCGCCCACAGAGCTCGCAATCAGGAACTCGCGTCGACCCATGACCCATTCCTCCGGATATGCCTTGCGCGTGGCGCCTCTCGCGCCCAGGTCGTCCTTGCGCATCGGCCCTCTCGCGCCCGGATCATCCTTGCGCATGATCCCTCTCGCCTCCGGATCTTCCTTGCCCATGACCTATCTCGTGCCCGGATCGCGCTTGCGCGTGAGGTAATCCACGATGGCTTGCAGCTCCGCGTCGGAAACCTCCGCTCGCGTCATGCGCGGCATGCTCACAATCCCACTGCGAACCACCTGCTTCACGTACGCCGCGTCGAGGTTGGTGCGTTCCGCAAGCAGCGCATTGGCAGCGCCCAGCCTGCGCGCCAACATGAATGTTCCCGTCCCGCCCTGCAGGTGACACATCCCGCACCGGTCTCGAAAAAGCTCCGCCCCCGCAGCCACCCCAGCGTCCGCCGTCTGCGCGCCCGCGGCCGTCGCGACAAGCAAAGCGCCCGCGATCAGCACTGCGCTCGCCATCGCCGCTGGGCTTGCCTTCGCCGCTGCGCTCGCCTTCACCGCTGCGCTCGCCTTCACACGTCCAAAGCCCGTCGCCCGTGCCACCAATGGCGCGCGCGGGCCATTACCCACCACCCCACGCCCCGCGCTCACGCCCGCCCCTTCCGATAAGCCTTCGGCCAGATGCCCGACTTGCCAGGCGCGAGGATCCCTGCCGGATCGATCGCATCCTTCAGCTTCTCGTTGAGCCGCAACAACGCGTGCCGATTGAAATCGAACGACTGCGCCACCTGATCCATGTAAGTGAGGTGCGTGCGGTACTCCCCATAACCCGCGCGCGCAGCGTCATCCACGAGCGCCGCAAAGAGCTCGCGCGTACGCCGGGTCATCGCCACGTCGTCCCGGTCATAGAGCATGAGATTCACGTTGATGAGATGACGCCCACACACATAGAAGGTGCTGGAGAAATCCACACCGTATTCCTTGTAGCGCCGGCGCGTTCGCGCCAGCTGCTCGAGCACGAGCTTGCGATCCGCCGGCAAGATCGGCGAGAACCCGATGTGCCCCCCGCGCCCGCCATGCCAGTTCACGATCTGCAACGGAAACACGCCCGGCGTCGGTGCCCCGCCAGGCCCCGTGTCGCCACGCTTCCAGCGCGTGATCGTGAACTTGCGATCCGTGTGCGCGGCAAAGGCTTCTTCGATCACCGCGCGATGCGCCTCGTTGACCTCCGGCAGTCCCTGCAATTTGATGTTGAGGTTCCACCAGCCCGCGCCCGTCTTCCGCATGATCGCGGCGACGACGTCGTCGGGCAGAGCGCCTTCGCCCTCATACCACTCGCGCCGCTGGCTCGTCGTGGTCGCCGAGCCCATGTAGCTCGCGATGCCCACGTTGTGAGGAATCACTCCACGCAAGCGCAATGGCGTGAGGACTTCAGTGAGCCAGCCGATATCTTCCGGCTCCGGCAGCCCCATGCGCATGCTCAGCGTCGCTTCCGGCTCCGGCATCAGCCAGAAGCCCGCCTTCGTTACGATGCCGAAGTTCGATTGCACGAACATCTGATCCCACGCCGGCCCGAACCCCGCCTTGAACAGCGGCCACGTGGCACTGTTCGCCATCGCGCCGGAAGCCGTGCGCACGAGATCACCGTCCGGCAGCACGACCTCGAGACCACAGAGGCTGGCCGCGTGCTCGCCGTAGGGGCTCGCACTGAAACCGCGTTCCAGCGCGTTGCCGATGACACTGCCCCACGCGTTGCCCGGTATCCCCATCCAGAGCGGAATGCGGTGGCTCGCGAGATGTTCGTGCAGATCGAAGAAACCGACTCCGGGTTCGATGATGCAGTAGCCGAGATCGGCATTGACCTCCAGGATGCGCTTCATGCGCGTGAGGTCGAGCATCACAGTCCCCGCCATCGCCGGCGCGGAGCCGCCATACCCGTAGTTCTTGCCCCGTGAGATCGGCCAGAGCGGGATGCGATGCCGATTCGCAATTCGCACGACTTCCTGAATCTGCTCGGTGCTCGAAGGCACCAGGGCAGCACTCGGAGCGTGCGCGGTTTCGTTGCCGGGAGCGTAGAGGTCGAGATAAGTCTCCCGATCCTCATCGGTGGCGAGCACATGCTCCTTGCCGAGCACGCGTTCGAACGCGGCGAGCGCCGCGCCGAACGCGCGCTGAGATATCCCCGTGGGCAGAATGAGCTTCACGATGCGCCCGGTCGGCTCAGAAGTTCATCCGAACGCCCACGCGATACATGCGGCCCAGCGGATCGAACAATGTCGGGTTATAGCCACCCGTGGAGGATGGCGCCGGCGGTGGATCCTGATCCGTCAGGTTGTTGATCAGCCCGTACACCTGCAGGTCCGCTTCGCGTACCTTGAAGTTGTAGCCCGCCGACCAGTCGAGATACGTGCGCCCCGGCACACGGTTGTTCGAGATGCTATTCGGCAGCGTGATCGAGTACCCCGCCTGGTGGGGCCCGATCAGCGAATTGTCGTAAGTGCCATCCGTGAACCAGTGAACGCGCAATGACGTGTTGAACGGCCCGCGCGTGAAGTCGAGCGTGGTGTCGACCTGCCAGTCCGGCACGCCGCTCGGCTGCTGCGTCGGCTGACCATCCTGGCCTGCGCGATCGATCCGCGCGCCGTCAACGAACACCGTCGTGAGCTCAGTGACGCGAGTGGCCAGCACCCGCAGCCCGATGCGCGAAGCATCGCCCACCGGACGCTCATAGCCGAGCTCGATGTCGAAGCCCTTCGTGATCAGCTCGTTCAGGTTGAACGACAGGTTGTAGATCGCCGTGATCGTTCCGCCAGCGTTTCGCGTGATGTACTGACAGTAGCTCTGGTCGCCCTCGAAGCACCGGTTCACGATCGTCTGAGCGCCGAGCGTTCCAATGGCCTCATCGAGCGTGATATCGAAGCGATCGACCGAGAAGCGGAACCGCCCACCCAGGATGTCGTTCTGCGGCTGCAGAACGAAGCCGAAGGTGGTGGTATCGCCGATCTCCGGCACGAGGTTCGGGTTGCCGCCCGCGACCGTGTTCGAGTTGATGTCCTGGTTCGTCACCGGGTCGCGCACTAGCGCGATGCCGCTCGTGAGCGCGCCGTACAGCTCCACCATGTTCGGGGCGCGGATGTCGCGCGAGCGCGTGGCACGCAAGCGAAGCAGATCGATCGGCTCCCACACGAGGCCGCCCTTCCACGTGGTGACGCTCCCGGAGGTGCTGTAGTTCGTGCGACGAACCGCGGCGTTGAGCTCGAGCGATTTGGCGAACGACGCATTGGCCGCCAGCGGAACAGCGGTTTCGAGATAGCCTTCCTTCACCGTGACGCTGCCGCCGATGGGCGTGACGTTGCCGGTGTAGAAGCGCGAGGCCGTGCTGATCGGGTCGGCCTCGCCCTTGATCTTGTCCTCGCGGTACTCGAGACCGGCAGCGAGCGATACGGGGCCGGCCCAGGTCTCGAAGAGTTTGCCCTGCACGTTGGCGGCCACGACATTCTGCTCGAGGTCCGTGCTGTTGTCGGACGTGCCGGTGAAGTAGTCGATGCTCTCCGCCGACATGAGCCCGTTGCCGAACGGGTTCGCGGGTTTGCACCCGTTCGTCGGATTGGCAAGGGTGCTGCGGCAGACGATGTTGCCGTTCCCGTCGCGCACAGCGTCGATCGCAAGCACGAAGTTCGACGGAATCGGGTTGTGGGGCGACACCAGCCTGAAGTTGGTGTGGCCGTACTGATAGTACGCATCCCAGGACCAGCCACTGCCGATCTTGCCGTTCAATCCGGTCGCAATTCGATACGTCTTGCGCGTGACGTCGGCGAGCTCGCCTACCGTCGGCTGCTGGGTGATTCGCCCGAAGCCGAACGACGTGATCCCGAGCTGATCCATTTGCGCGCCGAGTGCAGCCGGCAGATAGGCGTTGTCCCGCCGAATCGTGAGATTGCCGGTGCTGCGCAGGTCGGTGACGAAGTTGCCGCCCGAGGCGCGGCCGTACGAGCCCTCGACGAAGCCTTGCAACGTATCGGTAAAGTCGAACTTGGCGTGGGTGTACCCGGTGTATCGCTCGAACTGCTCGCGCAGCGGGATCTCGACGTGGAACCAGTTCTTCTCCGGTACCACGATCTGGCCCGAGCTATCCGAGGCAAGCGAATAGAAGGGGCTCGTGATGACGCCATACTGCAGAGGCGTGCTGGAGAGCGTTCCATCGGCATTGAACTGCGTGCCACGCAGCGGGCCGGAGGTGATGACGCCATTGTCCGTCATCGTTGAAGTCACGACCTGCCCGAACACCGTTGCCGGATACCCGCCGGCACCGGCACCACCGGGATTGCCGATGAGATAAGTGGTGGCCTTGCCGTTCGGGGCGCACCAGCTGCGCGAGAAGCAGTCTCCCGCGCGGCCGTTGTCTAGATACTCGACGCTGCCGACGATGTGGCCTCGGCCGCCGAAGAGATCCATGCCGCCCGCGAACGAGACCTGTGTCTCCGGTGCGTCGTTCTCGGCTGTGCGTCCGTACTGGATCTGGCTTCTGAAGCCCGTGAAATCCTTGTCGAGAATCATGTTGACGACGCCCGCCACCGCGTCCGACCCGTAGGCCGCGGAAGCGCCGCCCGTCACGACCTCCACCCGCTGCACGAGTGCGTTGGGCACGAGACCCGCGTCGAACGTGCCATCGCGGGTTGCCGGCACGAAGCGCCGCCCGTCCACCAGCACGAGCGTGCGGTTGGCGCCGAGGAAGCGCAGGTCCATCACGTTCGCGCCCGCGTTGCCCGCGCCGAAGATGCTCGTCGTGGGGGTAGTCTGCGCGCGGAACGACGGGATGCGGTTGAGCGCGGCGGCAAAACTCACGTCGCCGCTCTTCTGCATTTCCGCAGCGCTCAGCACCGTGACGGGCGTTGGGGCCTCGAACCCTTCGACACGCTGGATGCGCGAGCCGGTAATCGTGATCTCCTGGATTTCCGTGCCCGAGGCATCGGTCGGCGACGCGTTCTGCGCATACGCCGCGGTCGTGCCGACGAGAACGGCTCCCAGGATCGCCCTTACGTCGAATCGAACGGACCGGCGCGTCCTGGCCGATGCAATGCAAGCGCTTGTCATTCTGTTCCCCCTCATGCCCTGACACGGTCCGGGTGCTGTATTTCCCGGTATTTGGCTGCCGCTCTGCGATCTTCGCGGCGCGAACGGCTTGCAGTATCGTTCTGACTCTCGCAAGATTGCAAGCGCTTGCACCGAACGCTGACCGCGCCGCAGGCATTCGGCCGGAGCCGTCTCGGGTACCACTATCGAGACATCCGGCAACACGAGAAGGGGGAATCATGGGCATGTTCCGTCACCTGGGCCGCGCATGGGCTGCGCCAGCCGTGTTCCTTGCGCTCGGCGCGGCATCCGGTCCGGCATGCGCCGCCGCCTCTTCCGAACAGGCGGAGATCGATGAGCTTCGGGCGCAAGTGGCCACCCTGACGCAGGAGCTCGGCTACGTGCGCGATCGCCAGGCCATCCTCGATTGCCTCAAGCGCTATACGCGCGGGGCTGACCGGCACGATGTCGAGCTCATCAAGAGCGCATTCTGGCCCGACGCCTCCATCAGCTATGGGCGGCCGATCTCGGTCGAAGAGTTCGCGAAGTGGGGCAACTCCCTGCATGCCGCCAAGTACGTGCAGAACCAGCACCACATCACGGGCCAGACGGTGGACATCCAGGGCAATATCGCGCACGTCGAAAGCTACGTGATCTATTTTCTGCTCTCGGGCGAGAAAACGACGGGCACCAACACCATCGGCAGCGGGCGCTACGTCGAGCAGTACGAGAAGCGCAATGGCGAATGGCGCATCAAGATCCGCGAGTACATTCCCGACGTGCTGTTCGAAGGCACCACCCCGATCGACATGTGTCCGCCCGAGCTCGGCTGCCTCGGCAAGCGCGATCACAGCGACATCTCGTACATGCGGCCGCTCAAGCCGATGACGGATCGACCCAAGCAGCCGGGCTCCCTGCCAGACAAGAAGAAGTAACCGCAATGGCGCGCACGTTCCGCCCGCTCTTTCTTGCGCTGCTCGCCCTGCCCTTCGGCGCACATGGCGCAACGGAGTCCGTCGCGCTCGTCACCGGCTCGAACCGTGGCATCGGGCTCGCGCTCGTTCAGGCACTGGCTGCCGCCGGCTGGAAGGTGATTGCCACCTGCCGCGACCCGGCGGATGCCGCCCAGTTGCACGAGCTGCGCAAGCAATACCCCAAGGTTCTCATCGAGAAGCTGGACGTCGCGGACAATGCCTCGATCGATGCGCTCGCCGCGAAATACCGGGGCGAGCCGATCGACGTGCTCGTCAACAACGCCGGTATCGTCGGCAGCTACCAGGGCGAAACGCTCGCGAACTTCGACGCGGAGAATTTCCAGCAGGTGCTGCGAGTGAACGCCTATGCGCCCATGCGCCTCGCCAGCGTCTTTCTCCCCAATCTCGAAGCGAGCCGGCAGAAGAAGATCGTGGCTATCACCAGCATGCTGGGATCGATCGGCCTCGTGCAGCGAAGTGGCGAGCGCGCCCGCCAATCCGGCGCCACTTCGGCACGGGCGACCGACACTTATTTCTACCGCATGAGCAAGGCCGCGCTGAACATGGGCATGCGGGTGATGCAAAACGAAGTGGCCGCGAAGGGCATCTCGGTCGGGATTCTCTCGCCCGGCATCGTGGCCACCGATGCGCGCGCCGGCCGCGACAACGGCCCGCCGCCGCCCGATTTGCTCACACCCGAAGAGAGCGCCAAGGCGTTGATGCAGCAGATCGCCGAGCTGACCCCGCAGAACGCCGGGCGCTATCTCGAGTACACGAACGAAGAGCTGCCGTGGTGATGGCGGCGACTCAACCAGGAGACTGCTGAATGCGATCCGTACTACTTGCCTGCGTTGCCCTGGTGGCGCTCGGCGCCTCGTTTCCCGGCGCCGCGCACCACTCGACCGCCAACTTCGACATGACGAAGACGCATACGATCACCGGCACCGTGACCTACTTCGCCTTCACCAATCCGCACTCCTACTTCGACATGGATGTGACCGACAAGCAGGGGAAGGTCACGCACTACAAGATCTTCACGGTCGCCAAGGTGGTGATGACGCGCAACGGCTGGGCCGTCGGCGATCTCAAGGCCGGCGACAAGGTCACCGTCATGGGCAACCCGGACCGGAAGGAGCCCCACTACATGTATCTTCAGAAAGTCACGTTCGCGAGCGGCAAGGAATGGTCGCGCGAGAGGGTGTTCTGATGTCGCGCGGATGGTTCCTCGTCGCCGCGCTTGCCGCACTCGCCGGTTGCGCGAAAACAGGCGCTCCCGGCACGGGCTCCTCGGCAGAGCCGCCGGACATTGCCGGCATCTGGCTGCCGGACGCGAGTCGTGCCGAGCCCTGGCCGACGTCGTTGCCGTTGACCGCCACCGCGCAAAGCGCGATGGAGCGCTTCGATCCCAAAGAGCACGACCCCACCACCTTCTGCATGCCCTTCGGGACGCCACGAAACATGCTGCAGACGGACTATCCACTCGAGATCGCGCAGACCCCGGACCGGGTGGTGATGATCTTGCAGCCGAATCTCGCGAACGCGGAAGTTAGGCGCATTCTCGTCGATGGCAGTGCCTTGCCCGAGTCTCCCGACCCATCATGGTTCGGCACGTCACGCGGCCGCTGGGAAGGCGGCACGCTGGTCATCGAAACGGTCGGTCTGCGGCCGGACGCGCCCATCAGTGGCAACGGCATCACGCACAGCGAAGAGCTGCACGTGATCGAGCGGCTAAGCGTGGTGGACGATCCTGATCACGGCCGCACGCTGGTGGACGAGATCGAGCTGCATGATCCGAAGGCGTTCCAGGAGCCGCTGAAGACCCGCCGCTACTTCGCGTGGGCGCCCCAGGCGCAGCTGCGCGAAACGACGGGCTGCATCGAGCTCGAGTGGATCGACAAGATCTGGCGCCAGCGCCTCGAAGAGCACGCCGCTGAACAGAAGGCGGGGAAATCCAGATGAGCCAGAAGCCGATGAGCAAGACGATTCACCGCGCCCTTCTCTCCTGCGCTGTGCTTGCGGGGTTTGCCTTCGGGCAGACCGCTGCCGCGCAAGCCGGTTCGGCCGCAGACACCGCCGAGGCGCGACCGGATTTTTCCGGCGTGTGGCTGCCCAATTCGAAGGAAAGCGGCCGATGGCCCCAGGAGCGACCGTTCACCCCCGCCATGGCGGAGCTGCAGGCGCAGTGGACGAAGGCGACCGCGCCGATCAACTTCGAGCGAGACGACGAGCACACGTCCTGCCTGCCATACGTGCTTCCGTACCTGACGACCACGATCACCCAATACCCTTTCGAGATCGTCACCACGCCCCGGCGCATCTACATCTTCACGGAGGTGTATGGCCAGGTGAGGCGCATCGACATGGATGACACGCACGTCTCGCCGGAGACGCTGCCAACGCGCGTGGGAACCTCGCGGGGTCGCTGGGAGGGTTCGCAGCTCGTGGTCGAAACGACCCACATTCTTCCCCAGAATGAAGGCACGCGCTATCCAGGCAGCCCTTCGTTACGTGTGATGGAGCGCTTCTCGCTGGTCGAGGGCGGTGAGTTCGGCAAACAGCTGGTCGATGAGATCACGTTCACCGACCCGCTGGTCTACAAGGAGCCGATCACCATCCGGATGGTGTACAAGCCGGCGCGCGGCGTCGAAGTGGGCGAATACATCTGCAACGAGGATATCTGGGACCAGCATCGGGATGGCGCGACGAGCAAGATCCCCTGGCGGTGAGCCAGGCACTCTCTTCGAACGGTGAGCTACGCGCCTCTCTTTGAATGGCGCACGCCGGTTGAAGGGCACACGCCGGGGTTTTTCAATGGCGCCTGCCCGGGTCGCCCGAGCGCGGGGGAATCAGTTCCGGCTCGGTCGCTGGCCCCTGCGCCGACGCCGGCGCGGGCCCTGCCGCCGGCGCGGGCGCCGTCAGCGAAGCGACTTCCATCGTGTCGTTGGCGAGGCGCTGCACTCCCGTGAGCACGCGGTCGAGCTGAGCGCGAATCGCTGCGAACTCGCGCTCCATGGAGGGGCGCAGATCCTGAATGTGTATCGCGTTCTGCTCGGCGGTCACGCGCGCCGCCATCAGTTTGCGGCGATCCACCCGCCACGCGTGCTCCGCCAAGGCATGCACCGCGAAGTCGACCGCCAGGACCACTCCGGCCAGCAGCAGTAGCACGATCGCAAGCGGTGTCTCGACGCTGGCAAACAGCAGGTTCAGCGGCACCGGGCTGCTGAGCAACGCCCAGTTCGCGATGAAGAAAGCCCCGAGCACCACCGCAGCAATGGCGTAGATCACGATCTTCGTCTTCACTTTTGATGCCCTCGCCGTTCAGTTCGTGTTATCGAAATAGGAACGCACGTGAGGCGCGGCAGTTGCGCGCGGAGCTGAGTTGCGCGGGAAGACGCGCCAGACGCGGGAAGACACGCGGAAAGACAAACGAGCCATCCGCCAAACGGGGCCGGCTCCAAACGAGGCATGGCGTTTGCTGCCCGGCCACCCCCTTCCGATGCATCACGGAGAGTACGCTCATGGCAACGCCCAATGAATCTGTGTCCACACAATCCGGCCAGCCGAGCAACGGCCGTTCGCAAAACGATGGCGGGAACACCGGCAAGTCAGGCGCGCAAAGTGGCGCGCAGACGGGCCAGAGTGGTGGCGCGCTCACGCGCAGCCCGGGTCGGCGCGAGCTCTCGCCCCTGTCGGGCAATCCGTTCGAGCTGATGCAACAGCTCTCGCGCGACATGGATCGCATGATGTCGGCCTTCACGGGCGGCTCGCCTTTCTTCGGCTCCAGCATGCGCTCGCTCCTGCCGCGCACCTGGCAGGACGACTGGGCCGCTCCCACGATGTGGATGCCGCGAATCGACATCGAGCAGCGAGCCGATGCAATTCGGGTGCGCGCGGATTTACCCGGTGTGCGTAAGGAAGACGTGCAGATCGATGTGACCGAGGACGGGCTCACGCTCTCGGGCGAGCGGCGCGAGGAGCGTGAGGAAGGCAGCGAGAAGCAGGGCTACCGCAGGATCGAGCGCAGCTACGGCAGCTTCTACCGCAGCGTGCCGCTGCCGCAGGGCGCGAACCTCGATCAACTCAAGGCGAAGATGAAGAACGGGGTGCTCGAAATCACGGTGCCGCTCAGCGAAAGCGCGAAAGCGCGGCGCATCCAGATCGAAGATTAGGCGCGTACCCTGCACAAAGCTCAGTCGCGCGCGAGGCAACCCTCGCGCGCGGCGAGCGTCTGCGGCCCGCTGAGTCCTATCCAGCCCGCCTGCTGGGTTTGGCTTGCGGCCCGCTTACTCGAACAGGCTGACGATGCTCTGATACTTCTCGACGTACCAGCGGTTCTCGTTGTTGTATCTCGGGATCGCCACCGGCCGCACGCCCTCGCCGTCGGCCTTCCACACGCAGGGGCACTTCACCGACGTCTGGGTGAGCTGCAACCCGGGGCGGCTCAGCTCCTCGAGCTGGACTTTCATGCGGGTGAGGACCCGGTAGAGCTTCGTGACGTTGCGTGGGCCGCCGTTGTACGCCGCGACGGGGAAGATGCCGAGCACGGCCGGATTGTCCCGATAGGCAAGGCGAATGTCGGTTCGCATCGCCGCCAGCTCCAGGTCCAGCAGGCAGACCGCCGCTTTCATGGCGTTCAGCAGGTTCGTGGCACCGCTCTCGAAAACCGGGTCGAGCCGCGCGCCGGGGCAACGCCGGACGACGAACGAGTACGTGCCGTTACCGCGGCGGTTGGTGAATTGCATGGGCCCCAGCGCATTGGCGCTCGAGACACTGTACCGATACGCCTCCTCCTGCTTGAGACCGTACTGGCTCAGCACCTCGTCGAAGGCCAGCGCCTGTTTCTCGACGTAGTCGCGGTCGTCCGTCTGCTCGATGACCGCCAGGGTCGTGATCACCTGCAGCGGAATGACGTCGGCGAGCAGCTCGCCGCGAAATGCCGCGCTCGGCACCTGCGCGTGACGCAGCTCATCCAGCGCCTTGCGTGCAGTGTTGACCAGATAGTCCTTGCCGCTGCTGACGAAGCCCGGGTCGAAGGTGTCTTCGGTGAAGGGCAGATAGACGATCGGCTTTGCGGTACTGACGACGGCGCTCCACTGCCTGCGCTTCAGAAGGGTGTTGTCGAACACGGGGAATTTGCGGCCGTAGACCTTGAGCGGATCCCCGTCCTGGGAAAAGGCGAACATCAGCCGCTCGGCCCCGGTGCCCTTCACGTGTCGCGCCTCGATGCCGGGTGTGAGCAAACGGAAAGGCAGGGGCTTGCGGCCGGGCTTCCAACGGATCGGCGGGCGCGGCAGCTCGATATGGGCGACAGACCATTCCTGCTTCGCGTCGCTCCAGAGCGCAAAGGCAACCGGGCGACCGCGGAGCACCTTGTTCCGACCCTTCCCTGTAAGGACGTACTGGAGCTCGACGTCCCTGAGCAACACCTGCGCTTCAGCCACGAGATCGTGAATGGTGTCATGACGGGCGCGGCTGCCCTGGACGATGACCTCGTTGGGCGCGGCTTCCGGCTGCTCTGTCTCGGCGACGGGGAGCGGAACCTCGCCCTCTTCCTGCTTCGACGGCTCTTCGGTGTTCGCGTCCGCTTCCTCGATGGCCGCGGTCGCCTCGGTCGAGGGGGCGGGTGTGTCTTCGATCAGCGTGGGCTCGCTTTCTTCGGCCGCCCCGCCGGTCGTCGCGCAGCCGGCGACCACCAGCGCCGCCAGTGCGAGCAGGGTCAGCAGGGTCGAGCGGGCGGCGAACGGGGCTGCGAACTTCATCGAAAGCATCTTTTTCGGGATCGTCGGGCCAGTCAAGGGTTGGGGGAAACGCTTCCGCGCGATGATCTCACGTCGCGCGGTGGATTTTCCGCGAACGGGGCAACAGTGCGGGAGGTGGCGGACGTGGGGTATGCGGATAGCAGCCGTGGGCGGAGAGTACGTAGGTACTCTGCGCAGCGATCGACTCGTGCATGCGCGCGAAGCCAGTCTGGCGCACCCGGCTCGCTTGCCGCGGCTGCATACGCCCGGGTGCGCGCCCTCGGCTGCTGTCGGACGCGTTCGAGGATTGCTTCCTTAGCTACCCGCCGTAGCTTCGAATCGGGTCTCCGCCTGCGAAATCGCTGCCAGCAGCGGCGCACCCTGCCTGAGCCGCGCAAAGAACTGCGGCGGGTGGAAGCCGGCACTGAAGCGCCTGAGCGACTCCAGCGGCACGGACGCACACAGCCGTCTGCAGGCGGTCAGCTCGAGCGCGACACCCTGCGTCACGCCCGCGAAATACTCAAAAAACTCGGTTCGTGAAATGCCGGAGTGAGCACCGAACCTCCGCCATAGGGTCGAGGGCGCCTGTCGGCGTACCGCGGCAACTGTTGCACAACCGACGATCGAGCCCACTGGAAGCTTGGCGTAGATCCAGATGATTGCTCCAGCCTCGACGTTCATCGGGCGGCGGCGGAACTCCACCAGCTTTTTGCCGCGAAGGATGTTTTCGGCGTGGCGCGCCTCGAGAGAAATCAGGATCTGATCTGCGACGCTCACTCGTTGAAGGCCTCTGCCAGAATCGCCTGAAGCTGAGTGTCGCTGATACCGCGGGTGGTAATCAAATCGGTCGGCCGTCCGCAATCGAGTTGCTGAAGGCGCCCCAGCGGAACAGGCGATGGAAGCGGAAAGACATTATCGAACACGGTAACCGTCTTCACATCGGCCCGGCCTATATCCGTCACGCTATCCTTCCCAAGAACCGACTGTCGCAGATCGCTGGGTTGCAGGGCCGCGACTTCCCTGAGATAGGAACGGCGAACACGCGCTATCGCAACCAACTCGCCCTTGCCGCGCGGCGGTTTCGATTCGTAGAAGAGCATGAGCGTGCCCCGCTTCAGCTGCTTGAACGAGTTCGGGTCACTGATAAAGTGCCGTTCCTGGAAGAGGTTCGACGTCGGCGCTGGCAGCATCGAGGTTTGCCTCGAATGGCCTAACAGCGGAACCGCAAATTTGTGAAGGATCGGCGTAATGACTGCCGGCCGGCCCGGGAGACAGAACAGCACGGGCGACAGCAAGGTTTCGATTCTCTCCAGCGTTTCGTAACCGAGATCTCCGTTCTGGGTGATGTAGGGAATCTGTTGCCCCATGCCACGAAAGCACGGAAACTGCTCGTCCATCTTGAATCCGCACGTGTTTGCAAGCAGTGCACGTTGTTGGTACCAGTTCGCCTTGGTCGCCACGTCGCCGAACGCAAGCTTGATCAGATCGTCGGTTCCCTGAGCTCCACAGAAGCCCACGCCCCGGGCGATATCACGAAGCGCAACCTGATTGGCAGGCGTCTTGAGGCGCAATTTCCCGGGCCCGTCCACGTTTCGATTCAGACAATGAACGATCACACCTCGTGCTATATCGTGGATACACGGGGATGACTCGTCCACTGCCGCCCTGATAGTCCTCACGCTCTCCTGCTTCAATACGGACCAGCACACATAAGCGACCAGCCTGGAGCCCGCCCGCACCACGAAGCTTATCGAAGCCCGTCTGGACCAGCCGGACGCAAGATCCGCCGCAGTGAGTCCTCGCGCCACCAAGAGTGACCGTATGTCGACATCGTCGGAATCCTTGGCCGGCCACAACGTCAGCTCAGAATCATCGCCTTCGTACGAGGTTGCGCGGCTAGCGATATCCTCGGGCAGGAACGCCTTGGGCGACAGAACCTGCACACCGAACCTGTCCTCGATTCGCGATGCGGCTCTCAAGCTGGCTTCATCGTTCGTGATCAGTCCTGCGAGATCGTTTTCGATGGCCGTCACAAGGTGACGCAGGTCCGAGATATCGTTTCGGGAGAGCCGCTGTGCCATCTTGTGCGGAAATACCAATGCAGCCAGCTCGCGGACAACGGGTGTCTCCAAAGACACGTCGGATACAGGGAACCTCGAGAATGTCCGTGCCAGGTTCATCATGGGATCAGGGCGGCCGACAACCCCGGTGCGCTCCAGCTCCGCGATAACCTCGTCGCTGATTGCCAGTTTGCAGAAGTCAGCGCGCTCAGCCTGAAACAGGCCGAGCGCATCATGGTGCCGCGCTCGTCGGGGAGAAAGGTCGAACAACACATTCAGATCGATCAGGAACAGCGGTGCCTCCGTCGAAAGTCCGCGCGTGAGGCCAAGCGGATCGGATGGTTCGACCTTGTGCGTAGCGAACAGCTGCGGGCTTTCAAGTTCCCGCACTCGAACGACGATCGTGCGGCCGGTCGTAACACCTCCGGGTTCGGTCCTCTGCACTCGAAATCCCATCGCCTGCCACGCCTCGTTCGCCTCGTGCATGTCTTCACCCACACGAGCGTAGATCGATGTGAATCCCTCGTGGGTCAGTAATTCGACCAGGCGGTCACACAGGAACCGCGCGAGCTTCCGTCCCCGGTACTCGGACAGAACGAACAGTTGAATGACCTTGGCTCTTGGATGTCGTCGCTGAAACAGAAGATGACCGACATACTCGAGCTTTCCATCTCTCGACATCGCCAGCACAAACAGGTCATTCCGACGGGCGAACTCTTCGAAAACGCCTCGCGGGACGAAGCCAAGCAGATCGCGATTCGCGTCTGACGCTGCACAGACGTTCTGAATGAAAGGCGCTACATCGGGATACAGGTTGAGGACACGAGTGAGACCCAGATCGAACGTAGACACGCGAGCACCCATGCTGGTTGTTTTCTTCCATTATATGGATACAAAAAGCAACAGCCAGGAAAAGCTTGCGATGAGATCAATTGGATTGCGCGCGGTACGCACTCGCGCCGATTCAGATTCAGCGGGTAGGCGCGAGGCGCTTGCGTATTGCAATCGCGATTTCATCGGGGGCCGCACATGCCGTGGCCCGCGAGCAGTCGATCGCTGCCGCGCTACGCACAAACTTCCGCCAGCGTGCCCACAGAGGCTCTTCCCCTGCAGGGAACGAGTGTGGCACTCGCTGCCACCCCCTCGCCTCGTCGGCCCTCATCGATCACGCCCGCCGGTCGTGGTGCGCTCGTCTGTGCGCGCGTTGCGCGCCTAACGACCGGCAGCGGTGACGTGCGCGCCATGTTTTCTCTATTGGGTGCTGGGCGTCGCGCACAGCCCAACCCGATGGCGCCGGCGACCCTGCCCCCTGATCACTCGTGTCACCGGTTCAGCTTCACGATAGCCACGACATTGTTTTCGACACGTCAGAATGAGAAACGCCTCCGCGAGGGAGGCGTCGGGCCGGAGATACGCTCGCCGGCGGGGTTAGTGGCAGGGATTCTCCGCAGGGCCTGCTGGCCTGTCAAGGCGCGAATCCGTATCGACGTTTCCGCGGAAACGCGTCGTCGCGCAGCCCTCGGTCGAAACATCACATCAAAACCGCTTCTTCAACGTAACCGCCCACTCCCGCGGCCTCCCCGGCTGGGCATTCGCGACCCCGGCGGCGGCGGACACCTCGAATGTCGTCAGGTAGTAGTACTCGTCGAGAAAATTGGTGACTTCGAGTGCCGCCTCCAGATCCTTGGCGGGGTTCACCCACGTGAGCCGCGCGTTGGCGACCGTGTACCCATCGATGCGCGTGCGATCCGAGTTGATGGCGGTGCCCCACACTTTCGACTGATACGCGGCATCCACCCGCGGAATGAGCGATCCGAGCGACGACCCGAGCTCGAACGTATATTGCGCGCCGAGGCTCGCCTTCCACTCCGGCGTATAGGGCGAAATCATCCCCTTCTGCACGCCACCCGGATTCGTCGGCCCACCCGCCTGCGGAGCGATCGAGGTGTATTCGAAATCGACATAGCTCACCGCAAGGTCCACGAGCAGATTCGCCGAGGCACGAACATTCGCCTCCACTTCCAATCCATCGATGTCTGCCGTACCCACGTTCGCAGGCAAGCCGCACGGAAAGGCCACAGTAGGCGGAATGCCGGGCGGATTGAATTGAGGACAGGCATTCAGCAGCAGCTGAATATCCCGGTACTTCGAGGTGAACGCCGCCACATTCAGTCGAACGTGCTGCTCGAACAGATCGCTCTTCAGTCCCGCCTCCCAGGTCGTGAGCGTCTCGGGACCGAACGGCTGCACCTGCTGAACCGCAAACGGCCGCGGATTCACACCGCCGCCCTTGAACCCCGTGGAATATTGGGCGTACACATTGATGTGGTCCGCCAACTTGTACTGCACGTTCGCGCGATAGTCCCAGCGATCGCCGCGGTAACGCCCGGTCTGCCCATCCAGCAGCGCGTTCTGCCCGGGGAGCAGATTGCCTTGACGGTCCCGACGGCGGAACGTGTAGTCCTTCCCCTCTTCCGAATAGCGAATGCCGCCAGTAAAGGTGAGGCGATCCGTGACATCGTAAGCGCCATGCGCGAATGCCGCATGAGTAAAGGCCGGCACCGGATCGCCCGACACGAAGACGAGCGGCGCGCCCGGGACGTAACGCAGATCCTGACGCGATGTGTAAAAGATGTCCTGCTCCATCCAGAAGCCGCCCAGCGTGTAATGAAAGCGCGAGCCGAATGTATCGCCGTTGAGGCGGAGCTCCTGGCTCCAGCTATCGAACGTCAAGCGGTTCGGCCCGCCCATCGCATGTGAGAGGGGCGACAGGTCATCCTCGTTCGAGAAGAGCGAATCGTACTTGCGATAGGCAGTGATCGAGACGAGCTGCAGATCGTCCCGGAGCGACCACTCGATCTGCCCCGACGCCCCCCAGCCTTCGAAGTCCACCTGGCCCGGGATCACCGAACGGGCAAGCGGCCCGTCCGCGGGGGAGTCGTATGTCGCGTAATTGCAGAAGCGTCCGCAGATGAAACGACTGTCATACGGAATCGGCGTTGGGAAGGGATTGATATCGCCCGTGCCGTTGTAGTTGGCATAGGTAAGGACAGAGCCTGCAATCTCATGCTTCTCACGCGTGTGATCCGCAATGAAGTTCATCTCCAGCGCGTCGCTCGCCACGAAGCGAAGCTGGCCGCGTAGCGCATCGACGCCCACTTCGCCTTGCTTCGACATGAGGCAGTTCGGCGAATCCCTCAATGCAGGGATGCCTTGCCCGGGGTCCACGCAGCCGTAATCCAGCCGATCCACGTAACCACCCTGATGACGCGTGATGCCCGCGAGACGCAGCGACAGCTTGGGCGTGAAGCCGAGATCGATGCTCCCCTTCAGGTCGACACGATCGCGACTGCCGTAGGTCGCCGACAGATAGCCGCTGCCATCGCCGGTGGGCCGGCGTGAATACAACTTGATGGCGCCGCCGATGGAGTTCTTGCCGGCGAGTGTGCCCTGCGGGCCGCGCAAGACTTCCACTCTTTCAATATCGAGCAGGTCGACGATAGAGCCCGTCAGCGTGGAGTAGTACACGTCATCGACGTAGATGCCGACCCCGGGCTCGAGCGCGGGATGGAAATCGAACTGACCGACGCCACGAATATTGGCTGTGAGCGAAGGGCCGTACGCGGCGGCGTTGGGTTTCAGTGTGACGGAAGGGGCCTGATTCGCGACGTCTGCAACGGTGAGTTGGCTGCGCGCTTCGAGCATTTCCCCGGTGATCGCCGTGATGGCGATGGGCGTGTCCTGGAGATTCCGCTCGCGAAACTCGGCTGTGACGACGACTTCCTGAAGTGCGCCGGTAGAGGTCGAGTCATTCGGGAGGGGGTCCGCTGCCTTGGCTTGCAGGCAGATGGTGATTGCCGCAGCAACTGACACCCGGCCAACGACGTTCCACGCTTTCATCGCCCCCCTCCCTGTTTTTTTGCGCAGGCCCGGCGGGCATCTTGCGCGCGCGCCGTCGGTGACCTGAAGGGTGTGAGCCTAGCGCGTCCTCGCGTGAGCGCCGCTTGCAACCCGGCGAGGTAACCTGTGCTTGGTCACGAACGGATGAAGGCTAAGACTTTCGTCTGAGCCGATGCGCGGGACGAGCGGGATTCGGGCTGAAACCGCGGCAGCGTGGCCGTGCAATTGAATGTGAACGAAGGCTTCACCGGCGGCGCGGCGCATATGCTGCGCGCCGTGGCGCGGTAGCGGCCGAACGAGAATGCCGATGCACCTCGGAGTCGTTCGACGAATCGAACACGCTGCCTTGAGCTCGTCCGAACGCGAGGGTCATTCGTGGCCGGCGGCGGGCATGTCGGGCATGTCGGGCGGGTCGGGCGGCTCGTCCTCGCCCGGCTCCAACAGGTAATCCAGTCGAGCGTTATCGCCCGCATCGCCCGAGCCCACGAACGGTGCGATGTAATCGATGATGCCGGAGCTTGCGCGCGGCATCTTGCGGGGCGCCGCTGCAGGGACCGGCCGCGCGCGCGTCGCATTCGGCGCTTCACTTGGAATCAGGCGCGGCGCAGGGCCTGGCGGCACGAGCACGGTCAAGCCCGTTCTTTTCGGCTTGGCCAACAACCGAACACGTGTATCGCGCGGGTTGCCTCTTGCCCTGCCCGAAAGCGTTCCCACGAGGAACACCCCTGCAACCAGCGCCAAAAGCGCCCACCCGAATGGCGTTCGCATGATCCGTTTCCCCGGGCCAAGCCGAGGGTATACGGACCGCAGATGATTTCGGATGCACTCCGCGGCGCCCGGCCCTGCCCACTGAGACGGGAGCCTTCCCTCCGCGCCCCGCGCGAGCGATGCTCGCGCGAGACACGCCCTCCCCGAAGGAGATTCTGTGCCCAGTTCCAAACTGTTCCAGCCGATTCGCGTCGGCACGCTCGAGCTGTGCAATCGCATCGTCATCGCGCCGATGTGCCAGTACTCGGCAGAAGACGGATGCATGACCGACTGGCATCTCATCCACCTCGGCCATCTCGCGCTCTCCGGCGCCGCCCTCCTGACCATTGAGGCGACCGCCGTGCTCCCGGAGGGGCGCATCAGCTGGGCTGATGTCGGCCTCTGGAACGACGCGAACGAAGCCGCGATCCTGCGCACGCTCACGAGCGTGCGGCGCTGGTCGAACATCCCCATCGCGATACAACTCGCGCACGCCGGACGAAAGGCCTCGACCGAGGTGCCCTGGCAAGGCGGAGCGCAGATTCGACCGCCAGACCCGCACGGATGGCAGACCGTCGCACCCTCTCCCCTACCCTTTGCGGAGAGCGACCTCGCGCCAGCGGCGCTGGACAAGTCGGGGCTACAGCGCGTGCGCGATGCGTTTGCGAGCGCCGCGAAACGCGCCGGGCGGCTCGGCATAGATGCGGTACAGATTCACGGCGCGCACGGCTACCTACTGCATCAGTTCCTGTCTCCTCTTTCCAACAAGCGCGATGACGAGTACGGCGGCTCGCTCGAGAACCGCATGCGCTTTCCGCTGGAAGTGTTCGACGCCGTTCGCGCGGCGTATCCGCCCGATCGCCCGGTCTCGTTTCGAGTGTCAGGGACGGATTGGGTCGATGGCGGTTGGGACGTGCAGCAGACGATGGCCCTCGCCCAGGCGCTCGAGGCACGCGGCTGCAACGCCATTCACGTTTCGAGCGGCGGATTGCATCCGGCGCAGAACATTCCGCTCGGGCCGAGTTACCAGGTACCGCTGGCGCGCGCGGTGAAATCGGCCACGCGCATGCCCGTGATAACTGTTGGGCTCATCAGCAGCTATGAGCAGGCGGAAGCGATCGTTTCCACCGGCGACGCGGACATGGTGGCCCTGGCGCGCGCCATCCTCTACGACCCGCGATGGCCGTGGCACGCGGCCGCAGCGCTCGGCGCGGAGGTGGTCGCGCCCCCGCAGTACCTGCGCGCGCAACCGAGCCGATTCAAAAACCTCTTGCGGATGCGCCGCCGCTAGCTGCCGGGGCACCAGCCTCGCGCATGCTCGGCGCCACACGCAATCCAGCGCCTACACGTGCACACACTGCCCTAACCCCCGCTAGCAATGCGCGCGAGCAGCTCTGCAGTGTGGAGCGGCTGGCGCCCGCATGCCTGGCGAATCTGCACCCGGCAGCTGAACCCGTCCGCAATCAGGAACGTGTCGGGCGGAGCCGCGCGCATCGCGGGCAGCACCGCGAGCTCGCCGATCGTTTGCGAGAGCGCGTACTTGTCGGCTTCGAAGCCGAACGACCCCGCCATCCCACAACAACCGCCATCCAATATCTCCGACTGAGCATGCAGGCGTGCGAGCAACGCCTCCTCAGCCGTCATCTTCACGAGAGCTTTCTGATGACAGTGCCCGTGAACGAGCAGGCGTCGAGGAAACACCACGGCCGGCGCCAGCTCTCTCTTGTTGAGGAACTCGGCGAAAAAGTAGGTCTGGCTGGCGAGCCGCTTCGCCGCTTCATCACCCGGCAGGAGTAGCGGCAACTCATGGCGAAAGGTCGCCGCGCACGCCGGCTCCAGCACGACGAAGGGCGTTCCCGCATCGATGACCGCTTGCAGCTCCGAGAGAATTCGCAGGAGGTAACGCTTCGCCCGATCGAGTAGCCCGAAGTCATAAAGCGGCCGACCGCAACAGAAGGCCCCCTTCGGCACAATAACCTCGAGTCCCGCACCTTCGAGCACCTCAACGGCAGCTCGCGCCACATGCGGATGGAAGTAGTTGTTGAAGGTGTCCGGCCACAGCAGCACTTGGGGGCGCCCTTCGGACCGCCGCACCCGCCTGCGATGAAACCAGCTCTGAAAAGACTGCCGCGCCCACTTCGGGATCTCTCGCTCGGGCGCAATGTTCGCAAGCCAACGCAACATGCGCCCGAACGCTGGCGCGCCCGAAGCGGCGTTCGCCAGGCTGGGAGCCTGCATCGCCAGCCGCGCCCACCGGTCCAGGTATCCAAAGGCATACGCCGTGCGCGGCCGCAGGCGCCCTTCGTAGTAATGCGAGAGGAACTCGGACTTGTAGGTCGCCATGTCGACATTGACAGGGCAATCTCCAAGACACCCCTTGCAAGCGAGGCATAGGTCCAGCGCGGCCTTCACATGCGGGTCGCGCCAGCCATCGCGTAACACGTCCCCGCGTAGCATCTCGAAAAGAAGACGGGCGCGACCGCGTGTGCTGTGCGCCTCCTCACCCGTGCCCCGGTAGCTCGGGCACATCGTCTTGCCGCTCTTCCGCCGGCACTCCCCCACGCCTACACAGCGCAGAGCCACGCGGGAAAAGTTGTCCGCATCTCGTGGAAAGCGGAAGTGTGTCGCCAGCTGCGCCGGATGGTACTGCGTGCCGAGCCGCAGGTTCTCGTCGGGCCGATACGCATCGACGACTTTGCCAGGATTCATGCGCCCGCGCGGATCCCAGATGGCCTTGAAGCGTCCGAAGGCCTGCACGAGCTCCGGGCCGAACATCCGCGGCAACAACACCGCCTTCGACTGCCCATCCCCATGTTCCCCGGAAATGGAGCCGCCATGGCTGACCACGAGATCCGCGGCATCGTCGAGAAACCGACGAAAGGTGGCAATCCCCGCGGCCGTCTCGAGATCGAAGTCGATGCGCGTGTGAACGCAGCCTTGCCCGAAGTGCCCGTACAGATCGCAGCCATAGCCGTAGCGCTCCAGCAGCGCCCGCAGATCACGCAGGTACTGCCCGAGTTGCGCCGGCGGCACCGCCGAGTCTTCCCAGCCTTCCCACGTGATCGGCTTGTTCGGGACGTGCGCGGTGGCACCGAGGCCGGACTTGCGCACTTCCCAGATGAGCGCCTCTTCCCTCGGATCATCGAAAAGCTTCATGGACGGCGTCTTGGGGCGACGACGCAACTCGCGCATGCATGCGCGCGCCTGCTCGTCGGAGGCTTCGCGATCCGCGCCGCCGAACTCCACCAGCAGCCATCCGGCGCCGGGCGGCAACAAGGTCAGATCCTTCGGATGAAGATGGATCGCCTTCATGTCGTCGATGAGCCGGTCGTCGATGCCCTCGAGCCCGATAGGGTTGAACTTCAGGATATCGGTCACGTGGTCCCCGGCCGCGTAGACGTCCGGGTAGCCCAGCACCAGCAGCGAACGGCCCGGCGGACTGTCGACGAGCCGAACGCGGGCGCGAAGCACCATGACGCACGTGCCCTCACTTCCGACGAGCGATCGGGCGACATGGAACCCGTTCTCGGGCAACAGTTCTTCCAGGTTGTAACCAGAGACTCGGCGCGGAATGTGCGGAAAGCGCTCCCGGATCAGCGCCGCGTACTCATCGCGAAGCTTCGCGAGCTGAAGATACAGCCGTCCGCGCGGAGTGTTCTCGCTGCTCATCGACGCCAGCTCGCGGTCACTCGTGGGCCCGACTGTGAGGCGCAGGCCCTCGTAAGTGAGCACATCAAGCTCCAGCACGTTATCTGATGTCTTCCCGCCCATGACCGAGTGCACGCCGCACGAGTTGTTGCCGATCATCCCGCCGAGCGTGTTGTGCGTATGAGTCGAGGGGTCCGGGGCAAACGTCAGGTGATGCTTCTCGGCGGCATCTCGCAGATCGTCGAGCACGACACCGGGTTGAACCCAGGCGCACTTCGCGACCGGGTCGAGCGTCTCGATTCCATTCAGATACTTCGAGCAGTCGAAGACGACGGCGGCATTACAGCACTGCCCGCAAAGGCTCGTGCCGCCGCCGCGTGCAAGCACCGGCACATCGTGGCGGCGGCACGCCGCGACACCGTTCACCAGATCGTCGATTGTCTTCGGCAGGACCACGCCGATCGGCACCTGGCGATAGTTCGAGGCATCGGTGGCGTACAGTGCCTGCGCACCGGGATCGAAGCGGACTTCGCCCTCGAGGTTCGCGCGCAATTCCGACGCGAGCTCCCGCGCGGCTCGCGCCGTGATGCTGGCATCAGCCGTGGTGGCAGGAGCATCCATTTCGGGTCACACCGCGTAGCGCGCCGCGTCGCTCTCCTTCAATTCAAGCCCCAGGCCGGGGCGCGTCAGATCCGGCGCGAGACAGCCGTTCAGAGGCAAGCGCGCACCCTCGAAGAACATCTGCTCGATGCGCACGTGGTCGTGAAAATACTCGAGGTGGCGCACACGGGGGGCGGCACACCCGACGTGCAAATGGATTGACGGCGCGCAGTGGCTCGATAGCGGCAGCCCGAAAGCATCGGCAACCGCAGCAGCACGCAGAAATCCGGTCACGCCGCCGCAGCGTGTGGCATCCGCCTGCAGAACGTCTACGGCGTCCGCCTCACACATGCGGCGGAAATAGCGGCTGTCGTAACCGTACTCTCCCGCGGCGATCTCCATACCTGCGGGGCACGCCGCGCGCAGCCAGCGCAGGCCCTCGAGATCGTCGCTGGACACCGGCTCTTCGAACCAGCTCA
>JBDZVF010000466.1:0-4782 GCA_040255575.1 Pseudomonadota bacterium | reverse complement strand
CGATCAGCTTGCGCAGTTGATCCTGCATCTGCGAGAGATTGTTGAGCAGCTCGCCCAGCTCGTCGTGACGGGAGGTGTCGATCACGTTGTCGAGATGGCCGGCGGCCATGCGCTTGAACGTGTCGATCGTCTGCCCCATCGGCCGGCTGATGGCACGGGCGACGTAGGTGGCGATGAACATGCCGAGACCGATCGCAATCGCGATCATCGCGAGGATAATCGCGCGGCTCGACTTGTACTGGCTCTGCGCGTGCGCCGTCTGCTCGGCGGCGAGCTTGCGATCGAGCGCAATGACCTGCATGAGCTTCTCGCGCGTGGCGTCGAACTTCTGCTTCGACTCACCGGTGCTGAGGTCGAGCACGGCGGAGGAGGCGAGCCCGTTCTTGGCAAGCTCGAGCGCCCGCTGGGAGCGGCTCATGTAGTCGTTCCAGTCGTTCTGGGCGGCCTCCCAGAGCTTGCGCTCCTCGTCGTTGGAGATGAGCGCTTCGTATTCCTTCACCAGGCTCTCGCGCTCGGCCGCGCGTGAGTTGATCTCGTTGGCGGTGGTGCTGCGGACATCGTCCGCGTCGGCCACGACGTTGCGGATCTGCGAGATGCGGATGTCCGAGGAGAGCGTGTTGATCGCGCCCAGGCGATCGAGGCTCGGCATGTACGTGGCCGAGATCTGGTGCGATTGGGTCGCGACCTCGGCGAGGCGCACGATGGCGAGCGCACCGAGCGCGCAGGTGATGACGAGCACCGCGGCGAACGCCGTCATGAGCTTGCCGGACAGACGAAGGTTGTTGAACCACTTCATAAGCTGATCTTCTTTTCCAAATGAACCGTCAGTTAGGCGGCCGCGTGATCGAGCGGGCTATCCGCCGGAGACAGGGCCCGCAGGTCGTTGCCGATGAGGCAGTCGATGTCGAGCAGCACGACCATGCGCTCGGCCACCGGGACGAGCCCGAGGATGTATTCGGTGGCGCTTGCCGAGCCGAGCTCCGGCGCCGGCCGCACCTCGGCCTTGTTCACGTCCACCACGTCGGACACGCCATCCACCACCACGCCGAAATCGCGCCGGCCGGCCGCGGACTGCACCGACAGCACGATGATCACGGTCACCGCGTTGTATTCGGCGCGCTCCAGGTTGAAGCGCATGCGCAGGTCGACAATCGGCACGATGGAGCCGCGCAGGTTGAGCACGCCGAGCACGTGCGCAGGGGCGTGCGGGATTTTGGTGACGGCGGAGAAGCCACGGATCTCCTGCACACGCAGGATGTCGACACCGTAGGTCTCGTTGCCGAGCACGAACGTCAGCACCTGCTCGGAGCCGGCCGCGACCTCGGTGCCATTCGCGGGGGTGATAGTCATGGTTTGCAAGTCCTCTCTCGAATACGGTGCGAACGTGGCTTACGCGGCGCAGCTCAGCGGCGCGGCGCGGATGAGTCCCGGCAGGTCGAGAATCAATGACACGGAGCCGTCGCCCAGGATCGTGGCGCCAGAGACTCCGTCGATTCTTCCGTAGTTGGTTTCCAGGGACTTGATGACCACCTGCTGCTGGCCGAGGAGGTCATCGACGAAGAGGCCCACGCGCCGGCCCTCGCCCTCGGCCACCACGATGAGCCCTTCGTGCAGCGCGCGGCTGCGCGGCTCGACGCCGAACACCTCGTGCAGGCGGATGATGGGCAGGTAGTCGCCTCGAAATGAGATCACTTCGTTGCGGGAGCCTGCGATGCGGCTCACCTGTGTGGGGCTCAGCTGCATCGACTCCACGATGGAGACGAGCGGCACGATGTAGGTTTCGCTGCCCACCGCGACGGTCTGGCCGTCGACGATGGCGAGCGTGAGGGGCAGGGTGATGAGGAACTTCGAGCCCTTGCCGGGGAAGCTCTTGATCTCGATCTTGCCGCCGAGCCCGTGGACGTTCCGGCGCACCACATCCATGCCGACGCCGCGGCCCGAGACGTCGGTGGTCTTCTCCGCCGTCGAGAAGCCCGGCAGGAAGATGAGCTCGTAGATCTGCTCGTCGGTCAGGACTTCGTTCGGGTTCACGAGGCCGCGCCCCTTCGCCTTGGCGAGGATGCGGTCGCGGTCGAGCCCGGCGCCGTCGTCGCTCACTTCGACGGCGATGTTGCCGCCGCGGTGATAGGCGTCGAGGTGCACGGTGCCGACGGCGGGCTTGCCGTTCGCCACGCGCACGTCGGGCATTTCAATGCCGTGATCGATGCTGTTGCGGACCAGGTGGACGAGCGGGTCGCCGATCTTTTCCATCACGGTCTTGTCGAGCTCGGTCTCCTGGCCGGTGAGCTTGAGCTCGATCTGCTTGCCCAGGCGCTGCGCGAGATCGCGCGCCATGCGCGGGAAGCGGCTGAACACGAAGCTGATGGGCAGCATGCGCACGCGCATGACGCTTTCCTGCAGGCCGCGCATGTTGCGCTCGAGATTGGCGAGGCTCGAGCGGAACTGCTCGGCATCGGGGCCTTCGAGCTTCTGGCCGAGCTGGCTCAGCATCGCCTGGGTGATCACGAGCTCGCCGACGGTGTTCATGAGCTCGTCGATCTTCTCGACGCTGACGCGGATGGAGCTCGAGTCCCCGCCGGTGTGGGCGCTGTCGGCCCTGGCAGGGGCGGTGTCTTTGATCGTGGGCTGCTGCGGCGGAGTGGCGGATGCGGAGGCTGACACCGCCGCGGTCGCTACCGCGGTTACGCCATCGGCAGCCGCGGCTGCAATGGGAGACTCCGCCGAGGCTGCAACGGAAGGCTCCGCCGAGGCCGCCGCAATGGCGCCGGCGTCCTGCAGCGGCGAAGGAGCTGTCTCTTGCGCGATGGCTGAGGTCGATACTGGTGCCGCTTGCGGCCCTTCGGCGAGCTGCGCATGCGCTTCTTGCACGAGGGTCGCCGACCCCGTTGACACCGTCGAGGGCGGTGACGGGGTTTCTCCGGCGCGGTGCTGCGGCGAGCGGGTTTCCTCGGCTGCGCCTGGCAGGCTCGGCTCGGTTACGCAGCGGATCGAAAGGTCGCAATCGCCTTCGGGCGAGTCGAACACCGCGCGGATCTGCTGCTCGGTCTCGGGCCCTTCGAGCTCGATGCTCCACGCGAGATAGCAGGACTCTGTATCGAGCTCATCAAGCGCCGGCAGCGAGTCGAGCGTGGCGCGCGTGGTCATCGTGCCGATGGCCGCGAGCTCGCGAAGAATGCGCAGCGGGTCATTGCCCCGCGCCAGCAGTTGCTTGTGCGGCTTGAACGAAATCTCCCACCGGGCGGGCGAGCCGATGCTGGCGGGCGGCGACCCCTGCGCGGCTGCGGGTTGAGGCCCGCTCGCTCCAGCCGCAGGTTCGGCCGTGCTCGGTGCAGCCGCAGGTTGGGCCGCGCTCGGTGCAGCCGTAGATTGGAGCGCGCTCGGCGCGGCCGCGGTGGGCGGGTCACTCGGCGCGGCATCCTTCTGCGCGATGACGAGCTCGAGATCGAACTGCAGATCGGCGACGCTCTGCGCGTCGATGGGCTGCTGATGCTGTACGGCTCGAAGCATGTCGCGCATGACATCGACCGACTTCAACAGGATGTTGCTGATCGGTTGCGTCACTTGCATGCGCCCCGCGCGCATCTCATCGAGCAGCGTTTCGAGGCTGTGCGTGAACGACGCGATCGCCGTGAAACCGAACGTCGCGCTACCGCCCTTGATCGAATGCGCCACGCGGAAGATCGTGTTGATGCGCTCCGGATCGGGCGTGCCGACATCGAGCTTCAGCAGCGCCGCTTCCATGGAGTCGAGCGCTTCGAAGCTCTCCTCGAAGAAGACACCGTGAAACTGGGTGAGGTCGAGCGTCATGCCCGTGCCTCCAGCCCGAGGGCGCTCGTGAGGTCGAGCAGAGTTGCCGCGTCCGTCAGACAAGCCGGCACGTCGACCCACTCGACCGGAAGCCCATCGGCGCGACGATCCTGCGCGAACGCGGCCAGCACCTGCAGGCTTGCCGTGTCGACGCGCTGAACAGCGCTCGCATCGATCTGCACCTTGCCGGCATCGGTCAGGCGCTTCAGCAGCGCGGTGCGCAGCTCGGCAACAGACGCCATCACGCAATCTGCCGGTAGCGCGACCTGCCCCGAGGGACCAGACGCAGCCGCCGAAGCCCGCGCCCCCGCCGAAGCAACCGCACGAGCAGAAGTGCGGGCACGAGCCGAAGCACCCGCACGAGCCGAAGCACCCGCACGAGCAGAATTGCGCGCACCAGCCGAAGTGCCTGCACGAGCCGACGCGCCGCCACGCGCCGACGCGACCTTGCGGCCGGCCTTCGCTTCCACGGCCTTCCGCCTGGGTGCAGCAGCTCTGGGCGTGCGGGAGGTGCGCCCGGACTTCTTCCGGGTTGGCGTGCGCGTCGTCATGGGGACAGGGGCTTTCCGCTGGATATGGCCTGATGAAAACTAACTATCTGAATTAAGTGGTGATCATTGAACTTCGGAAAGCCGCAGACGCATGTGATGAATCTCTAGAAGGTGCAATACCGTTACGTCGCATGTACTGAAATTCATCCGAATCCCGTGATGTACCGTTGCCCATACATAACGGCAGCCGCGTGCTGAAATTGATGCCGGGTGACGGACAACGGCGCATGAAGTGCGCCGTGGAATCGCGCGCTACTGCGCGCTGGCAGAAGCTGCTGTGACGTTGCCAGCAGTTCCAGTAACAGGCGACGCAAGCGCGCCCACCGGAGCCGTGCGATTCGCCGGCCCCGACCCCGCTGCGGCCGGCGCTCCGGCGGTGATCGGGACCGCCGGCTCTCCCGGCTGTGCGATGTCCCGCGAGTCC
>JBDZVF010000026.1:0-26434 GCA_040255575.1 Pseudomonadota bacterium | reverse complement strand
ACCGCGTGGCCGTCTACGCCGGGCCGGTTGCGCAGGGCTCGCCCACCGCGCCCGCCGATGCCGGCGAGCCGGGCGATTGAGCCCGGACGGCGCGGCGTCAGTCCACCAGCAGCCGGTTCAGCTCCGCGCTGTCGGCCTTCACATCCACATCGGTGTTGCCGTCCCGCTGCAGAACTGTTCCGCCCGGAATGGCAGCGGAAGGTGGCTGCGAATCGGGCTCGGCCGCGCCGTGCCACTCATCGCTCGGCTCCGGCCGCAAGTCGGAGCGCATCACCACGCCGCCACCTCTGCCGCCGATGTGTGAATACTCACCCACCACCAGCAGCGAGAGATCATCGCTCGCATTCCAGAGCGCGCTCAAACGACCCGCGGCGCTGTCATCGTCGTTATAGCCATCGCTCAGATAGCCATCGCGGCGGGTGATCTGCCCAGCGGCACGCAGGGCAAAAGTGCTCGAGAGCGGGAGGTTCACGGCACCCTGGAAGCGACGGTACTGGAAGTCCCCGAGATCGAGGCTCGCATCGCCGCCGAACTCGGTGCCGGGACGCTTCGTGATCAGGTTGATCGCGCCGCCTGTGGCGTTACGACCGTAGAGCGTGCCCTGCGGGCCCTTGACCACTTCGGTTCGCTCCAGATCGTAGAAGATCGGGCCGATGCCGTTGGGCCGCGCGATGTAGACGCCGTTGATGTTGTACGCGATCGCGGACTCGGCGTTCGCATCCGTCGAGAGACTGCCCACACCACGCAGATACGTAACGACCGTGGCACCACTCGTCGACATCGTGAGCCCGGGCACGAGATTCTGCAGCTGCAGCGGGCTGCTGACGCCCCCCGCCCGCAGTTGCTCGCCCGAAACGACATCGAGCGCGAGAGAGGATTTCTGCACCGACTCTTCGCGGCGGTTGGCGGTAACGATGACTTCCATGAGGGCCGAGTCGTCGTCGGCCGCAGGTGCCGGCGCCTCCTGTGCATGCACTGACCCCACACCGACGAGCGCAGCAACGATGGAACGTACCGTGACTGTACCTTTCATGGGCCCCCTCCGCCTCGTTGAATTTTCAATAGTCGTACAGTCTCATTGAATTTTCAACGATCTTGAGCGCAACGTCCCGCGCTCGCGTAAGCTAGGCACCTATGACAGCAAAAACTACAAAAAACACCTCACGCAGGAAGCTACCGCAGAAAAAGCCCGCTCCGGCGCGTCCGGGGCAGCGGGACATCACGCAGCTCGTGCCGCTCTACGACGTGGGCGGGCAAGCCTATTTCGGCTACCGCGTGGTCCTCGCGGCACGCTTGTTCGATCGCCGCATCATCGAGATTCTGGAAGAAACCGGCCAGCTCAGCCTGCCGCAGTGGCGCGTGGTGGCGCAGCTCGGGCTTACCGGGAGGGGAACGGTGCGCTCGCTCGCGGACGGAGCCGCGGTCGACCGCGCGGAGGTCAGCCGCGCGATTCAGGAGCTCATCAAACGCAGTTTCGTCCAGCGGACGGAAAATGCGGCCGACAAGCGCAGCCCGACCTTCGCGCTCACCGACGCCGGCCACAAGAGTTTCACTGCCGTTCGCAAGCCCATCGGCAAATTCATCCTGCAATTGGTCGAAGGCCTGACGCCGAAGGAAATCGAAGCGGCGGACCGGGTGCTCTGGGCCATCACGAGCGGCTGCCTGAAGCGCGAGTGAGCGGCGCTACGCCGCCGCAAATGCACTTTCAACGGACGCTGAACAGCGCGTCGATCAGGCGCCGAGCGCGCGGTCCGTTGTCTCCTACCGCATGCATCTTGTTGCAGGCGTAGCCGAAGCCGATCCCGGCATCCGGATCGGCGAAACCGATGGACCCGCCGATGCCGTGATGCCCGAAGGCGCGGGGATTGGGCCCCATGTACACGGCGGCAGGGGTATTCAGCAGAACCCCGAGCGCCTGATGATACGGACGCTCCTGCATGAGCTCCGTCTGGTTGTGCTGCTCGGTGATCATCGCCTCGATGCCCGCCCTGGACATCAGGCGCACGCCGCCGAGCTCCCCGCCGTTGGCGAGCGCGCCATAGATGCGCGCGACGCCGCGCGCGTTGCCGTGGCCGTTGCCGCTCGCAATCTCAGCGCTCTTCCACACTGCCGAGTTCAACGTCACGTACCACGGCTCGATCGGGTTCTGCCGGAAGGCGAGCGGGCGCAGAACGGTGCCATCCCAGGGCGCATCCTTGGGGATCACCACGTCCTTCGCGGCAAAGAGACGCGCCTCCGTGTTGGGCATCACTTCCACCACGTGCTCGATCTCCGCCGCGCTCAGGCGGCCGATGTTGTACTCGGCGCCGAGGGGCCCGGTGATCTCCTCGCGCACGAACGGACTCACGGTCTTGCCACAGACGCGCTTCATCACTTCGCCGAGCAGGTAGCCCATGTTGTGCACGTGGTACGCGGCCCTGGTTCCGGGCTCCCAGAGCGGAGCCTGTTGGGCGAGCGCTTCCACGTACGCTTCGCGGTCGAACATCGCGCCAGGCCAGAGCGGGTTGGTCGTGAGAACCGGAATGGCCGCGGTGTGATCGAGCAGCCAGCGAACCTTGATCCCGGATTTGCCGTTCTGCGCGAACTGCGGCCAATACTTCGCGATCGGCGCATCCACATCGATGAGACCGCGATCCACCAGCATGTTGAACGCTATCGACGTCACGCCCTTGGCGACGGACATCATGCACACGGTGGAATGCTGCTCCCACGGCCTCGTGCGTTCGCGATTGGCGAAGCCGCCCCAGATATCGACGACGGTGCGGCCGTTCTTCATCACGGAGCACGCGGAGCCGGTTTCGTCCTCGGCCCGGAAGTTCTCCAGGAAGGCATCGACCACCGGGCGGTACTTCGCGTCATACGCGCCCCGAATCGGGAACGCCGCGCCACGCGCCTCGACCGTTTCGTTCAGGGGCGTCAGGTTCGAAACATCAGTGCTGGCCAAGGCGCTTTCTCCGGCTGCCGAATGCGGGTGCGCATTTTAAGCGGTTCACAGGAGTAAGCTACCGTAAGGTTTGGCCGAAGCTGGCGGATGTGGAGTGATGCGGAATGAGAGCAATCAAGACCTATTCGACAACGGTGGACGCGCACCTGGCGCGGGCTGAGCTCGAGGCTGCCGACATACCGGCAGTCGTCGTCGGCACGGGCGTCACGATGGAAGGCGGATACGCGGGCGTTCAGTTGCTCGTGCCCGAGGATCAGGTCGAAGCCGCGCTGGAGCTGCTCGGCGACGCGTAACAGCGCGCGCCACAAAGCTGCCCGAATTCCCCCACCGTCCCGTCACCATCCCCTGCCACTCTCGCTGCCCGGATCAACGGGAAAGCGGCGTCATGAAGTGGTCGGTATGGCTTGCACTGGGCACTCTGGGCACGGTTTTGGTCGGCTCGTCCGCTCCGGCGGCGCTCGACTCCACTGCGCAGCCTCCACCAGGAAACGTGCAGGTGGTGCGGGTGACGCCCGACGGCAGCAACGTGCCCGCCACGCGGCAGATCGTGGTCACGTTCGACCGGCCAATGGCCCCGATCGGCGAAATGCTCCTGACTGCGGACAACTCGCCGGCCGTCATCGAGCCTGCGGTGAATTGCCGCTGGCACTGGCTCGACCCGCGGTCTCTCGCCTGCGAGCTCGATGCCAGGGATGCGCTGCTTCCCGCCACGGAGTACGTGCTCGCCGTCAAAGCCGGCACCAAAGCTGAAGATGGCACGGCGCTGGAGCAGCCGTTCCGCGCGGGGTTCTCAACCGAGCGACCGGCTGTAACGCAGTATTCTTTCGAGACCTGGCGCGGGCCCGGAACGCCAGTGGTGCGCCTGGTGTTCAATCAGCCTGTCACGCGTGATTCCGTGGCAAGTCACCTGCGCTTCCCCGGTCAGCAGAACGTCGTGGTCGAGCCGGCCCCGTATGACAGTAACGTCATCTACGTGCTGCCCCTGCCAGGCGAAAAGCTGACGGTGATCGCGGAGGCCGGCGCGCCTCCACCGGCCGACGAAAACGAGGAGAAACTAGAGGCGCGCCGTCTGTGGCTCGTCTCACCACCTGCAGAGCTGCCGAAAGATGCGCACGCCCGGCTTGCCATCACGCCGGGACTGCGCGGATATGCCGGAACGTTGCGCGGTACCGAACGGCGCACCATCGTCGAGTTCGACACGTTCCCGGACTTCCGCTTTCTCGGCGTGCGTTGCCGGGCACCCGCGCGCGCGGCGTTGATCGCGCCCGGTGATTCCCGCGAAGAGATCCGGTGCAATCCGCTGGCACGCGTGTCGCTCGTGTTCTCCGCGCCGGTCATCGCATCCGAGATCAAGGAGCATCTCGTGCTCACGCCCGATCTTGCGGGCGGCCGCACCGACTACGATCCCTGGGCAAACGTGTACCCGCATTCCGCGCTGAGGGCGCCTCACAAGCGCGGGAAACAGTACGAAGTCCAGCTTCCCGAGCATCTGCAGGCGTTCAAATCCTACTCGGTGAAAGGCCTCGAGGGCGTGCGGGACGAGTTCGGCCGCGGCGTCATCGGCCCCTCTTCCTTGCAGTTCGCCACGGATCACCGCCCATCGCGTTTGAGGCTCTCGACCAGCGTCGCAGTGCTGGAGAAGGAGGCTCCGACCTCGATGCCGCTCTACGTGACGAATCTGACGGATGTCGACATTCGCTATGACCGCATGACCGCTTCGGGCACGGAGCGCGGCCTCACCGCGAACCAGAAGATCGAGCGCGTATGGGACGTCGCCTACGCCGTGCCCCTGATGACTCGCGATCTGCTCGGCGGCCAATCCGGCGTGATCATGGGCCAGCTGACGCCACGCCCCACACCGCTGCTGCTCGACGGCGGCGGATATTTCGATGATGCAAGCGACGAAGCGCGGGGCGATGCGCAGGTCTCGAAGCAATTCGGGGTCCAGGTCACGCCGTTCGAAGTGCACGCGAAGCTCGGGCACTACAACACACTCGTGTGGGTAACGAGCCTGAGCAGCGGGCTTCCCGTGGCGGCGGCGAAGGTCAGGATCTACGAAGACTTCGGCAACAGCTTCGCGGAAAACCCGCCGATGCTCGGCGAAGCGCTCACCAACGCAGCCGGCATCGCGATGCTGCCCGGCCGGGAAAAGCTCGACCCCAACCGCACGAAGTTGGGCTACGGCGGGCCGGACGCGAAGCACCTCATGGTGCGTGTGGACTCCGGCGAGGACCTCGCGCTGCTGCCCCTCAGCGACGAGTTCTCGATCGACACCTACCGTGTCTCGCGCGGGCGTTTCTGGTCCAGCCCGATGCGCCGGGATGGGCACGTGCGCGCGTGGGGCACCACCGCTCAGGGCGTCTACAAGCTTGGGGACACGGTTCAGTACAAACTGTACCTGCGGAATCAGAACAACCTGTCGCTCGAGCCGGTGACCGTTCGCACGGGCTACAAGCTCGCCATCGTCGACCCGACCGGCAAGACCGTGCACGAAGTCGGCGATGTGGCGCTCTCCGACTTTGGTGCATACGCGGGCGAGTTCCGCGTGCCGCCGAGCGGCGCCGTCGGCTCCTACGAGTTCCGCCTCACAGGGAACAAGCAGGTGTGGACGCCCATGCACGTGATGGTGGCGGACTTCACCCCTGCGCCGTTTCAGGTGCAGAACACGCTGAACGGCACGCTCTATTCGCCGGGCGACGAAGTCGAAGTCTCGACACACGCAACCTTGCACGCAGGCGGCCCATACGCCAACGCGCAAACGCGAGTGACCGCCAGAACCTTCCCGCAGATGATCGACTTCGCGGACGCCAACACCTCGGGCTTTCGGTTTGATAGCTCTGCGGTCCTCGAACGCTGCGGCCCGCACCGATGGGAGCAGATGTCCGTAGCTCACCAGTCCGAGGCGATGGTGGATGAGCGCGGCGAGCTGACGACGCGCTTCACGCTCAACGACGCCGGCATCGTCTATGGGCGCATGGAAGTGGAGAGCGCCGTGCGTGACGAGCGCGGCAAATACGTTGCGACCCGGGCCTACGCGCCATATCGCGGGCTCGATCGGTACGTCGGCCTGCGCAGCGAGCGTTGGTCGTTCGAGGAAGATAAGCCCGCTTCCATCGGGTTCATCGTGATGGACAAGAACGGCAAGGTGGAAGCGGGAGTGCCCGTCTCCATCTCGATCCAGGGACAAGTGACCACCGCATCGCGCGTGAAGGGCGCCGGCAACGCGTTTCTCACGAGCTACCAGAACGAGTGGGTGGATCGCGCGTCCTGCTCGGCGCCTTCGGCAGAAAAGGCGCAGGAGTGCACGTTCACGCCCTCCGACCCCGGTCTTTACAGCATTCAGGCCACCATCGAGGACACCAAGGGACGCTCGCACACGACGGAGCTGTGCACGTGGGTCACCGGCAAGGGCCGCGTGCTGTGGAACGAGCCGGAGGACATGAGCCTTTCCATCGTGCCCGAGAAGGAAACCTATCAGGTTGGCGAGCGCGCCCGTTATCTGGTGCGCAATCCTTTTCCCGGCGCACGCGCACTCGTGACGATCGAGCGGTTCGGCGTGATCAAGAGCTGGGTGCAGGCGCTGGAAGGCAACACGCCCGTGCTCGAATTTCCCATTGAGCCGGACTACCTGCCGGGCTTCTATCTCTCGGTCCTCGTGATGTCACCGCGTGTGGCGCCTTCGCCTGGCGTCGACCCGATCGACGGCAACGGCGTCGATCTGGGGCGCCCGACATATCGAATGGGCTATCTGCAGACGCGCGTCACCGACCCGTACAAGTCACTCGACGTCGCCATGCGCAGCGACCGCAAGACCTACAAGCCGGGCGAGAGCGTGACGCTGCAGCTGCGGGCCTCGCCTCATCGGGGCAAGCGCACCGGCGAGCCCGTGGAGTTCGCCATCGCCGTTCTCGATGAAGCGGTCTTCGATCTCATCCAGGACGGCCAGAGCTACTTCGATCCGTATCGGGGCTTCTATCAGCTCGACAATCTCGATCTCACGAACTTCGGCCTGCTGAATCGGCTGGTGGGCCTGCAGAAATTCGAGAAGAAAGGCGCGAATGCGGGCGGCGATGGCGGCGCCGGTTTCGACATGCGCGTCGTAAAGAACTATGTGGCGTACTGGAATCCTTCCGTCACCACGGACAAGCGTGGCCGCGCGAAAGTGCAATTCAAGCTGCCGGACAATCTCACAGGCTGGCGCGTGTTCGCGCTGGCTGTGACGCCGGGCGACCGGCTCGGCCTCGGCGACTACAAGTTCCAGAGCAGCAAGCCCACGGAACTTCGGCCGGTGATGCCCAACCAGCTCACTCAAGGCGACAAGTTCCCCGCCGGTTTCAGCGTGCTGTACCGCGCGGACAAGGCCCGCGAGCTCACCGTAACGCTCCAGGCCACTGGAGCCATTGCGGGAGAGAAGCAGTCGAAGAAGCAGACGGTGCGCCTCGAAGCGTTCCAGCGTGACCTCGTGTGGATGCCTCTGGAGACTCGCGGCGAAGGCGCCGTTCGGTTGACTGCAACCGCATCCGATTCAACGGATCGCGACGCTCTCGAATACACCGTGCCCGTGCATCGCCGCGTCTCCCTCGACACGGCCGCCAGTTACGGCACGACGCTCGCGGACGTGGCGACGGAGTCGGTGCTGTTCCCGAATAACATGATCGCGGAGACGGGATCGCTCTCTGTCGTCGTGTCGCCCACGGTGATCGGCAATCTGGACGGCGCGCTGCGTTACGTCCGCGACTACAAGTACGACTGCTGGGAGCAGCGGCTCACGCGCGCGTTGGTGGCAGCGGACTACCTGCACCTGCGCGAATACTTTCCGGAAGATGTGAAGTGGCCCGAAGCGCAATCGCTTCCCCAGGCGGTGCTGGACGATGCGGCGAGCTATCAGGCGCCGAACGGCGGAATGGCGTTCTGGGTGCCGCAGGATGATCGCGTGAGTCCCTACCTTTCCGCGGCAACGGCGCTCGCGTTCAACAAGCTCAGCAAGGCCGGTTATCGCGTTCCCAAAGATGTGGAAGCCAGGCTGCACGCGTACCTCGATCGCTTTCTACGCGAGCGGGCAGCGCCCACGTTTTTCAGCGTAGGAATGGTGTCGAGTGTGCGCGCCGTGGCGCTCGAGGCCCTGGCCGGCCACAACAAGGTGAGCCTCGCGGACCTGGAGCGATATCGCGATCACGTGCCGCGCATGGACCTGTTCGGAATGGCTGCGTACCTGCGCGCAACGCTGCAGGTGAAAGGCGGCGACCAACTCGCGGCGCTGACGACACAGCGAATCCTCTCGCAGGCGAACCAGAGCGGCGGCAAGTTCCAGTTCACGGAAGTCTGGGACGATGGCTGGTGGCAGCTGCTCGCGACCCCCGCTCGCACGCAATGCGCGATCCTCGAGTCGCTCGTTGCATATGGTGAGACGGAGGTCGGCGCGAAGCTCGTGGGTGACGTTCCGTTCAAGCTCGCGCGCCAGATCACGCAGACGCGAGGTCAGCGCGATCACTGGGAAAACACTCAGGAGAATCTGTTCTGCCTGAATGCGCTCGTCGAGTTCAGCAAGGTGTACGAAAAGGATACGCCCGGGATCACTGTTCGCGCTTCAGTGAGCGGCGAGCCCATCGGCGACGCGAGCTTCTCCGCATTTCGCGATCCCGCGGTGACGATGGTGCGGCCGAATGGCGCGGACGACGCAGGCCGCAAGGCCGAAGTGCGCATCGAGCGCGAGGGCGCGGGGCGCATCTACTACACCACGCGCCTTAGCTACGCCCCGAGGGACGAGGTCGCGGCCTCGACCAATGCGGGAATGGAAATCACGCGCGAGTACAGCGTGCAGCGTAACGGCAAGTGGGAACTGCTCCAGCCACCGATGCGCGTGACGCGTGGCGAGCTCGTGCGCGTCGATATCTACCTGTCGCTGCCGGCCGCGCGCAACTTCGTCGTCGTGGACGACCCGGTACCGGGCGGACTCGAGCCGGTGAACCGCGATCTCGCCACGGCGTCTGGTGTTGATGCGGACAGTGGCGAGTTCCAGGCGGCAGGCGGCGCGCTGTGGTGGAAGTTCGGTGACTGGAGCGAATACGGCATCTCGTTCTGGAACTTCTATCACCGCGAGTTGCGCCACGATTCCGCGCGCTTCTATGCGGACTATCTCACGGCCGGGCGGTATCACCTGTCGTACGCCGCGCAGGCGGTGGCCGAAGGCGAGTTCTCAGCGTCGCCAGTGAAAGCCGAAGAGATGTATGACCCGGATGTCTATGGCAAGGGGCTGCCGGCGAAACTGTTCGTGAGCCATGAGTAGGGTCGGGCTCAAATCGATACTCGCCGCCGTGGCGATGGCCTGCGTGGTTGCAGCCGGCGTCCTCGCGATCGCTACCCGGCATTCGCTGCAAGGCTTCCCCGCCGGGCTCGATGTCGCCCATGAGGGCCTGGTCAAGCCGACAGTGCTCGCGCGCGATGGCACACGCCTGAGCGTGACTCTGCAGAATGCCTGGAACACGACGGACATCGTGCCGCTGCAGGAAGTGCCTGAGTTCCTGCAGCGCGCGTTCGTCCTCTCCGAAGACAAGCGTTTCCACGAACATCACGGCGTGGATTGGCGCGCCCGCCTCGTTGCGCTCTGGCAGAACGTGACGAGCGGCGCGGCCGTTCGCGGCGCCAGCACGATCACCGAGCAAGTGGTCCGCATGCTGCATCCCCGCCCGCGCACGCTCTGGTCTCGCTGGCTCGAAGGCTTCGAAGCGCGGCGCCTCGAAGCCCGCTTCAGCAAGGAGGAGATCCTGGCGTTCTATCTGAACCAGGTTCCCTGCACCGACCGACGGCGCGGCGTCGTGCAGGCCGCGCGCTACTACTACGACCGCGACCTGCAGACGCTCAACAAACACGAGGCGCTCTCGCTCGTCGTGCTGGTTCGCTCGCCGCAGGGCCTCGATCCGCGCCGAAATGAGAAGCGCGCGTCGCAGGCGATGAGCCGGCTGGCGGATCGTCTGCTTCTCGCGGGAAATCTTTCGTATGCGGATTGCGAGCGCATAAGAGATACACCGTTACAGTTCGCGCATGCGCGCTCCACGCTCGACGCAACTCATTTCGTCAGACGAGTCCTGCAGCAGGCGACGGAAAGTCGGTCGGTCGTCTCTCCACGCCTGCCCACCACCCTCGATGCCTATCTGCAGGGCGAAATGCAGGAGATCCTGGACACCTCTCTCAGTTCGCTCGCGAAGCGGAAGGTGCGCGACGGCGCCCTGCTCGTGATCGATCACCGGCGCAACGAGATTTTAGCGTGGGTCGTTGGCCGCGCGGGTTCAGGCAAAGAGCAAGGCGAGCCTGCGCTCGGCTACGACACTGTGCTCACCCCGCGCCAGCCCGGCTCAACGATGAAGCCGCTGCTCTATGCCATGGCGCTCGAGAGAGGTTGGACGGCCGCGACGCTCATCGACGACAGCACACTGTCGGAGTCCGTGGGCGCGGGCCTTCACACCTTCCACAACTACAGCCGCGTGCACTACGGGCCGATCCGCCTGCGTGAGGCGCTCGGCAACTCCCTCAACGTGCCCGCGGTTCGCACGCTGAAAGTGGTCGGCACGGATCAATTTCTGGATCGTTTGCATCAGCTTGGGATCGTGAGCCTGCGGCAGCATCCGGACTTCTACGGCGATGGACTCGCGCTCGGCAATGGCGAAATCTCGTTGTATGAAATGGCGCAGGCGTACACGACCCTCGCTCGGCACGGGCGCTTCCGTCCGCTGGCAGCAATTTCCTCAGATGCGGCGCCGGCGAACGGGGACGTACAGGTCTTCTCCCCGGAAGTCGCTTCTCTCATCGCGAACATCCTGGCAGACCCCGAGGCCCGCCGGCTCGAGTTCGGGCCAGGGCTGCAGTTCCCGGTGGAGACGGCCATCAAGACTGGCACATCCAACGACTACCGGGACGCCTGGGCGATCGGGTTCGACTACGCGCACACCGTGGCCGTGTGGATGGGCAATCTGGATGGCTCCGCCATGAACGGCGTGACCGGTTCCGTGGGCCCGGCCATGGTCCTGCGCTCGGCCTTCGCCTCGTTGAATCGAAATCAGGACACGCGGGGCCTATGGCTGAGCCCACGCCTGGTGCCCGCTTCCATCTGCCGCAGAACCGGCTTGCCGGCCGATGGTGAGTGCGAGGCGATGACGGAGTGGTTCGTTCCGGGCACGGTGCCTGCCGCCGCCGGCCCCACCGCGGCTCCCGCCACGGAATACCGCATTCTGCAGCCGACTCCCGGCCTGCAGCTTGCGCGCGATCCACGCATTCCGGATGAGCTGGAGGCGTTCAGGATGTCCATCGCTTCCGTGCGGAACTTGCGCGAAGTGGAGTGGCACATCGACGGCATCCCGATATCGCGAACGCGCACCGGCGATCTCACCTGGCGACTCGTACCCGGTGTTCACGAAGTGTTTGCGCGGATCCGCGTGGGCGACTCTGACTCTGGTGAGCCGCCGCACGTGACGGAGATGGTGCGTTTCCACGTGCGGTGACCCCGCGAAGTGATTAGTAAAAATTCCCATCCATGCGTCAAATCGACCCACGCGTGGCGCTCGCCAGACTGAAACTTCGCGGTATCTGAAAGCATCCGCGGGCCGTGCGTGGCCCATCGCATCGCTCGTATGCATATGGCTTGTCGCTTGCATGTGACACGAGATCACAACGAACCCCCCGCCTGCACGCGTGGGGTCCACACATGCCCTCACAGGACAGAGACACGGTTATCAATGCAACCCGCCGGTGGCTGCGGCCGGCGATCTATGTGCTGCTTCTTTGTGGAGTCACGTGGAACGAGTTCTGCGCGCTGGCCAAGACGCTCTACGTCGAAGTGGCGACCGTGCGATTCGGCAAGCGCGGCCGTCCCACCAACGTCTCGCGAACCGCGATGCTCACGGGGCTCACGCGACGTGACGTGCGACTGGTGCGCGAGCGCGCGGCCGCCGGGGAGCCGACGCCCACCATTTACGCGAGCAAGGCCTCGCAGATCCTGTCGCGCTGGCATCTCGATCCGGAGTTCATCGACAAGCGCGGGGCGCCGCGCGCCCTGCCACTGGAAGGAGACGGGCCCACGTTCGTGGAGCTGCTGCATCGATCCGGCGCGGGCGACATCCCCGCCACCACCGTCATGCGCGAGCTCCTGGCGGCCAGGGCGATTCGCAAACGGGACGATGGCCGCCTCGAGGCACTTCAGCGCAACTACATTCCGCGCGCGACGGACGAGCAGCTCATTCGACTCTGGGGCACGGTGCTCGGCGATGTCGCCAACACCTACGTCCACAACATCACGCGCAGCGGGCGCACCGCCGCTCGCTTCGAGCGCGCCGCGAAGAACGAGCAGATCCCACTCACTCTGGCGCCGCAATTCCGGGAGTTCCTGGAGCGCGAAGGCCAGGCGTTCCTCGAACGGGTCGACGCGTGGCTCGCCGAGCATCAGGTCGACCCGGAACATCCTGCGGAGGCCAATCCGCGCACCACCCGGATGGGCGCTGGCGTCTACCAGATACAGGACTGACTCATGAACATGCCAACACCGATGTCGTTGCGCCCGGCGCGTTTCGCCGCGCTGATCAGCCTGGTTGCCATTCTTCTCACGCTGATGGCCTCCTGCGGCGCCGATCAGGTCGCGGGTATCGAGGGCTCCGGCTCCCCGGTCGCAAGCGCCGTCACAACGACCGGCCGGATCAACGGTTTCGGCAGCATCTTCATCGATGGCGTGGAGTACGACACCTCCACCGCGCAAATCCGCATCGATGATCAGCCGGCCACCGAGGCCGATCTGCGCGTGGGGCACGTCGTGACGCTGACCGGCACACTCAACGCGGACGGCAAGAAGGGCACGGCCACGCAAGTGATTCTGACCAGCGATGTTCGTGGGGACATCGCCTCCGTCGACGTCGACGCCAACAGCTTCGTGGTGCTCGGGCAGACCGTGAAAGTCACGGCGGATACGCTCTTCGACGAGAGCACGCAGGCACAGGATCTCGCGGAACTGAAATCCGGCACGAAGGTGCGGGTGAGCGGCTTCACCAGCGCCACGGGGGAAGTGCTGGCGTCGCGCGTGGATGCTGCGCCCACCGCGGCGGTCGACGTGCAGGTGTCGGGCAAGATCAGGAATCTGGACAGCGCCGCGATGTCATTTCGTGTGAACAACCTGGTTGTGGACTATCGGAGCGCGACTGTTTCCGGATCGCTTGCGGAAGGTAGCGAGGTGACGGTGCACGGAGCCACGGCGTCGGATGGTTCGCTCGCGGCCGCACAGATCACGGTCGCCACGGAAGAGCCCCTCACGCCCGGGGAAAAGGGGCAGATCGAAGGGCTGATCACAACGTTCGACTCCACCGCGAGCTTCGTCGTCGATGGGCAGCAGGTGAGCACGAACGCGTCCACGAAGTTCAATTTGCACGGGCTCACGCTTGGTCAGGATGTATTCGTCAAGGTGCGCGGCACTTTCGATGGCTCGCGAGTGCTCGTCGCCGACCAGGTGCAGGCGAAGCCGACGGCAGCGAGTGTTGCGCGCGGAGCGGTCGATGCAGTCTCCGTTGCGGAAGGTACGCTGCGCGTGTTGGGCGTGACCGCACAGATTTCCGCATCGACGACGTTCGAAGACAAAGGGGCGGACAAGAAGCGGCAGTTCACGTTGAGTGACATTCACGTGGGGGACTACGTGGAGGTGCGCGGAGTCGCCGCTGAAGGCGAGCCGCTGATCGCCTCCTCCATCCAGAGATCGAAAGCGGAGGAGCGATCGTATGTGCAGGGCGTGGCGCAGGAGATCGCGCGCCCCGGCTTCAAGGTGCTCGGTGTGCGCGTGATGACGGATTCGGGCACGTCATTCCCGGGCCTTGGCGGCGGCGCCAAGGGGGCGGATGCGTTCTTCGAACAGGCCGAGAATCACATCGTGAACGTGCGCGGAACGATGAACGGCGACACGCTGATCGCCGATCAGGTGCGGCTCGTCACCAAATGAGCTAAGCGGAACGCTCGGTGATCTGGCCGTGCAGGCGATACCGGTACTCGGTGCGCGAAGCGATTGCGGCTTGCTCGATCAGAAATGGCACGCCAACGAGGGAGCGCAGCTTGCCCTCGCGCATCCCCAGAGAAATCTGCACTCGCTCGCCTTCGGGCAGCGGCGACTCGCGCGCGAACTCGACGCGCGCTTCTGCCGCGCCCTCGCTGTCGTCGCCGAATGAGATGAACTCCAGTTTCCGCAAGCCTTTCCGGATCGTGAGCGCAGCCATATTCAACATTCCATCTGGGGAGCCGGACATTTCGGCAAAAACATACCACAAGTGGGTCATGAGGGATCACAGGCGGCGGGGTTTTCGCCCGACTCCTGCTGAAGCGGGGGCGCCGCTCAGCCGCGCCGGCCGCCGCTGTCGGCTTGCGAGCGCCTTGCCATCAGCCCACCCCGCGGCTCAGCTCACGGTGGCTGCGGTCTGCCTCTATGTGTGCATTCCGGCGCAGCGTGACACCTTTTACATTCAGTGCCATCTACCGCAGGAGATCGCACGTGGCCGCTATCGAAAAATCTGGCACGTTCACGCTGGGTGATCGTACCGTCTACCGCCTCGGCTACGGAGCCATGCAGCTCGCCGGCCCAGGCGTGTTCGGGCCACCCAAGGACCCCGAGGCAGCGTTGGCGGTGCTGCGTGAAGCGGTGGCGAGCGGCGTCAATCACATCGACACGTGCGACTACTACGGCCCGCACATCACGAATCAGCTGATTCGCAAGGCGCTGCATCCGTATCGCGACGATCTCGTCATCGTCACAAAGATCGGCGCGCGGCGTGATGCAGCCGGCGGGTGGCTGCCGGCCATGTCTCCGGAAGAGCTCACGCAGGCCGTTCACGACAATCTGCGTAACCTGGGCCTCGACGTCATCGAGGTGGTGAATTTCCGCAGCATGCTCGGCGTTCACGGGGCCGCTGGCGAAGGCTCCATTGAGCCGCAGGTCACCGCGCTCGCCGAGCTCCAGCGCAAAGGACTCGTGCGACATATAGGGTTGAGCAATGTCACGCGGACGCAGGTCGAAGAGGGCCGGCGCATCTGCAAGATCGCGTGCGTACAGAATGAATACAACCTCGCACGTCGCGCGGATGACCCGTTGATCGATGAGCTTGCGCGCGCTGGCATCGCGTACGTGCCGTTCTTTCCGCTGGGCGGGTTCACGCCGCTGCAATCCTCGACTCTCTCGGATGTTGCGCGACGCCTCGAGGCTACGCCGATGCAGGTCGCCCTCGCATGGCTGCTGCGACGAGCGCCGAACGTGCTGCTGATACCCGGAACTTCATCCCTGGCGCATCTGCGCGAGAACCTCGCGGCGGCGGAGCTGGAATTGCCGGCAGACGCGATGGTTGCGCTGAACGGAGTCGCTTCGCAGGCCGGCGCTGCGTGACCGCGGCGGGCGGGGACGATCGTCGTGCTCGGGCGGGAGTATTGCGCGCGGTCCTGTGCGCAGTACTTCTGCTCGCCGCGGGCGGTGGCACGACCCGCGCCGCTGACACACTGGCCGGCGGTAGCCGCGCACGCATTCAATCCGCCGACGCCGAGTCCGCGATCCCCTCTCGCGGGCTCACGTATCAGCCGATCGAGCTGCAATTCCCTGCTTCCGCGCCGGTCACCGCATCTTTCACCTCACCGCGCGGCACGAAACTGGACATCGGGTCCTTCCCGCGCGCCGGTTCTCAGTGGATCCGCTTCACGCCCACCGAGGCCGGCACGTGGCGCTTCAACACAGCCGGCGCCATCACACGCCACGGCACGATCGCCGTTCGAGCCGCGCGCTCGCACGGCTTCATCCGCACACACGGCCACGCCTTTCGATTCGAGGACGGCACGCCCTTCATCGCGCTGGGCGAGAACCGCATCAACATCTACGACCGTTCGTGGAACTGGGGCACGCTCGATATCGAAGAGTACATCGAGCACATGGCCCGAAACGGCATGAGCGTTCTGCGCGTCTTCATCGTCTCCGACATTGAGAACGAGGAGCGCGGTGGCCGCAATGCCGGCGTGCTCGAGCCCGCCGTGGGTCAGTTCGACGAGGCCGTGGCCGGGCAATTCGATCGTATTTTCCAGTCCGCGCAAGCGCACGGCATATACGTGGTGCTCGTGGCGTTCGCGCTCGGCTTCTCCGAGGACGACGCCTGGAAGAGCTGGCAGGACAACCCCTATTCCAGGGAGCGCGGGGGCCCTGCGAACACGCGATACGACTTCTTCGATTCACCCGCCGTGCGGCACCTCGCAGCCGGGCGCATCCGTTACCTCGCGGCACGCTATGCGTCCTCGCCAAATCTGCTCGCGATCGATCTGCTCAACGAGCCCGAGTGGGATGGCGCGATTCCCGAAAGCTCGTGGAGCGACTGGGCGCAGGAGATGGCGCGGGTCTGGGCGGAGGCCGATCCCTACGAGCATCCTGTCACGGTAGGCAGCGTGGGTCTGCACTGGAACATCGAAGGAGACGAGCGCGATTGGTGGAGCACGTCTGCGTGCGACATCGTTCAGTGGCACCTCTACGGCAAGGAGTATTACGACGTGCACGCACTCGCCGCGGAGATGACGCGCAAAGTGCGCGAAACCTGGGACTTCGGCAAGCCCGTGCTCGTGGGTGAGTTCGCGTATGGTGGCGAGGCGAAGCCGGCTTACGATCACACGCACGTCGGACTGTGGTCGGCGATTTTCTCCGGTGCGGGCGTGCTCGCGCACAGCGCGCCGCCCTTCAATACCGACTCCGACGAGCTCATGACCTCACAACGTGCGCGGCACTTTCGCACGCTGCGCGCCTTCCTTGACGGAATGCCCGAGCTCTCGCCGGGCGAAGTTTCCGTGGAGGGCGGCGCGTCGGCATGGGCACTCAGGTCACACGGTGGCAACGTTGCTGCCGTGTGGCTGCTGGCGCCGAAAGATTCTTACGATGTTCCGATGCGCGGCTTGCGCGTTCAGCTGAGTGGCGTTGCGAATGGCCGGTGGCGAGTGGAATGGGTGGACGATGTGACGGGGCGCGCGGTTGGCTCATCTCATGAAATTGCCACCGGTGGCAGACTCAACCTCACGGCACCGGTTTTCACGAGGCATGTGGCTGCCCGGCTTCGGCAAGGCAAGCCGTGACTGTTCGCGCTTGGCGGCAGCGGCTGCGATGGCATGCGATGGCATGTCTTGCGAGCGGCGGTGGCCGCGAGCGAATCCATCACCGCCCGTTTGCGATCGCAGCGGCGGCCAATCCGTGACGGTTTTGCGCTCGGCATGAGGTAGCAATGGAATCCGAGGCGGTTTGCGAGGCGCAGCGTTCTCTTCGGCGTGGCATTCGATAGCGGGAACGCGCATTGCGGAAGAAGGCGCAAGGAGACGCGCCGTGCCGCACGACCTACCCCACGATCACCGAATACGCCTCTTTGACGGCATCAATGCGTTGCTGGGGCTCTGGCTGATTGCTTCGCCGTACATCGTCGGCGCGCCCGGCCCGACCGTTGCCAGAAGCGGGATGGTGGTGGGAATCGCCATTCTGGTGCTCGCCATTGTGCGGGTGGTCTACAGGCACACCATGGTCGTGGGCCTCGTCATGGCGCTTCTCGGCGCCTGGACGATCATGTCACCGTGGGTGCTCGGGGAGGCGTCCGAAGACGCTCGCACCTGGAACTACATTCTGGTCGGCATCATCGTGGCGGCGATCGAGACATACAGCCTGACATCGAGCAGCACCCAGCCGAATTGGCGTCAGCGGCAGACGGGGCGCCGGGATCTGTAAGCGCACAGCGGTTCAAGAAGCCGGCTCAGCACCTGAGCTTCAGCGCCTCAACCTGGCGCCTCTAGCGCCTCGGCCTGAGCGCCTCAGCCCAGCACGTCAAACTTGCGCGCCTCAGCGGCGGTCGTCCCGCTTGCCGCTGAACTGCTGAATCTGAAGGTCCACATCGCGCTCCCGCACGCGCCGGGGTCGCCGCCGCCGCAGGGCAAGCCTGACGAGCCAGGTGAGAACGACGACTGCAACGAGAATGCTGATCGCTACTGGATAATCCATGACTGCCCTGCCGTACGCATGAAAAGCATGCGAGTTCCCGGTGCCGCCGCGGCACCGGGGAGCTCTACTCGCACACTGTGGAGTCTCTTCGCAGGGGAAAGCAAAATCGACAAGAAGATCTCGCTTCCTGCAGCGATCATGAGCCAGCTCGCCTGCACGAAACTTGCGCTGTTTCCGCCACGGGTGCACGTTTTGCGTCAGGGGTGAACCCGGAGCCCACCATGCCACAAACCCAGCAACCGCAAGCCAATCGCCGCATGCCTCCGACCACCCGCATGCCTCCAGGCAGCCGCATGCCTCGCGGCGCTCGCATCGGGCCGAGCGGCGGTGGGGCGAACGCACAAGGCGACGGTCCCCAGCCGCCCAACATGCCGGCGGGGCGAACGTGGCTGGTGCTTCTCGCTGTGCTGGCCGTGAACTACGTGGTGATGCGGCTGCTGCTTCCGTCACCGGACGAGCCGATCACGATTCCGTACACGGTGTTCAAGGAGCAGACGGCGAAGGGGAACGTCGAGGCCATCTACAGCAAGGGCGTGGACATCGAGGGGCGCTTCAGGGAACCGGTGACGTGGCCGCCTCCGGAAGAAAAGAAGACCCCCGCGGAAGGTACGGGCTCCTCGGGCGGCACAAGCTCTTCGGAAAGCGCAGGCTCTTCGAGCAACGCAGGCTCCTCCGGCACCGCCGGCTCCCCGAGCAACGCGGGCGCCTCGGGCACCGCAGGCTCTCCGAGCAATGCAGGCGCCTCGGGCAGCACAAGCGCTTCGGCCCGCACGGGCGCCTCAGGCAGCGCCGCCCCCCACTCGATTTTCCCCTTCCAGCACGCGCCCGAGCCGCGCAGCGCGAAAACCTTCACTACGACGTTGCCGGCCTTCGTCGATCCGGGCCTCGAGTCCTTCCTGATCGAGCACAAGGTCGAGATCAGCGCCATCCCCATTCAATCCGGCAGCGCCTGGACCACCCTGCTCTTCGGCTTCGGCCCCGCGCTGCTCATCATTCTTTTCTATGTGTGGATTTACCGCCGTGCCTCGCAGGGCGGCGGTATTGGTGGCGCCCTCACGGGGCTCGGCAAGAGCAAGGCGCGACGCTACGACCAGGAAGCCCAGACGCGCGTGACATTCGAGGACGTGGCCGGCATCGACGAGGCGGAGAACGAGCTCGTCGAAATCGTCGACTTCCTCAAGGACCCGTCCAAATACACCCGGCTCGGCGGCAGCGCACCGAAGGGCGTGCTGCTCGTCGGCGCGCCCGGAACCGGCAAGACGCTGCTCGCGAAGGCGGTGGCCGGCGAAGCCGGGGTGCCGTTCTTCTCGATGAGCGCAGCCGAGTTCGTCGAGATGATCGTCGGCGTGGGGGCCGCGCGCGTGCGCGATCTGTTCAAGCAGGCCCGCAGCCACGCGCCCGCCATCATTTTCATCGATGAGATCGATTCGATCGGCCGGGCGCGCGGGCCGACGGCGATCGGCGGCGCGAGTGAGCAGGAACAGACGCTGAACCAGATCCTCACCGAGATGGATGGCTTCTCCGGCCGCGAGGGCGTCATCGTCCTCGCCGCGACCAACCAGCCCGATGTGCTCGACAAGGCGCTGCTGCGCCCCGGTCGCTTCGATCGGCGCGTCATCGTGAACCTGCCGGACCGCAACGGTCGCCAGGCGATATTGAAGGTGCATACCCGCAAGGTGCCGCTCGCGAGCGACGTCAAGCTCGAGGAGCTCGCGGCCGCCACGCCCGGGTTCTCCGGCGCCGACATCAAGAACCTGGTGAACGAAGCCGCGCTGATGGCCGCCCGGCGCAATCAGGAGGAGGTGCGCGCGAAAGACTTCCTGGATTCGCTGGAAAAGATCGTGCTCGGTCCCGAGCGGCCGCTGCTGCTGACGGAGGAAGATCGCGAGCGCATCGCTTACCACGAAAGCGGCCACGCCATACTGGGGCTCGTGGTCCCCGGCGCGGATCCCGTGCATCGGGTCACCATCGTGCCGCGCGGCCAGGCACTCGGTGTGACCTATCAACGGCCGCAAACCGAGCGGTACAACTACCCCGAAGCGTACTTGCGCGCCCGCATCGTGGGCATGCTCGGAGGTCGCGCTGCTGAAGAAGTGGTGTATGGCACCCGGACCACCGGTGCCGAGAGCGACATCGAGCAGGCGACGACTCTCGCCCGCAACATGGTCACGCGCTGGGGCATGAGCAAGCTCGGCATGGTGCAGCTCGCCCCTCGCCAGAACCCGTGGCTCGCCAACAGCGGGTTCGGCGGAGAGAAGCCTTACAGCGAGGAGACCGGTCAGGTAATCGACGCGGAGATCCTGCGCATCATCAATGAGTGCCACGACCAGGCGCTGAGTTTGTTGCGCGCCCATCGCGAGCAGCTGGAAGCGCTCGTGAAGGCGCTGCTCGAGCGCGAGACGCTCGACGAGGAAGAGATCCTGAAAGTGACGGGACTCGCGCCGGCGCCTGAGCTCGAGAGCGAGCGCGTGGCGGAGGCGAGCGCGCCCTAGGGGCACCTGTGACCCGGTAGTCCTTCGTAGCGCCGCCCAGTCCCACGGCGCACGACCTAGCCCCACGCAGCGCAAGGCCCTGGTTTCACGCGTCGCAAGGCCTTGGCAGGTGCTGCCGAACCTGACGAGTCCTTTTTTGCCCGAGCGGTAACCCGCCGGGCCTTCGCGGCCACTCACGGGCTGTGCGCAGTCTTGAGACGAGCTCTGACATGCCTCCTCCTTCCCGACCGCTTGGCGATGCGCCGGATCGGTCGTACGCGGCGAAACTGGAAAGATTCGCCGCGTTCGCTACGCCAGAGCTGCGCGATGTGCTGGCCAGCCTGGACCTCAAGGCTGATGCCCAAGTGCTCGACCTCGGCTGCGGGGTCGGCATCGCCGCGCGGCTGTTCGCGGACCTCCTCGGGGAAGACGCCCGGATCATCGGCGTAGATCTTTCGCTGCCGCACCTACAGGCAGCGCGGGCTATCCGTGAACTTCACCTGGTTCAGGCAGACGCTGCACGCCTGTGCTTCCGGCACGGCAGCTTCGACTTGATCTGGAGCTGCAACACCGTGAATCACCTCGCCACGCCGGCGGCAAGCGTTGCGAGTCTGCGTGCGGCCCTTCGGCCAGCGGGCCAGATGGTGCTCGCGCAAAGTGGCTTCCTGCCCGAGATGTACTTCGCGTGGGACGCGCCACTGGACGACGCCGTGCGCTCCGCCTGCCATCAGTACTATCGCGACCGATACCGGCTCACCCCTGGGGACACCGCCGGCATCCGTGGTCTGGTAGGGCTGATCAAGCGCGCCGGGCTGGTTGTGGAACACGTGCGCACGGTGAACATCGAACGCGTGCAACCCCTCTCACCGGCTGACCGCGCCTATTTTCAGGAGGCGATCTTCGCCGGCTCCTGGGGCGAACGACTGCGACCCTACCTGACGGCAACGCAGTGGCGCGAACTGGAGCGCAACACTCGCCCCGGCTCGGCTGCGTATTGTCTCGACCGCGACGACTTCCACCACATCCAGACGCTCACGGTGTGTGTGGCCCATGCCTGATTGCCGCACGCTGCCGTTGGTGACGTTCTATCTCACCGAACGGTGCAACTCCCGCTGCATCACGTGTGACTACTGGCGCAACGGACGTAGGGACGCAACGCTCGAGTCGATATCACGCGTGGTTCCCGATCTTCTCCGCCTCCGCACGAGAGTCGCGCTGCTATCCGGTGGTGAGCCTCTGCTGAACCCGGAATGGCGATCGATTGCCGCTACCCTACGCGACGCTGGCATCAGTGTCTGGCTGGTGACTTCCGGGTTGTCTCTGGCCAAGCACGCCGCGGCAGCTGCCGAATTGTTCGACTCGATCACCGTCTCCCTCGACGGTACGAATCCGGCGACTTACGAGGCGATCCGCGGCCTGGACGCGTTCGACAAGGTGTGCGAGGGAGTGCGCGCGGCAATCATCCACGGCGCCCCCGTGCGTCTGCGCGTGACGCTGCAGCGGGCCAACTACCGAGAACTGCCAGCGTTCGTCGCAGTGGCCCGCAAGCTCGGTGTGCGCCAGGTGTCCTTCCTCGGCGTCGACGTAGCGAACGCGCACGCATTCGCGCGAGAAACGGTGGACAGCAACGGACTCGCGCTTCAGACGGATGATCTACCGGAGTTGGCTGGCCTCATCGAGCAGCTCGAGCACGACTGTGCGGACGCGTTCGAGAGTCGCTTCATCGCTGAATCCCCGTCCAAGCTGAGACGGATCCACCAGTACTTCGCTGCCCTGCTCGGCCTCGCACCGTTTCCACCAGTGCGCTGTAACGCGCCGGAGTTCTCTGCCGTGATCGGCGTGGACACCCGGGTTGCGCCCTGCTTCTTCATTCCAGGCACGGGGGCCAATACACGTGCGGGCCTTTCCCAGGCACTCGATGACCCGGCTCTCAGGTCTTTGCGGGCCGCGATTCGCGCTGGCGTACGCGCGGAATGCCAGCGTTGCGTGTGCTCCATGTGGCGCGAACCGGGAGCATTCGACGCAGCGCCGTCAGACGACGCCTCTACGGGCGACTCTCAAAGGCCGCGGCTATCCGCGGTTCACGCATGAGCGAGAGCGCACGCAGTCTGCTGGGCCCGCCGCCGTCCGGTGCGCTCCGCTGGACAGCCGGCAAGCTGCTTCAGACGGCCATGCGCGCCGCGCGGCTGGACCAATACGACGACTATCGCCTGGAGAACGTTCGCGGCATGCGCCTACTGGTGTTGCCGAGCGTATCCAACCCGAAACTCCTGCGTACCGGCGCCTTCTTTGGGCAGTGCCTGGAGGCGAGCATGACCGCGGATCGCGACGTGCTCGACATTGGAACCGGCTCCGGCGTATGCGCACTGTTCGCGGCACGTCACGCGCAGCGAGTAGTCGCCGTGGACATCAATAGGGTGGCAGTGCGGTGCGCAGCAATCAATGCCGCGATCAATCATCTCGATCACCGCATTGACATCCGGCATGGCGACCTCTTCGCACCGGTCGCAGGCGAGCGATTCGATCTGGTGTTGTTCAACCCGCCCTTCCTGCGTGGCGAGCCTCGCGATGAGCGCGACGCTGCCTGGCGCTCCAGCGATGTGGCGGCACGCTTCGCCGCGTCACTCAACGCCCACCTGACGCCCGGAGGTGCCGCACTGCTGCTGCTGTCCACCTTCGGCGACGCCTGCGAACTGTTCGTAGACGAACTGCTCTCGCGCAGCTTCGTACTTTCCGTCCATGCGCGCCGACGTTTCGTCAATGAAACCCTCACCCTGCTGCGTATCACACACCCGGATCAGCTGTGACCCGCGCTCGCGTATTGCTCGTGAATCCGAGAATCACCTCGTCGCCGGCTCGTGCGCGCTTCCCGTTATCGCTCCTTGAAATCGCAGCAACCCTGGAACAGCACGGGCACTCTGCCGACATCATCGATGGAAACGTGGCGACAGAAACCGCAGCAGTTATCACACGCATGCTGGCGGAGCGGCACTACGACGCGGTGGGTGTGAGTGTGATGGGCGGCCCGCAAGTGCGCACGGCGCTGCAGGTCTCGCAGGCCGCCCGCGACGCCGCGCCCAGCACGCCGATCGTCTGGGGCGGATATTTCCCCAGCCTATACCCAGACGCTGCGATGAACAGCGGCAGCGTCGACTTCCTGGCGCGGGATCTTGGCGAAGGCGCGTTGGTGGAACTGCTGCAACAACTTCGGCAGTCCAACGAACGTGAGCTCGCGCACATATCGAACCTGAGCTGGCGGGAAGGCGAGCGCATCGTTCATAACGTTTCAGGCAAGGCGACCAGATCTGTACGCGATTCAGTGCTGCCTTACGAGAAGCTCGGGGACCCGCGTGGGTACCTCTTCCGCAGCTTCATGGGGCGACGCACGGCGGTTCATCAGGCGTCCCTCGGTTGCCGCTTTCGCTGCACGTTCTGCGGTGTGGCGGCGATGTTCCGCGGCGTAACGCTGATTCCACAAGCCGCGCGGCTGGAGCGCGAGCTCACGCACCTCCGCGATGCCTACGGCGCGGACTCGCTACAGTTCTTCGACCATAACTTCTTCGACCGCGAAGAAGACATGATGCCCGTGCTGGAGGTCCTGGCACGACTGGAGATGCCCTGGTGGTGCTACGCGCGTGCCGACGCGCTGGTGAACCTGTCCAGGGAAGCGTGGGCGCTTGTGAGGAAGAGCCGCCTCAAGATGGCCTACATCGGCGCGGAGACGCCCAACGACGGCTTGCTGCGCTCCATTCGCAAGGGAACGCGATCCGACCAGACGCTTGAAGTCGCGGAGATCTGCCGGCGCAACGGCGTGATCCCTGAGCTGTCGTTCATGGTGGCGCCACCGGAAGACCCTGCAGGCGAGACGGAACGCACTTTCGACTTCATTCGGCGGGTCAAGCGAGTGAATCCGCGAGCGGAGATCATCGTGTACGTCTACACGCCACTTCCGCCCTCGAGCGTGCCGGACGCACAGCGCCTGAAGCTTGCTCCATTGCGGGACGCCCACGGCGAACCGGTACAGTTTCCGCGTACCGCGGCAGAGTGGACCGAACAGCGCTGGGTCGACTACGCCTGTCACGCCGACGCACCGTGGATCGATGCTCGTCTGAAGCAGCGCATCCGTGACTTCGTCACGGTGCTGCGATGTCGCTTCCCCACTGTGCAGGACACCCGTGCGCCCGGCTGGGTCAAGGCAGGGCTCACCGCGATGGCCAGTTGGCGATATGCGCTACGACGTTACGACCGACCTTGGGAACTCACCGCCTCGCAGCGCCTGATCGATCTGCTCGATCCCCGTGCGTCCAGCATCTGAACGGTGGTGCAGCGTGCACGCGGTACAAGTCAGCTTCTTTGTCGATCCGCAAGGCCGCGCGCCCCGCCAGCTACTGCGCGAATGGCACTCCCTGGTCGACATAGCAGCATGCGCCAGAGCAGCGGGCGTGCGAGTCACCGTGTTGCAGGCACACGGCCGCGACGAGCACCTCGTGCGCGAAGGAATTGATTTCCATTTTGTCTCGGCCAAACGTTCGGGCGTAGCGCTGAGCGAGGACGCGGGGTTCCTGCGCCTTCTGCAGGAACTCGCACCGGATGTCGCCCATGTGCATGGCCTCGGTTTCTCACAGGGCGTGCTCGGCCTGCGTCGATGCCGGCCGCACCTGCCGATCCTCCTTCAGGACCATGCCGATCGAACGCCCCGCTGGTGGCGCCGCGCTGCGTGGCGACGTGGCGTTGCGGCTGCCGATGGCATTTCGTTCTGCGCGCGTGGCCTGGCGCAGCCGTTCATCGCCTCTCACGATATCGCGCCTCATGTGCGCATCTTTGAGATTCCTGAATCGACCAGCTTCTTCACACCAGGGGATCGCACAGCCGCTCGCTCCATAACGGGCTTGCGCGGTGATCCCTGCATCCTCTGGGTCGCTCATCTCGACGCCAACAAGGATCCGCTTACGGTGCTCGATGGCGTGAGCACCGCGATCCTCGCGCTACCCGGACTCGAGCTGTGGTGCTGCTACGGCAGCGCGCCGCTGCTTGGCGCCGTGCAGGAGCGCGTTCGCACCGACGCACGGCTCCGGGAGCGCGTGCACTTGCTTGGTCGCGTGCCTCGTGAGCGGATCGAGCTACTGATGCGAGCAGCTGACCTCTTCGTGCTCGGGAGTCATCGAGAAGGCAGCAGCTTCGCCACGATTGAGGCGCTTGCCACAGGTCTTCCGCCTGTCGTGACGGAGATCCCCTCTCTGCGCGCACTCGCTGGGGGTGCTGCTTCCTACTGGCAGCCAGGTGATGCTGCCAGTCTCACAAACGCCCTCCTCTTGGCCACCGAGAACCTCCAGGAGCGTCGCAAGCTCACGCGCGAGCAGTTCGAGTGCGAGATCTCGGCAGCTGCTGTTGGCAGCAAGTTGCGTGCTGCGTATGCCGCGCTGATTGAGCAGCGCTCACATGCCGCGGCTTGAGCCAACGGATTCGTTGAGCGGGATGTTGCGGTTCCTGTGGGAACTGCTGGATACGCGGCGTCGCTGGCAGGCTGTTGGGCTTCAGTTGCTTTCGCTGGCAATGGGTATTGCAACGCTGGGTGGTATAGCGGCGGTGGTTCCGTTCTTCGCTGTGCTGAGCGACCCATCGCTCGTCTCGACGAACGCCACGCTTGCCTGGCTGCGCGGGCTGCTCGCGTTTCTTTCAGACGCGGCATTCCTCACGTTCCTGGGTGTCTGCTTTGTCGCGATGGTGCTGGTCGCCAACGCCATCAACTTCGTCGGTCTGCTGGCGATCAATCGTTTCACCTACGGGGTGGGCGCTGATCTGCACACGTTGCTTTTCGATGAGTATCTGCATCGGGACTACGCGTTTCACGCACGCACACACAGCTCCATCCTGATCAGCAACATCGTGCACGAGGTCGGGCGTGTCGCGATCGGCGTGGTGCAATCGCTGTTGATGCTGCTCTCGAGTCTGATGACGTGTGCGCTGCTCGCCGTATCCCTGCTGGTGTTCAGCCCTTCATTGGCG
>JBDZVF010000465.1:0-4798 GCA_040255575.1 Pseudomonadota bacterium | reverse complement strand
ATTGCCCACGCGTCCAGGCGGAATGCCCTGTATGCCGCGCGACGGGTCGTTCTGCGGAACGAACTGCGTGCCATCTTCCGGATCGGCGTGCTGCGAAATCGAGTCGTGACGGTGCGAAACGCCCAGGGCCAGCGACACGGGGCCCGCGCCCCAGCCCTGCGAGATCTCGCGGCTGGCCGTGATCTCCGCGAAACGCTGCTTCACCTCGGCGAAGCCATACTTCGTGCCGAGCACGTAGCCCAGGCCCTCGGGGCTGATATTCCCCGGGCCGAACTGATTGATCGGCACGCAGCCATTGCCAGGATCGAACAGCGTCGAGCGGCAGACGATCGCGCCATTCGCGGGATTCACCACGGCATCGAGCGCCTGGGAAACCCGGTCCGTGCGCATGTAGTCGATGAGGAATGAATTGCTGCGGTTCCGGCCATCCTGGTAGTTGGCATCGAGCTTCCAGCCCGCGACCTCCGCCTTGAACCCGATGGATGGCGAGAGCAGTGTGTTGGAAGTCTGGTTTCGGCCGCGGCCGAGATCGGCCACGCTCGCGAAACGCGAGAAGCCGAACGAATCCAGCCCCTCATTGATCATCTGCTCGCGAATGCTCGCGGGCAGATAGGCGTTGTCCTGATAAATCCGCCCTTCCCATTGCGAGAAACCGATGCCACCGCCCTCGTGGTAGTTCGTCATGCTGTGGCCGTACAGCAGCTGGACATACGCGCTGAACGAATCCGTGATGTCGTAGTTGGCATGCAGGAAGCCCGTCTGTCGCTCGAGCTTCGGATACACACCGCCCGCGCCGCCCGCATCGGCTTGCAGGTTGTAGCCAATGCCATCCGACTGCGAGAAGGTGCCCGTGCCGACGGCGGCGATGGGTCCCTGGACGAAAGGCACCACGCTCCCGTCCTTCAGGAACATCAGCCGGTCGAGCGCCGAGCCGGGTTGATTGATCAGCCCGCCTTCCGTGTAGCGCGTGGAGGTCACGTTCGGAAGGGTGAGCAATCGCGGCCCGGTGCCGTTCGCGATCCATTCCGGGTTGGTAACGAGGCCCGTGCCGTTGTACCACTTTCGATCCTTGAGGGTTTCAACGCTCTGCGCGCTGTAGAACTCCGCGGACCCGATCACGTGCAGCCGCTCGCCGAGCGAGGTTCCAAACGTGAAGGAGGCCCCGAAGTTCTCGTTGTCGCCACGGCTCGTGATGCCACCGAGTGTCCGCAGCTCCGCGCCGGTGAAGTTCGTGTCGAGGACGAAGTTCGCCACACCCGCGACCGCATCCGAGCCGTATACCGCCGAAGCGCCCCCGGTCACGATATCCACACGGCTGATCAGCGCCTGCGGGAACAGGCTGATGTCGGTGGCCCCGAGCCGTGAGGTCGGCGTTACGCGCCGTCCGTCGAGCAACACGAGCGTACGGTTGATGCCGAGCCCGCGCATGTTGAGGAAGCTCTGGCCGGAATTGGTCGAGAAATTGGTGCCGTTGCCAGGCGTCGAGTTGTTGATGAACTGCGGCACCATGTTCAGCGCCTCGATGATCGGGCCCGGCTTGCTCTCCTGCAGCTCCGCGGCCGAGAGCACGGTGACGGGCGTCGGCGTGTTCATGCCACTTTGCCGAATGTGGGTGCCGGTCACGACGACTTCCGCCGTCACGGCGTTATCGGCGCTCGCAGGCACGGCCGCCACGCCGCCGGCCTGCGCGAGACGTACTCGGGTGGGCCCGGAGCTCGTTGCAGAGCTGGACTTCTCAGGGCCCTGCCAACGCACGTTCATCGGCCGGAAGACCGCGACCGTCTGCGCATCCACCATCTTGAACGACAGGCCACTCGGCCGAAGCAGCAGCTCCATGGCCGCCTGGATCGAATAATTTCCCTGCAGCGGCCCGACGTGCGAGCGACTCGTCGCAAGGTCGGTGAGACTGGCCACCTGCAGTCCGGACTGCCTGGCCACATCGATGAGCGCGGTGCTCAGCGGCTGCTCGGGAATGTTCAGCCGGTACTCGGCGCCCCCAGCCAACGCGGCCGTGCTGGATGCGACGGCGCAGCTCGCGAAGATGCAAACGCGTCCAGTGAGGTGACGTGCGCTTTTCATTCTCCCCCCTCAGATGTGTGTGGTATCGCTACCAAGCCTGTATGCAAAAAAACGCGGGAACGATCGTGACAGCGAGTCACATCACGACCGCCCCGCGAGCGACGGAGTGGAGCACATGACCCTCAGCCACACGGGGATAGGGGGCCTCGCATGGTCGTTGGTCATGCTCGTGGCTCACACTCAGTACTCCTGTCGTGCAACGTTCTCATCGATGCACGATAACGATTCTGTCCTGCGCCTCGATCACTTCGACTCCATCCTGGGCGCGCAGGAAACGCAGGAAGGAGGCGACATCGGTGGACGAGAACGCGCCACTCACATGGAAGTCCTCGAGCCCGCGGCTTTCGACGATGATCGGCCGATCCGAATTGCGATTGAACTCGGCGGCGACATCCTCGAGCGGCGTCGTATCGAAGATGAGCCTCCTGTGAGTCCAGGCGGTCGCGTTCTCCACGTCTACCGATTGCGCGGTCGCCGGTGTGCTGGCATCAGGCGCAGCCGGAGTGGCCGGAGTGAGGGTGAGCTGCTCCCCCGCATCCAGCAGGATCTCGCCGGTCTGCGCCACCATGGGACCGTGGCTCCGCTTGGACGGCACCGTAACGAATTGCGCCTGCGAGGGCGAAGAAGTGCTCGCGCCGCTCAACGGATGCGACCCCGAAACCGCCACCGTGCCTTCGACCACGGTAACGACGAGCGCGTGGCGCCGCTGATTGATATCGAACTGCGTGCCCACCGCGCGAACCCGGGTGCCGTTCACCGCGACGATGAACGGCCGGCGGGCGTCTTTTGCCACGTGAAAGAGCGCCTGGCCGGTGAGGAGATCGACGTGGCGCCCGCGGCTGTCGAAGCGCACGCGGACGCTGGAGCGGGCGTTGAGGTCGATGGTGGAGCCGTCACTCAGAAGAATTGACCTCTGCTCACCCGTTGCGGTGCTGTACACATTTCGGGGCGACTGCAGATGCAGCAGCGTGACGGCGGTTACGGCGAGCAGCGCTGCGGCCGCCACGGCTGGCCACGCGCGCCGAAACCATCGCGGCTGCGGCTCCGCCGGCCGGTCCACCGCGGGCAGCGCGTCGGCGCTCGCACCAAGCAGCACGACGTTACTTGCGGGAAACGAGTGTCGCGCGCGCTCGATGAGCGCCTCCAGCTCGGCCGACTCCGCCGCCGGCTGGGAGTGGATCGTCTCCCACAGCGCGCTTTGCTCAAGATACGCCCGAACATGTTCCGGAGACGTGCACAGCCAGCGCTCGAAGCGCTCCCGCTTCGAACGATCCGGGCGCCCGGCACGAAACTCGAGAAGCCACTCGGATGCGTCGGTGTAAATCTTGTCGTTCATGTCTGAGCGTCCCTACTCGGTGTCAGCCAGTTGCTGGCGGCAATGGAGCATCGCTTTCGCGATGTGCTTCTTCACCATGGAGCGCGACACGCCGAGGCGCGTGGCGATCTCATCGAGCGTCCAGCCTTCCCGACAGTGCAGCAGCAGACAGGCCTGCGGGTTCGGCGGCAGCTGGCCGAGGGCGGCCTGCATGGCGCTGGCCCGGCGCTGCAGATCCAGCTCGACGGCGTGGTCCGTATCGATAGAAAGACGCTCGTCGGCCAGCGAATCCTGGATGTCCACCGACTCCGGCTCGGCCGCGCGGTCGAGCCGGTGCTGGGCGAGCACGTGGCTCGCGATCGTGAAGAGGTAGGCCTCGGGGCTGCGAATGCGGTCGTGGCGCTGAACCCGCAGAAACCTCAGGAACACTTCCTGGGACAGATCCGCGACGTCGGAGGCGTTGCGCAGCCGGGACGCGAGATAACGGCGCAGCTTGCGCCCGTGGCGGCCAACGATCTCGCTGACGAACGACTGACCTGGATCGGTGGGCATGGTGATGCGTGTTTCCCCCTGTATGGTCTAAGACCGTGTTGGGAGAAAAGTGGACACCTGCCGCGGGCGAGAGGCGGTCAGCTCGTCGGGGTACTGGCGCGCGGCGCCCGCGCGTCTTCCCCGTCAGCCTTGCGGCCGAGCATCCAGCCGTTCACGAGCCACGCCACCGCCACACCCGCGCCGATGAGCGCGATGTGCGCCGGCGAGCTGCCCGCGCCCTGGATCGCCGCGTTCACCTGCGCAGAGAGCGCATCGGCACCCCGGTACACGGGCACGTCGATGACGTTCTTCGCCTTGTACTTGGTCTCATTGTCCACGCGGCTGAAGAGCATCTCGCGCGCCGGACGCACGAACGCGTACTCACCCACACGGCGCGCGACGAACACCGTCAGCAGCACGATCAGCGTTCCGCTGGCCGCGAGCGTGAGGAAGCCACCAATCATGATCACCGGCACGATGATGAGCAGCGTCGTGAGCCCAAGCTTCGAGGCGATGCGGCCCGTCAGGAACACCTGACAGAAGACCGTGAGCGTCTGCACGATCCAATCGACGCGCGCAAAGATGCGGGTGCGATCCGCGGTGTTCTCGAAGGCCGCTTCCACCAGCCGCATCTGCTCGAAATAGAGGATCGTGTTCACCGTGGCGATGAACACGACGAAGAGCGCGATGCCCAGGAGATACGGCGAAGTGAGCACCTTCGTGAACCCGGCGAACGGGTTGCCGCCGATCGGCCGGTCTCCGCGCACCCTGCCGCCGCCACCGCTCGAAGCGGCGCTGGTACCTGAGGCGGCGCTCGCCTGGGCGGCGCTCGCTTGCGCGGCGGCGCCCTGGGCAGCGGCGCTCTGCGCGGAA
>JBDZVF010000464.1:0-4816 GCA_040255575.1 Pseudomonadota bacterium | reverse complement strand
GTACGCTCGCGATCGACGCGCAGCTTCCCGATAACCTGCCGACGATTCTCGCGGATGTCGGGCAGCTGAATCAGGTGATCATGAACCTCGGCATCAATGCGTCCCAGGCGATGGAGGGGCAGCAGGGCCAGATCGCGGTGAGTGTCGATGTCTACGAATTGCTGGCGGGTGATACGCAGCTCGCCCGCGAGCTTCAGCCCGGGCGCTATCTGCGCGTGCGCTTCAGCGACACCGGCAAAGGCATGACGCGCGAGGTGGCGGAGCGCATCTTCGAGCCCTTCTTCACGACCAAGCCGCAAGGCGCGGGAACGGGGCTCGGGCTCTCTGTGGTCCAGGGCATCATGAAGAACCACGAGGGCACGATCACGGTGTACAGCGAAGTGGGGCGTGGCACGCGCTTTCACCTGTACTTCCCGGTCGTGGAAGACGTGGTGCCGCAGGCCGCCTCGCCGACGCTCGAAATGCCGCCCGGCCAGGGCGAACGAATCCTCTACGTCGACGATGAAGAAGCGCTCGTCAGCCTGACCACGCGGCTGCTCCAGCGCATGGGATATGAGGCGGCCGGATTCACCGATGCGCAGGAGGCGCTCGCTGCGTTCGCGGCCGCGCCTCAGGAGTTCGATCTCGTCGTGACCGACATGGCGATGCCGCGTATGACCGGCATCGACCTGGCGCAACAGGTACTCGCGATCCGCCCCGATGTTCCGGTGCTGCTCGCGAGCGGCTACGTGCGGCCGGAAGAAGCCGAGCGCGCCCGCGAGGCCGGCATCCGCAAGGTCATCTGGAAGCCCTCGACCCTGAGCGAGATGGGCGTGATCCTGCGGGAGGAGCTCGCGCGTGCGATGGGCCCGGAGGGCCCGGCGGGCCGATAAGCCCGATGGGCACGAGACCGTCCTGCGCCAGCTTGCGCGCGGCGCCGGGCGCGATCAGCTGCCCGGCATGCCGCGACCCGTCTTCCGCTGCAGCTCATCGATGCGCACGGCCGCTTCGGCTTTGGTCAGCTCGTCGATCTCCTCGGGCAGGTCTTCGCCCGCCTCGCGCGTGAGCGTTTCGAGGTACGAGCGTTGCGCGACGGTCATCGGTTCCTCGCCCGCCTTCCATTTTTCAGGGTCGCGCAGCGTCGCCGAGCCCGATGGCGTACCAGTCTGGTTCTTCATGGCGCTTCTCCCGCAGGACGTGCCGGACCGCTCACTCCCCAGCAGAAGGCGTTCCCGTGAAGAGGGCCTTCACGGCCGCGCGGAACCAGCGGTGCCCGGCGTCGCGATGGACGCGCTCGTGCCAGAACTGATTGATTTCGATACGCGGCAGGGCAAGCGGCGTCGGGAAGATCGCAAGCTTCAGATCCGCGGCGATGTAATGCGCGAGCCGGGCCGGTACCGTGGCCACCATGTCGGTGCGGCTCGCGACGAATGCGCTCGTCACGAAGCTCGCCACGCGCAGGTGGATGCGATCGGGATCGAGCTCCGTCGCGAGCGCACGCTCGATGGCGCGATGGGCCGCATGCCCGGTCGTGGAGGCCGTCACGATGACGTGGCGCTCGCGTCGAAACTGGTCGGGCTGCGTCAGCGCCTCGAGCCGCGGATGCGTCCGCCGCACGAGGCTGACATAGCGATCCACCGACAGCCTCTGGTGCCGGACGGCGCCCGTCGCCCTGGGGAAAGCGCCGATCGCGACATCGGCTTCGCCCGCTTCGAGGCGCGACTCGAACGCGCGTGAATCGAGCGGCAGCGCCCGCAGTCGCAGGCCCGGCGCAACGCTTTCGAGCTCGCGCATGAGCGCGGGAACGGTTTCCATCATGCCGATCTCCGTGACGAGCAGGGAGAACTGCCGCGTCGAAGAGGCCGGCCGGAACTGCGTTTCGGCAAGCTGGATGGCCGAGCAGGCGGAGAGCAGGTTCCTGAGAGGCTCGAGCAGGGCAGTGCCGCGGGGTGTCGGCCGCATGGCGTGGCCCACGCGGATCAGGAGCGGATCCTGGAAATGCGCCCGCAGGCGCGCCAGTGCCTTGCTGATGGTCGGCTGGGTGGTGCGCAGGATCTGCGCTACCTGCGTGGGGCTCCCCACTTCGAGCAACAGTGCCAGGATGCGCAGGTGCCGCAGGCTGATGTCTTCATCGAATTTCGGCAGGTCCGCAGCCATCCGGGTGATGTCCTCGCATTCCAGTTCGGAATGGGGCTGATTCTATCCGAGGCATCGCCTGGGAGGTGTGACCCTTCTATATTTGAAAGCTCTTCCGCAACGTCACAGGCGCGAACTCACCATGAGCAGCAACAAATTCATCATCCAGCCCCATTTCCGCCTGCAGGAGTGGGTGGCTGAGGAGAAGGGCTATTTCAAGGACGAAGGCCTCGATTACATCTTCCAGGAAACGGTTCGCTCGACCGATGGCCGCTCCCATGACCGCGGCAGCATGGGCGCGTACCAGACCATCGAGGAAGGCCGCACCTCCGATGTGAGCTGCGCCTGCCATTGGACCGTGAATGTCGCCGCGGCCAAGGGGCACGGCAAGCTGTGGGCGGACGTGTATTCCGTGGCACCCGCCGGCATCTTCGTTCCGGCCGATTCGCCGGTGAAGAAGCCGGAGGATCTGGCGGGCGTGCCGATCTCGGTGGGGCGCCAGTCCGGCAGCCATTACTCCACCATCCAGGCGCTCGAGGCGTTCATGCCGCGAGATGAGATCAAGCTCACGTTCAACGACGGCATGCTGTTCCATCGCCTGGACAATCTGCTCGAGGGTCGTTCGCCGGCCTCGGCGCTCTTCAGCGGCCCGTACTATCTCGCCGAGCAGCTCGGTTTCCGGAAGGTCATCGACACCACGTTCATGATTGCCTCGGTGATCACAGGCGACCCGGATCCCGAAGACCTGAAGAAGTTCTACCGCGCCCTGAAGCGCGCCCAGCGCGACATCGATCTGCGGCCGGATCGTTACACGCACTATTACCGGAACGAGTTCCCGGATCGCTACCACGCCGTGATGGATACGCGGCGCTGGGGCCCGGGCGAGCGCATCGTGTTCGAGCCGTACACCGAGGAGGCGTTCACGGAGTCGCAGGAGTGGATCGCCCAGCGTGAGATCTTCGAAGGCCCGAACGGCACGGGCACGATCTGCTACACGGAAGCGACCGCGCGTCTGGTTTCCTGATGTGTGCCGCGCAGGGTCGGTCGTTCAGACCGACCCTGCAACCTGATGATGGCCGCGCACCCAGACGCGGCCGACCTCGCGATCCGTGAGGTCGAACTCGCACTGATCCACCACGAACGTGACGGGCTCCCCGTCATGCATCATCGTCACCTGGCTGTTGGCCGGCGGCAGCGGAATGCCCTCCGGCCACGGGAGCTCGGCGTACTTGTCGGTGGACGCGCGGATTTGCAGTTTCATGGGGCACCTCGTCGCTCAGAGTGAGGAACTGGCGGGAGCGCGCAGCGTTCCCTCGAAGCGTCCTTTCGCAGGAGAGGTCCCCGCCTCATGAGATCTTTCCAGACCAAGTTCACGCTACCTGTCGCGGTGATGCTGGCGCTGATCGTGGCGCCGCAGATGGTCACGGCACAGAAATCCAAACCGCCGGTGGCGCCGCCCGCGTTCAACAACGCATGCCGCACGTGCCATTCCATCAGGGAAGGCGACAACCGCATCGGCCCATCGCTGCACAAAATATTCGGCAGCAAGGCGGGGAATCGAGAGGGCTTCGGCAGCTCCGCCGCCATGAAGAACAGCGGACTCACCTGGAATGAGGAGAACCTCGATCGATTCATTGCGAATCCCGAAGCCGTCGTGCCGAACAATGCGATGAAGCCGTTTGCCGGCCTGCCGGACGCGGCCGCGCGCAAGGCGATCATCAGCTATCTCAAGGCGTCCTCCAGCTGATAGCATCCGCCGGCCATCCGCCGGCGCAGGTCCATGCTTTCAGGGAGGCGCGTGAAAATTTTCGTTTGGCTGGCGCTGCTGTGCGCGCCTGCGGTGTGCTTCTCCGCCGCGCCGCTGCTCGTGATCTCCATCGATGGCATGCATCCGGATTATGTGATCCGCGCGGATGAGCACGGTCTCAAAATCCCGTTCTTGCGCGGGATGCTGCAAGAGGGCTCGTTTGCGCAGAATGTGGTGGGCGTGAATCCGACCGTCACATACCCGAGCCACACCACGCTGATCACGGGCGTCGCGCCTGCAGAGCACGGCATCTACAACAACACGCCGTTCGACCCGATGGGCAGGAATCGCGATGGGTGGTACTGGTACGCGACAGACATCCGAGTGCCGACGCTCTTTGACGCAGTGAGCGCCACTCGGCGCGTCACGGCGAATGTCGAGTGGCCGGTTACGGTGGGCGCGAAGGGCATCGGCTTCAACATCCCCGAGTTCCGGCGCGCGCATGCGCCGGACGATCTGAAGTTGCTCGAAGCGCTGGCCCGGCCAGATGGTTACCTCGAGCAGTTGGAGCGCCGGCTGGGGCCGTACACATACAACGCTGGCGAAGGTGTCGCGGACGATCAGGTGCGCGCGCGTTTCGCGGAGCAGATTCTCCGCGACCAGAAGCCCTGGTTCATGACGGTGCATCTGATCGCGCTCGATCACGAAAGCCACGCGCACGGCCCGTTCAGCCCGGAGGCGAACGCCGCGCTCGAAGGCATCGACTCGATGGTGGCCTCGCTCGCGGCGGCTGCGCGCGCGAATGATCCCGAGGCGGTGGTGGCGGTCGTGTCCGATCATGGGTTCGCGAAGATCACGCATTGGCTCAACTGGCGGATTGCCTTTGCGCGAGCCGGTCTCATCAGCAAGGGACATCCCTATGCGGCGCAGGTCTGGATGTGGAACGCGGCCGGC
>JBDZVF010000463.1:0-4843 GCA_040255575.1 Pseudomonadota bacterium | reverse complement strand
ACGCTCGACAGCGCCAAGGCTCGCATCCGCGCCAATCTGCGCGATCTTGGCGATGACGAACGCGCCGCCGAGCGCGTCACCACCGTGGTCGATCTTGCCGCGGCGGTACGCGACGCCGACTATGTCGTCGAGGCTGTGCTGGAAGATCTGGCGCTCAAACAGGCGCTGTTCGCGGAGGTCGAGGCGCATGTGCGGCCCGACACGATCCTCGCCAGCAACACGTCCGTGATCCCGATCACCGCGATCATGCAGAGCCTGAAACAGCGCGCGAAGCGCGTCGTGGAGGTCACCATTCTGGAGCCTCGCTCGCGCCTGGGTGTCGGCGTGGCCTACTCGACCGCTTGCCCGACACACCTGCTCAACACGCGCGCATGCAACATGTCGATCACGGACGATCCCGACGATTTCGTTCGCTGGCTGAAAGCCGAACGCCCGCGGCGCGTGCTCAACTGGACGCGCGAGGACTTCGCGCCGCGCTCCTGTTTCGCTGACTACCTGCAGACGAGGCTCGCGGAGATCCGCGCGAGCACGAACGTGCGCGTGTCCTGGCTGCATTCGGTGGCGGACTCCGTCACGCCGAACGGGCAGGGGTGGGAAGTAATCCCCGCCCATGGCGAGCCGATTGCGGCGGACGTCGTTGTTCTCGCGACCGGCAACGAGCCGCCGCGTGTGCTCGGGCGAAGTCTCCCGCCGCCCGTGCAGCAACGGGTGATCGAGGATCCCTGGGATGTCGAGCAGAAGGCGGAGATCCCCCGCGCCGCTCCGGTGCTGCTCGTAGGCACGAGCCTCACTGCGGTCGACATCGCGACCGAGCTGCTCCAGAACGGCCACACCGGGCCGATCATCGCGGTGTCTCGTCGCGGGCTGTTGCCGCGCCCGCATGGGCCGATCGCAGCGGCGTCGGAAGGTTTCGTACATGCGTTGCCTTCCTCCTTGCGCGAAGTGGTTCGCTTCGTACGCGAGCTCAGCGCGAACGATCCCCGTGGCGAGAAGTGGCGCCGCGTGTTCACCGAGCTTCGAAGCATTGCCCCTTCGCTCTGGCGCAGCTGGACCGTGGCCGAGCGCCGACGCTTCCTGCGGCACGTGCGCCCCTTCTGGGACGCGCATCGCCATCGGCTCGCGCCGCGTGTTCACGGCAAGATCGAGCGCGCGATCGCGAGTGGCAAGCTCAGGATCGTCCGCGGTCGCGTCGAGTCGATCGAGCAGCACCCGACGCGCGACGGGTTGCGCGTGACGGTTCGGCACGGGCACGGCTGCCGCCACATCGATGTGGCGCGGGTCGTGAACTGTACGGGGCCCGAGCAGAATCCGGCTCGCTCGTCGAACCCGCTGCTCCAGGGCCTGATCGGCGACGAGCTCGCGCGCCTGGATCCTCTCGGTCTGGGGCTTTCGGTGGATGCGGAGTCCCGCGTCATCGCGCCGAACGGTTCCGCTCACCGCTCGCTCTTCGCGGTGGGCTCGCTCACGCGCGGCACGCGCTGGGAAATCACGGCGATTCCGGAGATGCGCGAACAGGCCAACGCGGTGGTGCGTAAAGTCCTGCACGACCATGTGGAACAGCTGGCCGCGGGAGCTCGCCACGGCGCCAATACCGAACCCCACGGCGATGCGGCTACCATCGCGCCATGGGCCGCCGGGTTGCAATTCCAGAGCACATCCGTTTCGCGCTAGAGAAGTTCTTTGGCGATGGCGTGGAGCGCGTTGTCGTCGTGGAGCATTCGTGGTTCGCGCGGATGCACTACCGGATCAATGCGACAACGCGGCGCCGACGCATCTATCTGGTCGGCTCAGCGGAGAGCTTCTTCTCCAATCCGGTGCTGATGCTGCATGAGTATTGCCACGTGCTGCGCCAATGGGAGACCGGGCGCCTCACGACATCGCGCTACATCGTGGAGTGTTTCAGGAGAGGCTACTGGGACAATCGATTCGAGATCGAGGCGCGCGAGTTCGCGGCGGACAACCTGTATCGGTTTCGCGCTTTGCTGACGCGCCGCTGAAGCAGCTTGCAAACGCTGGCGGGGCACCTCAGTGCTCTGGGCGGCCCCGGTGAGGCGCGCCTCCACGGCTTATCCCAGCAGCGCCTCACGGTGATACAGGCGCCCCGCGATCGCTGCGAGCACTGCCCCGAGCCCCAGCGACACGCCTACCGACAGCCCCACGAATCCCGGCGACATCGCCTCATCCCGCAGCAGGCTCGTGATGAGGAAATGCTGGCTCAGCGTCGGCGTCGCCATCAGCACGGCGTTCGGCCGCAGGCCCATCATGCTGGCGAACATCATCGGCAGGATCGGGATCACGGTGATCAATCCCAGATAGGTCTGGGCTTCCCGATAACTCCGCGTGTACGCCGCGATGATCGTCATGATGGACGCGCAGAACGGAATCAGCGACAGGCAGCACAACACGATCAGCAGCGCCGTTAGCGGCCCGAAGTTCACGCTCATCCCAAGCCCTTCGAGCCCCACCCGTCGGAGCACAATCGACAGCGCGGCAACGCTGACGACGAGCGACAGCGCCATGAACGCACTCGCCGCGAGGATCTTCCCGTAGATCAGGTGATCCCGGCGCACCGGCACGGTGAGCAGCGGCTCGAGCGACCCGCGCTCGCGCTCCCCCGCGGTGGCATCGATGGCGAGGTACATCCCGCCCATGAACAGGGACATGAAAATGAACACGCTCACCGTGCCCAGCGCGATCACCGAGCGGCTGGCCGGCGTCGACACGTCGACATCGTGAATCGCGATCGGCACGACCGTCGTCGGGTCGACACCGCGGGCCACGAGGCGAAGTCGACTGATCACCGCACCGTAGCCCGCGAGCACATTTCGAGTGCGCCGCACGTCGCGATCGGCCGTCTGGTCCGATGAGTCGGAATAGAGCTGCAGCGGCGCCGGCTGGCCCGCGGCGAGTCGCGTGGCGTAGTCCTCCGGAATCATCAGCACGAGCTTGTGCCGATGATCCTGAATCGCGGCACGCGCCGCCGCGTCGTCATAGGTCACCGGCTCGACGGTGATGCCATATTCGACGAGGTGATCGACGAGATTGGGCGCCCGCTCCGTGTGAGCCACGGCAAGCTCCACGGGCTTGTCGTTCAGCGGATCGTTCCGCTTGATCGTGAACGACAGGATCGCGGCGAACAGCAACGGCGAGAAAATCGCGCCGAACCCGAGCGCCGACCAGAGCGTGCGCTTGTCCCGCAGACTCTCGCGAACTTCCTTCAGGAACACGGTGAGGATGGCGTGCATTACTCCAGCCCCTCCGCATTGCCGATGAGGCGCACGAAGGCCTCCTCGAGATCGCTCTGGCCCAGCCGTTCCCGGAGCGCATCCGGGGAGCCGGTGGCCACGACGTTGCCGCGCGCGATCACGACAATGTCATCGCAAAGTGCCGCGACCTCCTGCATCACGTGGCTGGAGAACAGCACGCAGTGGCCCTGCTCGCGCAAGCGCATGAGCAGCGTGCGCAGGTTTCGCACGGCCATCACGTCGAGCCCGTTGGTGGGCTCATCGAGCAGCACGTTGCGGGGACGATGAATCAGCGCACGGGCGAGCGCCGTCTTCATCTTCTGTCCCTGTGAGAGCTTCTTCGCGCGTCGGCTCGCGAAATCCTGCATGTCCAGCATCTCGATGAGCTCGTCCGCGCGCGATTGGCTTTCCGCCCTGGAGAGCCCGTGAAGCGCGGCGTAATACAGGATGTTCTCGCGCGCCGTCAGATGCTGATAGATCCCTGCCGAGTGCGGCAACACACCGATATGACGGCGCGCCTCCAGCGGCTCGCGCACGATGCTCGTGCCATCGATGAGCGCGTCTCCCGAATCCGGCCGGATTACGGTGTAGAGGATGCGAAGCGTCGTTGACTTGCCGGCGCCATTCGGCCCGAGAAGCCCGGTGATGCGCCCGTCCGCCGCGCGCAGGCTCACGTCGCGCACGGCTTCGACGGCGCCGAACCGCTTGGAGATCCCGTTGACCTCGATCAAGGCCCGGGCCCCGAGAGAGTCAGGAAAAAGGGCATGGGCTTTGCGTGTTGGGTGCAGGAGGTATCCAGTCCCTTCACCTCGCCGCGCGCGATGAAGTCCGCCATCACGGCGCCCATGCAGGCCGCGCCGATCTGGCCGTGACCCAGCTCCGGCAACACCAGGTGCAGGCTGTTGGTGAGCCCGGCCTTCGCCTGCTCCCCGTTCGCGGCAGGGGTGACGGGATCATTGCCGCCGGAGAGCAGCAGAACCGGCACGTCCGAGTGCAGTGGCGCATGCAAATCCGCATCCATCGGGCCGCGGGGCCATCCGGCGCACACACTCTGAAGCGCATCGACCTGCACAGCACCGAGGAAAGTCTCTTCGAGCTTCGCGCGATCGATCTTCACCGTATCGAAGAACGGCACGTCCTCCGTGCACACCACGGAATTGTGCATGCCGTACGAGACGATCTCATCGAACGTTCGCAACGTCAGCAGGAACTGCCCGGCAAGAGGCGCGAAGTTGCCTTCCTTCTGCGCCAGGCTGAGGGCGAGCGGCAATAGCGATGCCTGCTCCGAGTTGTAAATAGAAAGCCGGAGCACCAGCGCAAGCTGCAGTGACCCGAACTCGATCGTGCGCGGCGTGCCGCTGGTGGGATCAGGCAGCGTAACGGAAACAGGCCGGACCTCGAGCGCCTTGCGAAGCGCACGATAGGACTCGGCCGGGTCGCCGAACTTTTCGTTGCACGCTGCGTCCCGCACGCACCGGGCGAACACGTTGGACAACGCGTTCTCCGCATCGAGCGCGGTGTCCGGTCCAAGGATCTGCTCCGGTGCGATCACTCCATCGAGAATCACGGCGCGTGTGTGCTTCGGAAACCGCCGCAAA
>JBDZVF010000462.1:0-4865 GCA_040255575.1 Pseudomonadota bacterium | reverse complement strand
GTTCGAGAGCTCGATGTTCGCTTCTTCGTCGAAGCGCGCGCGCAGCTCCACGATGACCGTCACGTCCTTGCCCGCATGCGCGGCGGCGACGAGCGCGTCCACGACCGGCGAATCGTTGCCCGTGCGGTACAGCGTCTGCTTGATCGCGAGCACCTGCGGATCGGCTGCAGCCTGGCGCACGAAATCCATCACCGGCGCGAAGCTCTGGAACGGGTGATGAAGGAGCAGATCGTTCTGGCGGATGACGGCGAAGAGGTCCGGTGAGCCGACGAGTCGCGGCGGCGTGCCGGGCGCGAACACGGGGTACTTGAGATCCGGGCGCTGCGCCAGATCGTAGATCGCGGAGAGGCGATTGAGATTCACCGGCCCCGGCATCTGGTAGAGGTCGACTTCGCTCAATGCGAACTGCTTCAGCAGGAAGTGCGCCATGTCTTCCGGAAGGTCGCGCGCCGTCTCGAGGCGCACGGCCGCGCCATAGCGCCGATGCGCGAGCTCGCCTTCAAGCGCGCGACGCAGATCGTCGATCTCCTCCTCGTCGACGAAGAGGTCGCTGTTGCGTGTGACGCGGAACTGGTAGCAGCCCAGCATCTCCATGCCGACGAACAGCTTGTTCACGAACGCCTGCACGATTCCCGAGAGCAGCACGAAGGCGGCGCCCTGGCCGCCGAGCGGCGGTATCGGCACGACACGCGGCAACGAACGCGGCGCCTGCACGATGGCATGCTCGCTGTCGCGCCCGAACGCATCCTTGCCTTGCAGGCGCACGATGAAATTCAGGCTCTTGTTCTGGATGCGCGGGAACGGGCGCGCGGGATCGAGGCCCAGCGGGGTCAGAACGGGCTCCACTTCGCGCTCGAAGTACTGCTCGAGCCACTTCTCGATCTCGGGCGACCACTCTCTGCGGTTGAGGAGGCGAATGCCCTTGGCCCGCAAGGCGGGCAGCAGCACCTCGTTGAGGCAGCTGTACTGATCCGCAACCAGCTTCTGCGCGCGCTCGTGAATGGCTTCGAGCTGCTCGGGAATGGAGAGGGCGTCGGGCGCCATCGGGCCGGAGCCGAGCTCCTGCAACTGCTTGAGGCCGGCGACGCGGATCTCGAAGAACTCATCGAGGTTGCTCGACGAGATGGACAGGAACTTCAGCCGCTCGAGCAGCGGCACACTGTCATCGAGCGCCTGCGCCAGCACCCGCTGGTTGAACTCCAGCAGGGACAACTCACGGTTGATGTAGAAGTCCGGTGTCTTCAGGTCCGGTGAGTCCATGGCGGGGCGCGTCTTCGTGGCAAGGGACCGCTAAGTTCACCACGGCCCGTGTGACACCGGTGAACACTAACATTCCCGCCGACGGCCGTTGCGCCGCCCGTCGAATATAGGCGACGTGGGCGACCCGGCCCATCAGGGCGGCACGGCCACGAACTTCCCCCTAGCGGGAGACGAGCGCGGGGCCGACGGGCGCCTGCAGGGCTGCAAGCGCGAGCGCCGTCTTCTCGTTGAAATCCTGCCGCCAGGCCGGATCGATCGGAGCCGCGCCCGGCAGCTCGACCGTCTGCGGATTCTTGTGCACGCCGTTCACACGATATTCGTAGTGAAGATGAGGACCGGTCGCGAGGCCGGTCATGCCGACGTAGGCAACCACTTGGCCCTGCGTGACCTTCACGCCGGTGTGCACACCCTTCGCGAAGCGGGAAAGGTGGCCGTAGGCCGTAACGACTCCGCGCGAGTGAGCGATCTCGAGCATATTGCCGTAGCCGCCTTTGCGGCCGGCAAACTGCACTCGACCATCACCCGCCGCACGTACAGGCGTACCCGTGGGCGCGGCGTAATCCACACCCTTGTGGGCGCGGATGGTGTTGAGGATCGGATGGCGCCGGTGCGGATTGAACCTGTCGCTGATCCTTGTGAACTCCACCGGCGTGCGGAGGAAGGCGCGATACATGCTGAGGCCTTCCGGCGTGTAGTAGTGCGCGGCACCGGTCGGGTCGACGTAGCGCACGGCGCGGTACACCTTGCCTCGATTCACGAACATGGCCGCGGTGACGGGGCCATCCTTGATGTACTTGCCGTCCTGGCGAATCTCGTCATACGCCGCGGTGAAAGAGTCGCCCGGCTGGATATCGAGGACGAAATCGATATCCCAGCCGAAGATGTCGGCGAGGGCGAGCGCCGTCTGGTCATGCGCGCCGGCCTTCGCCACGGCCTCGAACAGCGAGCTCTCGATGACGCCGTGGACGATGCGTTCGTGCGTTTCGAGCGGGTTTTCCACCACCTTGGAGCGGAAGCCCTCCTCGTCGCGGAACACGCGCAGCGTCTCGCTCGGGCTCAACTGGCGTTCGAAGCCGAAGAGCGAGCCGTCGCGATGGATGAGGTGCAGCGCTTCGCCGGGACGCAGCTTGTCCAGCCCGCTCTTGAGACCAGGCAGGTTGCGCAGCGAGGCGAGGTCCGCGAGGTTCAGCTTCAAGCGGCGGAAAATGCGGTCGAGCGTGTCGTTGTGGCTGACGATCACTTCGATGGTGGAGGCGCCGATCGCCGCGGGGCTGACGAACGCGGCCTGCTGCGGAACGACGTCCTCGTCGGGCGAGGGGGTCTTGTCGGCCGCCGTCGCGTCGGTCGGGATCAGACGGGGCGGCGTCATGACCGGGGTCGTGGGCTCCGTGCGGAACCAGGTCCAGGCGAGCAGTGCGCAGGCCGCGATCTGAAGGATGCGGGGCCTGCAGGAGGTGAGCGTCGCACGCCCGAATTTGAACCACTTCAGCATCGTCTAAGCTAATCTTTCTGTTTCGCCAGGGGCGGCGCGCATCGGGCCGCGAAGGGTACGAACAAGGCCGTGACCGTAACCGAGCGCTGAAGCCCCGGTCAATTCGGGGCATGACACAACTATGACGGACTTCAACGAACAACTCGCCGAGCTCAGGCGCGGCACGCAGGAAATGCTCACTGAACGTGAGCTGGTCGAAAAACTGAAGCGGGGAAAACCCCTGCATATCAAGGCGGGTTTCGATCCCACCGCGCCGGACCTCCATCTCGGCCACACGGTGCTGCTCAACAAGATGCGGCAGTTCCAGCAGCTCGGGCACGACGTCACGTTTCTGATCGGCGATTTCACGGGGCGCATCGGCGATCCGACCGGGCGCAATGCGACGCGTCCGCCCCTCACCACCGAAGACATCGAAGCGAACGCGCGCACGTACAAGGAACAGGTGTTCAAGATCCTGGATCCGGACCGCACGCGTATCGATTTCAACTCGCGCTGGTTCGGCGACATGCCCGCCTCGAAGCTCATCGAGATCGCCGCGCGGCACACGGTGGCGCGCATGCTCGAGCGTGACGACTTCACGAAACGCTATAAAAACGGGCAGCCGATAGCACTGCACGAGTTCCTGTACCCGCTCGTGCAGGGTTACGACTCCGTCGCGATGAAGGCGGACGTCGAGCTTGGCGGCACCGACCAGAAGTTCAACCTGCTGGTCGGCCGGCATCTGCAGGAGACCTACGGCCAGGAGCCGCAGGTCGTCATCACGATGCCGCTGCTCGAAGGCCTCGACGGCGTGAACAAGATGTCCAAATCCCTGGGCAACTACATCGGCATCGCCGAGAGCGCGGACACGATCTTCGGCAAGGTGATGTCCATTTCCGACGCCCTGATGTGGCGCTATTTCGAGCTGCTGAGCTTCCGCCCGCTCACCGAGATCGCCGGCCTCAAGGCCGCGGTCGAGGCCGGCCGGAACCCTCGCGACGTGAAGTTCGAGCTGGCGCGGGAGCTCGTCGGGCGCTTTCACGGCCCTGCCGCCGCTGAGGCCGCGCAGCGGGAGTTCACGGCCCGTTTTGCCGAGAAAGCGCTCCCCACGGACCTTCCGCCGACCTCGATTCCGGTCGGGCCGGAGGGCATCCGCATCGCCAATCTCCTGAAGGAAGGGGGGCTCGCCGCCAGCACCTCCGAGGCGAACCGCAAGATCGAGGAAGGCGCCGTGAAGGTGGACGGGGTGAAAATCTCCGATCGCGGCCTCATATACGGGGCCGGCGCCGATCACATATTCCAGATTGGCTCGCGCCGAATCGCCCGCCTGGCGCTCGTCGCAAGGGGGGCGGAAGCCTGAGGCGGGCCGGGGCCGCGGCGGTTCGGGCAGGCCCGTGAAAACACACGGAAAAAGCGTGGCCGAAAAGATTTAGCGCGACGCGTTTGACAACCCCATGACGGCGGCTATACTGCGCGCCCCTCGAGACGGCACTGCTTCGCGGTTCCGGCCCCGAAAAACTTCAGCAAAAATGAAGTTGACGGAATGAAGGCGGTGGCTATACTGCGCGCCCCTTCACGAGGGACGCGGTAAAACGCGGACTGATTGAAGAAGCGCAGCGATGCGCGACCTTGGCCCCCTGGCGGGCCAAGCGCTCTCTAAAAATTTGGCAGGTAATTTGTGTGGGGACTCGCGTCGATGCTTTGTGCATGTAGACCGAGTACCAAGAAAGTCCAGCAATGGGCCGACTTGTTTACTCAAGTTGATGTTTCAAAATCTTCAAGTGAAGAGTTTGATCCTGGCTCAGATTGAACGCTGGCGGCGTGCCTAACACATGCAAGTCGAGCGGTAACGCGGGAGCAATCCTGGCGACGAGCGGCGAACGGGTGAGTAATGCTTCGGAATCTGCCCTTTGGTGGGGAATAACTAGCCGAAAGGTTAGCTAATTCCGCATAAGACCTACGGGTGAAAGCAGGGGATCGCAAGACCTTGCGCCGATGGATGAGCCGAAGTCGGATTAGCTAGTTGGTAGGGTAACGGCCTACCAAGGCGACAATCCGTAGCTGGTCTGAGAGGACGACCAGCCACACTGGGACTGAGACACGGCCCAGACTCCTACGGGAGGCAGCAGTGGGG
>JBDZVF010000461.1:0-4874 GCA_040255575.1 Pseudomonadota bacterium | reverse complement strand
GGCACGAGATCACTCGGAAATTCCGGGTAGGCACCGGTTCGAACTTCGATACCACGGGCGCTCTCGCCGTGAACGAGGAGCTGCCCGTCCCGCGGCAGGACATTCAAACCTCCAGCGCTCATCACGTCGAGGAAATACGAGATCCGCTCCATTGCCTCCGCGGGGAATCGCGTGCGACCGCGCGTAATCCAGGTCGCGGCGAGGAGCGTGCCGATGTGGGTGGAGTCCAGCGGCACGGCGAGCTCGGCACGTGCGCTTCGCAAGGGGCCACGTACGAGCGCGCTTCCGTCATGCAACTGCACGGACGCGCCGAGCGCGCTGAGGCAATTGGCGAGGTCGCGGATCTCGGGCTCGCCGCTCACACCGTGTAGCAGGGATTCTCCATCGGCCGATGCCGCGAGCAGCAGGGCGAAACAGGTCGCGGAGATCCCGGCAATCTTGTCGTCGACGCGGAGCTCCGCGGCGCGGGGCGGGCCACTGAAGACACGCAGGCTGCCTGCGCGCTCCTCCACTTCCATGCCGAATCCACGAATGGCGCGGATGTGTGGGGCCAGGGATCGCCCCACCAGCGCATCGCCGCCGATCGGGCCGATGGATCCGCTACCGCGCAGGGCGAGAGGCACGGCCAGCGAATAGATCGATCCGCGAAAGCTCTGCGAGAGCGCGGGCGGGATGTCCGTCGCGTTGCAGGTTCCGGGCTCGATGAAGACTGCGGATTGCGCATCTCGCCAGGAGCCGATGCCGAGGAATGCAAGGATCTGCAGCAACTGCTGAATGTCCCGGATCCAGGGGACGCGGCGGACGCGCACACGCGCCCGCGCGAGCGCAGCGGCCACGAGGATCGGCATGGCGGAGTTCTTGGCGCCTGCGATGCCAACCGCGCCTTGCAACGGGGGACACGGACCGCGCACGCAGATGCAGGGCAGAGCCGTCGACACGAGCACACTCCGTCGTTTCGGATCCTCATGCTATCGCGACGCGCGCAGTGGCGCGCGCGTTGACACCGAAAACGAGCATGAAATAGCTTGAACCGCGTTTCATTGCGGCCGCAGGAAGCAGAAGATCACATGGGAAGAAAAACCATAACGATGCGGCCGGGCACACGGCCGGTCTTCACGATGACACACGCGCGGCGCGCGGAGTTTCCGGTCTTCTTTTCGCCGGATCTGTTCAAGCCGCCTTTCTCCGTGCTGGCGGAGTTCGTTGCAGGCCGCCGCACGCTGCTCGTCACGACACCCACCGTGCACGAGCTGCACGAGCCGTCGCTCACTGCGTTCTGCGAGACGTTCCAGGCCGACCGGCTCGTGCTGACCGTGGACGAAGAGAGCAAAACCCACGCCACAGCCGAACGCATCTGTCGCCGGGCACTCGAGCTCGGGCTCGATCGGCGCTCGGTGCTGGTCGGCGTCGGCGGAGGCGTCTGCACGGACCTGACTTCCTATGCCGCTTCGCTGATCCGGCGCGGCATCGACTGTGTGCGCGTTCCGACCACGGTGATTGGGCAGGTCGACGCCGGCATCGGCGCGAAGGCCGCCGTGAACTTCGAGGGTCGCAAGAGCTACCTCGGGTGCTTCACGCCGCCGCGCGCCGTCATGATCGATCCGACGTTCCTGCGGACCCTCCCGCTCAGTCACTTCGTGCTGGGGCTGGCGGAAATCATCAAGATTGCGCTGGTGGCGGACGTGAAGCTGTTCGAGCTCGCGGAAGCGCATTGGCCCGATCTGGTGCGTGACTCCTTCGACCAGCCCGTGCGGAAGGCGAGCCGCATCATCGAGCTTTCGGCGCTGCGCATGCTGGAGCAGTTGCGGCCGAACCTGTTCGAGACCCGCACCTACCGGCGGCTCGTGGATGCGGGGCATACCTTCAGCCCGCAGATCGAAGCGGCATCGGGTTTCAGCGTTCCGCACGGTGCAGCGGTGGCGATCGATCTTTGTCTGAGCGCCACGCTCGCTGCGCTGGCAGGAATCATGTCGTGGACGGATCGGGATCGCACGCTCGAGCTCGTGAGCAACGTGGGGCTGCCGCTCTCGTCCGAGTTCCTGACCGAACAGGTTTGCGAGCGCGCGCTGCTCGAAGCGGCGCGCCATCGCGGAGGACAGACCAACCTCGTGCTGCCCGACAAGATCGGCAGCGCCGTCTTCGTCGATACATTCCGCGACCTGCCGGCGGGCCTCATCGCCGCGGCGCTTCGGCAGTTGAATGCGGACGCGAGTCGCGCCCCGCCATTCGAGCGACGCGTGGTGCAGGACCCGGGGGAAACGCTCGGCGAGGTGGCATGTGAACGGCGGGTGCAGGCTCATGGCGCAACAGTGCTCCACGGAAATTCAACGTAATCCAACGCACATCCTCAAGATCGTGCTGCGTGACGAGCGGGGAGCGCCGGTGGGGCGTGCTTCGCTCGTGATCATCGTGAACGAGTCGAACGTGCGTCCGTATGGATTGCTCGAAGATGTGTTCGTCAGCGAAGCGCTTCGCGGGCAAGGGCTGGGTACGCAGCTCGTCGAGAAGATCGTGCAGCTCGCGCGCGAAGAGCGCTGCTACAAGCTCATCGCTACTTCGCGGCACAGTCGCCCGAGAGTGCACGAGCTCTATAGGACGCTCGGGTTTCAGGATCACGGCCGGGAGTTCCGCATGGACTTCCCCGCATGAAGAGTGCTCCGTGACCGTTCTGGTGTTCGACATCGGTGGAACGCGCCTGCGGGCGGCCCTGTATCGGCCGCAGGAGGATCGGCTTACCGATTCGCTGCGCGTGGCGACACCCGATCATCGAGATGCGGGCGAAGCGGGTTTCGAGAAGATGTGGGGCGCGGTTTGCGCGGCCATGCGCGAGCTTGGTGACGCGCTGTTGCGTGGCGTTTCGCCGGAAGCAGTGTGCGTGGCGTTCGCGGGACCGGTCGATCGCGCGGGCCGACTGCTTGCGGCGCCGACTGTGTGGGGCAAATCCCAGGGCGATCCCTTTCCGATCCTGGAGTCACTCTCTGCTGTGTGGCCGGGATGTACGGTGCGCGTCGTGAACGATGTTACGGCGGCGGGCTATCGATACGCGGCTCCGGATCTGCAGGACTTCTGCCTGGTCACCGTGAGCTCAGGAATCGGCAACAAGGTGTTCCTGCGCGGCTCGCCTGTAACGGGGCCGCGAGGCCGCGGCGGCGAGATAGGCCACCTGTGCGTCGACTATTCGGACAACGCATTGCGATGTGATTGCAGCATGTCGGGCCACCTCGGCGCAGTGGCATCCGGCCGAGGTGCGCTGACGCTCGCTTTGTCGCTGGCGCGGGAGGCTCCGCAGGATTTCGCGCACTCATCGCTGGCACGCGGTTGCGAGCCGGATCGGCCGGCCTTCGACGCCGAGGCGCTGGCCGCGGCCTTCAGAGCGGGGGATGCGTGGGCGGCTCGCGTGATCGATCGCGCGGCCGCGTACCTCGGGTATGGGCTTGCCGCCATTCATACGGCGATCGGCATCGAACGGTTCATCCTCATCGGAGGATTTGCCTTCGGGCTCGGCGAGCCCTATCGGAAACGGGTCGCGGACGCCGCTGCTCGCAGCTGCTGGGACCTCGGTGAACACTGGGACTCGATGCTCACCCTCGGCATCGACGACGACGACTCGGGTCTTCTCGGCGCGGGCCGATACGCCATGACGCAGCGGGTGGGATGATATGGAAATCAAACGCTACAACTACGCACACCAGTTCAGTCCGGACGTGGATAGCCTCATGCGCGAGCTGCGCCGCATGCTGCTCGAGGGGCAGTACATTCTCGGGCCTGCGGTGGAGTCGTTCGAATCGGCATTCTCGGGCTTACTGTCGGTCGCGCATGTCTGCGGCGTCAACAGTGGGACGGATGCGCTCACGATTGGCCTCACGGCACTCGGGGTCGGGCCGGGAGACGAGGTGATCACACAGGCGAACACCTTCTACGCTACGGTCGCCGCCATCTGCCACGTGGGGGCGACGCCTGTCCTCGTCGACGCGGACGAACGCTCGTTCCTCATCGACACGGCGGCCGTTGCGGACGCTATTACTGCGCGCACGCGAGTACTGCTGCCTGTCCATCTATACGGAAAGCCGACGCCCATGAAACCGCTGCTGCGCCTCGCGGAGCTGCGCGGTCTGCTCGTCGCGGAGGACGCGGCGCAGGCAGTTGGCGCGCGGTACGACGGTGTCAGTGCAGGCAGCAGCGGCAAGATCGGCTGCTTCAGCTTCCACCCGAGCAAGAATCTCGCGGCAGCCGGTGATGGCGGCGCCATCGCGACGAACGATTCGGAGGTCGCGCGGCAGATCCGCATCAGGCGTGAGCTGGGGCAGACGCGGCAGAACGAGCATGTGGTGATCGGCTTCAACAGCAAACTGGACGCGCTGCAAGCGTGCATCCTGAGCTGGAAGCTCGGCGAGGTCGAAAAGTGGAACGCTCAGCGTGCCGCGATTGCGAGCGCTTATCGGGAGCGCCTGGCGGACTTGCCGCTTGCGTTCCAGAGCACCGATCCACTCGAACAGCATGCATACCACCTGTTCCAGATCAGAACGCGTAATCGGGATGCGCTGATGACGTATCTGCGTGCGCATGGCGTGGATGCGACCGTGAGATACCCGGTGCCCATCCATCTGCAGCCGGCATTCAGCCGTTTCGGCTGGCGCCGGGGGCAGTTCCCGGTGTCCGAGCGGCTTGCCGAAGAGCTGTTATGCCTGCCCATCCGTCCTGACATGGGTCTCGGCGAAGTGGAAGAAGTGGTGCGGCTCATTCGAGCATTTTTCGGTACATGAATCGACTGCCCAAGCTCACCGTACTCGGCGGAAGCAGTCCGTTTACCGCGGCCCTGTTCGCGTCGATGGCCGACTCCCCGTTCGGCCGCCAGGCCGGCGGCCTGATGCTGC
>JBDZVF010000460.1:0-4914 GCA_040255575.1 Pseudomonadota bacterium | reverse complement strand
TCGCTTCTTCGCCCGTGATCGGATTGTGACGCGCGAAGGTCGCAGAGCTCTTCGCACCAACGTCTTTGCCAGCAATGATGAGTTGTACTTGTTCCATATGGCGAGCGCCTATATAGCGTGGGGCGGTCAAGGCCCACTGTTGAACGAATAGTCGGTCTGAGTTTTGGCGTACTGGATGAAGTAGTCGAGGCTCTTCGGGTTGGCAACCGCATCGCGGTTTGCTGCCTTCTCCACCGGCACGCCCATGAGGATGCGGCGAACCGGCACCTCCAGCTTCTTGCCCGTCAGCGTCGTCGGGATGTCCTCGACGGGATAGATCTTGTCGGGAACGTGGCGCGGCGAATACTCGCGCCGGAGTGTGGCGCGGATCTTCTCGATCGTCTCCTCATCGAGCGTGCGGCCCGCCCGCAACTTCACGAACAGGGGCATGAAGAACTTCCCGCCCGGCAGGTCGAGATTGACGATCAGCGAGTCGTCGACCTCGGGCAGGTTTGCGAGCGAGCGGTAGATTTCCGCGGTGCCGATGCGCACGCCGTGCCGGTTGAGCGTGGCATCCGAGCGGCCGAGCACGAAGCAGGCGCGGTGCTCGTTGATCCTGAAGAAATCGCCGTGGCGCCAGACACTGGGGAACTCGGCGAAATAGCTGTCGTAGTAGCGCTTGCCATCGGGATCGTTCCAGAAGAACACCGGCATCGAGGGCATCGGCTCGGTGATCACGAGCTCGCCGACTTCATTCACCACCTTCTCGCCGCGCTCGTTGAACGCGTACGCCGCAACGCCTAGGCAGGGTTTCTGGATCTCGCCGGCCTTCACAGGCTCTGTCACAACGCCGCCGACGAAGCCTGAACAGACGTCCGTGCCACCACTGCCCGGGGCGACCCAGAGATCCTTCTTCACGTTCTCGTAGAACCAGGCCGTGCACTCCGCCGTCACCGGCGAGCCCGCGAGCATGATGGAGTCGAGCTTCGACAGGTTGAACTTGCGGCCCGGTTGCAGCCCCGCTTTCGCGAGAATCGCCTGGTACGTGGGGCTCGCGCCGAACATGGCGGTGCCGGTGTCTTCCACCATCTTCCAGAGAATGTCCGGATCGGGCCACGCCGGGTTGCCGTCGTACATCACCGGCACGACGTCGGCCATCGGCACGCTGACGAGGAAGTTCCACATCATCCAGCCGGTCGTCGTGAAGAAGAAGAGCTTGTCGCCGGGATGCAGGTCCCACATGAGATGCAGGGCCTTCAGCTGCTCGAGGATGATGCCGCCGTGACTGTGCGTGATCGCCTTCGGCAAGCCGGTGGTGCCCGAGGAAAAGAGGATCCACAGCGGCGAATTGAACTCGACGTGCTCGAACCGGAACTCGCTCTTCGGTACCGGCGGATGATCGAAGAGATCGTCCCACAGCAGCGCGTTCTTCGAGGGCAGCGTCTTGTCGGCGCGGTCGAGGTACGGCACGTGGATCACGCGCTCGAGCATCGGCAGCTCCGCGGTGATCTGTGCCATCTCCTTGCGGCGATCGAACGGCTTGCCGCCGTACTGGTAGCCATCCACGACGAGCAGGATCTTCGGCGAGAGCTGCGTGAAGCGATCGAGCACCCCGCGCGTGCCGAAATCCGGCCCGCAGCTCGACCAGATGGCGCCGATGCTGGTGGTCGCGAGCATCGCGATCATCGCTTCGGGGATGTTCGGCAGGCATGCGACTACGCGGTCTCCCGGCTTCACGCCGAGCTTGCGCAACTGTGTGGCGAGCACGCGCACCTTGCCGCCCAGCTCTTCCCACGAGAGCCCCGTGATCTTGTGTCGCTCGGAAAGATGCAGCACCGCCGTGGCGTTCGGTCGCTCGTGCCTCAGCACATGCTCCGCATAGTTGACGTGCGCGCCGGGGAACCATTGGGTGCCCGGCATCTTCCGGGACTCGAGGACGGCTCGATGCGGCGTGGTGGAGTGGCCGCCGAAGTAGTCCCAGATGGCCTGCCAGAAGCCTTCCAGGTCAGTGACGGACCAGTCCCACAGCGCGTCATAGTCCTTGAACTGAAGGCCGCGTTCCTTCGCGAGCCACCGGGTGAAAGCCGTGATATGCGAGCGTTCGATACGCTCCCGGGACGGCGTCCACAGGAGTTCCCCTTCTTTGACCATGAGCCTCTTCTGCTGGAAGAAATAGTCGCCTTGCGGCCGCCCTGCGATGACGACCACGCCCTACGCCCGGGCCACCACCGTCACGGTGGGCCGAACCGGCGGCCGGGCACGCGTCAGTAACACCGCGCTCACGAAACACAAGCCCGCAAGCGTGTAGAGCGTTGGAGCATAACTGCCGTACACGTCATACAGATAGCCTGACAGTGCAGGAGATATAGCACTAACCGGAGGTTGTACGGCGAGCGTCACCCCGACAGCCGCCGGGTAAGCCTGCGGGCCGTAATAGTTGGCGAGAATCGTCATCAGGCAGGTGAGCGCCCCACCCCATCCCATGCCCAGGCAGATGCCGAATGTGTAGAGGGTGCCCGGATCGCGCGCATCCACGATCAGCAGGATGCCGAGGCCGAACAAGCCGACCGACGCGGAGAAGAGATAGCGCGGCTCTATGCGATCCCCCAAGAGACCCACGGCGAACTTGCCGAAGAGCGTCGTGGCCGCCATCAAGGACGCCGTGACGGCCGCCACGGCCTTGCTGTGTCCGAGATCCTGAAGGTGGGCGACTCCCTGGGAGAGAAACCACGTGTAGCCCAGGCTCATCCCGCAAGTGCAGGCGAGAAGCAGCCACAAGGTGGGGGAGCGCACGGCTTCGCGCGGCGTCCAGGGCTCATCGGTGTGGTGAACGGTCGGCTTTTTCTGCGCTTGCGCGCCTGATGCCTCCGCCGCCGCCGGGTCGACGCCATCGGGGTGCTGCCCGAGATCGGAGGGCTGGTCGCGCGCGAACAGGAACGCGATGAGCGCCCCGAATGCCGCGAGGGCGGCGAAGATCCACCAGCCGGTGCGCCAGTCGCCTGTCGCGGCGATGGCATAGTTCAGCAGAGGCGGCGCGAACACGCCGCCGATTCCGCCAGCGGAGAGGATGATGGCGAACGCCAACGCGCGCCGACGCACGAACCAGCGCATCGTGGAGGTCTGCACGGGAAGCGCGCCACCGGTGACGACGCCGATACCCGCCAGCACGCCGCCGCCGAACACCGCGGCCCAGAACGAGCTCGCCACGAGCGCCATGAAGAGGCTCGCCACCAGCAGCATCAACGTGCCCGCGATCAGCGCGAAGCGCACACCCTTGCGTACCACGAGCAGCGCCACGAGCGGAGCCGGCAAACCGCTCAGGAGCATGAGCACCGAATAGGGCACGCCCAGCATCGTGCGGTCGAAACCGAGCTGCTCGGCCATCCACGTGTTGATGACGCCCGAGCCGTACGGCGGCCACCCGAGCACCACGAACAGAATCAGCCAGTAAGCTGCCAGCAGCTTCCAGCCGTAAAACCTGGTTGTTGCCATGACCGGAACCCCCCTCCGGACCGTGGTACGGGTGCCCCCGCACCCCAATCGCGCAGTCTGGCACCGCCGGGAGCGCCGGAGCTTGCCCGGGCTGGAGGTGGCATCAGCCTCCGCTGGACCCCGAGGCGCTCAAACCCTTTCGAGGATCAGGGCCGCGCCCTGACCGACTCCAACACACATCGTACAGAGGGCATACCGCCCTTTCGTCTCCCCGAGCTGCCACGTGGCCGTGGTGGCGAGGCGCGCGCCGCTCATGCCGAGCGGATGGCCGAGCGCGATGGCCCCGCCGTTCGGGTTCACGTGAGGCGCGTCGTCCGGCAGCCCGAGCGCCCGAAGCACCGCCAGCGCCTGGGACGCAAAGGCCTCGTTGAGCTCGACGACATCCATTTCGCCGATCGTCCGTTGCGCGCGCTCCAGCACCTTGCGCACGGCCGGCGTGGGCCCGAGGCCCATGACGCGCGGCTCGACGCCCGCCGAGGCCGCGGCGACGATGCGCGCCCTGGGCGTGAGGCCGAAGCGGCGCGCGGCCGCCTCGGTCGCGATCAGCAACGCGCACGAGCCATCGTTCACCCCCGAGGCATTGCCTGCGGTCACGGTGCCGTTCGCGCGGAAAGGCGTGGGTAGCTTCGCGAGCTGCTCGAGCGTCGTCTCGCGCGGATGTTCGTCCCGGCTCACCACGACCGGCGCGCCCTTCTTCTGCGGGACCTGCACGGGAATGACCTCGCGCTCGAAGAAGCCGCGCGCGTAGGCCGCGGCCGTGCGCTGCTGGCTGCGGAGCGCGAGCTTGTCCTGATCCTCGCGGCTGATGCCGAGCTGCGCGGCGACGTTCTCGCCCGTCTCGGGCATGGAGTCGACGCCGTACTGCGCCTTGATCAGCGGGTTGATGAAACGCCAGCCGATGGTGGTGTCGAAGATCTCGGCCTGGCGGCTGAAGGGCGCGGGCGCCTTCGGCATCACGAAGGGCGCACGCGACATCGATTCGACACCGCCGGCGATCAGGACCTGCGCCTCGCCGGCCTTCAACGCGCGGGATGCTATGGCAACCGCGTCGAGCCCCGACGCGCAGAGCCGATTCACCGTGATGGCCGGCACCTCGACAGGCAGGCCCGCGAGCAGGCTGGCCATCCGCGCCACGTTGCGATTGTCCTCGCCCGCCTGGTTGGCGCAGCCGAGCAGCACCTCGTCGAGGGCCGCGGGATCGAGCGATACGTTGCGCTTCAGCAGCGCGGTGATGGGAAGCGCGGCGAGATCGTCGGTGCGCACCGAAGACAGCGCGCCGGCGTAGCGACCGATGGGCGTGCGGACCGCGTCGCAGATGAAAGCCTCAGGCATGGGGCACCTCGAGAAGTAATGCCGCGGATTCTAGCCGGGACGTCACAGGCGCACCGACAGCCGATAATCGCACCCTACGCCTCGCCCCGGGCGAATTGCGCTCCAGGCACG
>JBDZVF010000025.1:0-26912 GCA_040255575.1 Pseudomonadota bacterium | reverse complement strand
GATGCACGCTGGGAAACACGCGCGACCGAGCTGCGCGGCACGCTGCGCGTTCGGCTCGGTGGCAAGAACATGACCTTTTCGCAGTACATCACCGCCGTGCCGCTGGGAGCGTGCACGCGCTAGAACCGTCTGCGCACCCAGCACCATTTGCGCACCCCAGAACCTTTGCGCACCAGAACCTTTGCGCACCAGAACCTTTGCGCACCAGAACGACATCTCCGCGACCCGAGTAGCCGCAGCTAACGTCCCTCCAACGCCACCAACGCTGGCCGACAGCCCGCGCAGCGCGCCCCTGCCCCGACCCCGCACCCATACCGCTCCCCTACCGCGCGCGACAAGTACGTCTGCCGCTTTGATCACGTCGCCGCTGGCGCCCGGCCCGAGAATAGCCGCAGGACGACGGAAACGTCCGGCACAAACACAAATCCCGGAGGCAACCTTTGTCGAAGTTGACCATCCGCTCAGGGGCCACATTTGCAGGAGGCATTCTCGCGAGCCGACTCGCCGCGGCTGTGCTCTCGCTCGCGACAGTAGTGCTCGGGATCACGCCCTTCGCAACGACCGCATTCGCGCAAGAGGAAACCCTCGCGAGCCTCGCCCGTGCCGGCAATCGGCAGGCGGTGCTCGCCGCCATCACCTCTCCCGACATCGACGTGAACGCCGCGGAACCCGACGGTTCCACCGCCCTGCTCTGGGCCACCTACCAGGTCGATCACGAACTGGTGCACGCTCTCTTGAAAGCAGGCGCCAAAGCGAACGTCACCAACCACTTCGGCGCAACCCCACTCGGTGAAGCGGCGAAGCTCGGCGATGTCGCGCTCGCCCGCGCGCTGCTCGATGCCGGCGCCGATCCCGATTCACCGAATCAGGACGGCCAGACGGCGCTCATGCTCGCTTCCACCGTCGGCGCACCGAAGATGGCCGAGCTCCTCATCGCACGGCGCGCGAACGTAAACGCGGTGGAAGCCTTCCGTGGCCAGACGGCGCTCATGTGGGCCGCCGCCACCCACCACCCCGAAGTGGTGCGCGTTCTCGTCGCGCACGGCGCTAACGTCCACATCCGCGCCAAGTACGAAGACTGGCCGCGCCAGATGACTTCGGAACCCCGCGCACAATTCCGCCACACTGGCGGCCTCACTGCGCTCCTGTACGCGGCACGATCCGGATGCCTCGATTGCGCCATCGCCATCGTCAATGCCGGCGCCGACGTCAACCAGCCGAACCCCGACGGCGTCACCCCGCTCATCAACGCGCTCGATAACAAGAGCTTCGACATTGCGATGTTCCTGCTGGACAAGGGCGCGAACCCCGGCGCCTGGGACATGACCGGCCGCACGCCGCTTTACGTGGCCGTCGACATGAACTCGTTCCGGGGCACGAACAACTTCGGCGCCCCACCCGAGCCGCGCCCGCCCAACAAGGCGACCGCGATGGACGTCGTGCAGCGGCTGCTGAAAATGGGAGTCGATCCCAATCACGAGCTCACGCGCATGCGCCCGAACGGCTTCGGTCGCGGCCGCTTTTCCGACTACATGCTGCGCGGGGGCACGGGCCCGCTGATGGTGGCGACCGTGGGCTACGACGCCGAGGCCATCAAGGTGCTGCTGACACATGGCGTGGAAGTGGACCTGCCCAACGTGTTCCGCATCACACCGCTCATGGCCGCCGCGGGGATGACCGGCTCCTTCCGTAGTGCTATCGATCCTGTTGGTGGCACCACCCCACCCCCGGGGGACATTCAGCTCCACGCGATCAAGGTCATCGACCTGCTGCTCGCCGGCGGCGCGAACGTCAACGCACGCGTCACGAACAACCACACCCGCACGGCCCGACTGACGGCCTATGTTTACAACCGGGAAAACGAGGGTAAGACAGCCCTGTTCGCGGCCGCCGAATTTGGCTGGGACAAGGTGGTGCGGCACCTCCTCGAAAGCGGTGCCGACCCCGCGATTCGCGATGCCACGGGCAAAACGGCCCTGGACTATGCCCGTGAGCCCGCGCCCGTAAGCCCCGGCGAGACCCCGGCGGATGACTCGAACGGTGGCCGATTCGCGACGTCGAACCGCCCCGCCACGGTGGAAATTCTCGAGGCCGCGGCCACGCCGAAATAGTCCATTCGACCTTTGCTTGGAAGCGCGGCAGGAGCACTGATTTTTGCTTCCGGCGCGGAGCACTTTTGCCGTGGTTCCTGCAACGGACGACGGAATGGACGCAACGTTCCAATACATTGGTTCAGCAGCACTAAGCGGCTGCAAAATAAGGGGACGACGACCAAGCCGAGGGATTCAGGGGAATGCGCAAGAGCGGAGCATTGTTAAGACGAGCGCTGATGCTGGCCGGAGCCTGTGTGCCGTTGGCCGGGTCTGCCCTCGCGGCTGAAGTTCCGCATGGTCAGGTGGCCACGGGCGCCGGGGACGAAGTCCAGCGTTTCGAGCAGCTGATCAGCGACAACTGCACCAAATGCCACAACACCACGGACTGGGCAGGAGGCGTGGCGCTCGAAACCCTGGATCTCGCGCATCCCGCGAATGATGCCGAGGAATGGGAAAAGGCCATCGGCCGCCTGCGTGGCCGACTGATGCCGCCCGCCGGCCAGAAGCAGCCGAGCCAGCCCGATGTGGATGCGTTCGTCAGCTATCTCGAGCACTCCATCGACTCCTCGGCCAAGACGGCGAAGACGACGCACGTCGGCCACGTGCCGATCCAGCGTCTGAACCGGGTTGAGTTCGCGGCCACGGTGAAAAACCTTGTCGGCGTGGAAGTCGATCCGCGCCAGATCCTGCCCACTGAGATCGAGGTCGAAGGATTCGACAATATCGCCGGCGCCCTCGGCATCTCCCCCGCCTTCATGGAGCAGTACCTGTCGGCCGCGCGCAAGGTTGCGCAGACCGCGGTCGGTGAGCCCATTCCCAAGATGGCGAGCGTCTTCTCCGGCGGCGGTGGCGGTGGTGGCGGCCAAGCGGGCTTCGGCTCGATCACGCAATACCAGCACAAGGACGGCTACCCGCTCGGCACGCGCGGCGGCGTGCAGTTCACGCACGTCTTCCCGGCCGACGGTGAATATCGCTTCAACTTCCTCGAAGGCGACAGCATCGATGCGGGCCTGTATCCGCGCGGAATGGAAACCTCGGCCACGCTCGTCATCCTCGTGGATGGCAAGGAAGTGGCTCGCCGCGAAATCGGTGGATCCGAGGATCTCGCCATCGCCGATCGTGACGGTCCGCCGGGCCGCAACAAGCTCGTCTCGAAGGTGTCCGGCGTTCCGGCGCACATCACGGCTGGCGCGCACACGATCACCGCCACGTTCATCGAGCGCTCCTGGGCGCTGAGCAATGACCCCACGGGTGGCTTTGGCACCGGCCGCGTGAACGGCATGCCGATCATCCGTGACGGCATCCAGGTGGTGGGGCCGTTCTCACCGCAGGGTCTTTCGCTGAGCGAGAGTCGCGCGAAGATTTTCATCTGCCAGCCCAAGACCGAGGTGGAAGAGCGCCCCTGCGCACAGAACATCGCCCGGCACCTGGCGACTCAGGCGTTCCGCCGTCCGGTGACGGACGCGGACGTGAAGCTGCTGATGAAGTTCTACGAGACCGGTCGCAAGGAACCCGGCGGCTTCGATGCCGGTGTGACGGAGCTCGTCACGGCGGTGCTCTCGAGCCCCGACTTCCTCTACCGCGCGATCACGACTTCGCCCGATCCGGGTCAGGTGCATCCGCTCAACGATCTGGAGCTCGCCTCGCGCCTCTCCTTCTTCCTGTGGAGCGAGGGTCCCGACCAGGAGCTGCTGAACCTTGCCACCCAGAAGAAGCTTTCGGATCCGAAGGTGATGGAGGCGCAGGTCACGCGCATGCTGCAGGATCCGCGCGCCAACTCGCTCGTCGAGAACTTCGCGCTCTCGTGGCTCAACCTCGATGAGCTCGAGCAGGTCGAGCCCGACGACAAATCCTTCAGCGCCGGCATGCGCAGGAATTTCGAAACGGAGATTCGGCTCTTCCTCGCGAGCGTGCTGCTCGAGAATCGCAGCGTGACGGACCTGATCAACGCGAACTGGACGTTCCTCAACGAATCCCTCGCCCGCCAGTACGGCATCTCCGATGTGTTCGGCCCGCAGTTCCGTCGCGTGACGCTCAAGAACGAGAATCGCTGGGGCCTGCTGGGCAAGGGCGCGTTCCAGCTGCGCACCTCTTACGGCGACCGCACCTCGCCCGTGCTGCGCGGTGCCTGGGTGCTCGATCGCCTCGTCGGCGCGCCGCCCACCCCGCCGCCGCCGGGCGTCGTCACCGATCTGTCGGTGCACGTGGGTGACAAGCCCAGCACCGTGCGCCAGCGCCTGGAAGCTCACCGCGAGAACCCGACGTGCAAGGGCTGCCACGGTCTCATCGATCCGCCGGGCCTCGCGCTCGAGAATTTCGACGTCACGGGCAAATGGCGTGAGGCCGATCCGGTGTCGAAGATCGCGATCGATTCGCGCACGGAACTCTCGAGCGGCGAGAAGCTCGAGGGCCCGAGCGGCCTGCGCCACTATCTCAACGAGCGCAAGGACCAGTTCCCGATGACCGTCACCAAGCGCCTGATGATGTACGCGCTCAATCGCGAGATCGAGTACTTCGACATGCCCCAGGTGCGCGAGATCGTGCACGAGGCCGCCGCGCAGAACTACACGCTCAGCTCGCTCATCACCGGCATCGTCAACAGCGATGCGTTCCGTTTCCAGGGACCCGAAACTGCGCCGAAGGCAAAAGTCGCGTCCACCGTCACCAGCGAAAGGAAATAGCCCATGGCCGTGTTCCTGACCAAGAAGTATCTGTCCCGACGCACGTTCCTGCGAGGCACTGGCGTGGCGCTCGGCCTGCCCTTCCTCGAAGCCATGGTTCCGGCCGCAACGGCGCTCGCGCAGACCGCGGCGGCACCGAAGACCCGCGCCGGGTTCTTCTACCTGCCCCACGGCACGATCATGAACAACACGCCGTTCGGCAAGGAAGTGGACTTCTGGACTTCGAGCGGCAAGGGCGCGGACTTCACGCTCGGCAAGACACTCGCCTCACTCGAGCCGCTGAAGAAATACGTCACGACCTTCGAGAATATCGAGAACACCGCGGCGGGCGGCTCGGTGCACACGCTCAACCCGGCGACCTGGCTGTCGTGCGTGCGGCCTGACACGCAGGCCAAGGGTGCGAGCATGGCCATCACGCTCGACCAGGTGATCGCGCAGAAGATCGGCCAAATGACCGCCCTGCCTTCGCTCGAAGTCTCCTCCGAGACCACGATCCAGGTGGCCGCGTGTGGTGGCGCGGGCTGCTACTACGCCTCGACCATTTCCTACGCGAGCCCCAACACGCCGCTGCCGATGGAGTACAACCCGCGCAAGGTTTTCATCCAGCTCATGGGTGAAGGCGACACGGCCGCGGAGCGCCAGGCGTTGCTCGAGAAGAATGCAAGCATTCTCGACATGGTCACCGACCGTGCGAAGGCCCTCAGCAACAATCTCGGCGCGACGGACCGCCAGAGGCTCGCGGACTATCTCGACACCGTACGCGAGCTCGAACGGCGCGTGCAGATGGCGAGCGCGCGCGACCTCAAGGGCGTCAAAGTGCCCGATGCGCCGGTCGGCGAGCTGGAAGACTTCGATAAGCAGGTGCGGCTCATGTTCGACCTGATCGCGCTTGCGTATCAGGCGGATCTCACGCGCGTTGCTTCGTACGTGATGGTCGCCGAGGGCACCAACCGCACCTACAACCACGTGGGCGTGCCCGACTCCTTCCACCCCGTGAGCCATCACTCGAATGACAAGGAGCGCATTCGCCGCCTCACCGTCATTCAGCGCTATCACATGGAACGCTTCGCGGACTTCCTGCAGAAGCTGGCGAACACGAAGGAAGGCGACGGCAGCATCCTCGACCACTCTCTCTTCCTCTATGGCTCGAACATGGGCAACAGCAACCAGCACGACAACTATCCGTTGCCGGCCGTTGTCGTGGGCGGTGCGAATGGCAAGCACCTCGGCGGCAAGAACCTCACGCTGCCGGCGCGCACGCCGCTCGCCAACGTGCACCTGACGATGCTCGACAAGCTCGGCATCCGGCAGGAGAAGTTTGGCAACAGCACCGGCATCATCACCGAACTGTAGAAGACGACGAATGAAGAAGACGGATCGCAGAAGCTTTCTGCAGGCAGGCCTGACCGGGCTCGCGGGGCTGGCCTCAGTCCCGCTTCTCGGCAGCGGGCTTGCGGGCTGCGCGCAGACTCCTTCCCGGCAGACTGCCGCGGCCGGCTCCGCGCCCAAGCCTGCACTGACAACCGAGAAGCTCACCGAGCGGGTCACGCTGATTTCCGGCGTGCCCGGCAATGTGATCGCGCTGTCCTCGGACGAAGGCGTTGTGCTGGTCGATAGCGGCTCGGCGGCGCTCGTCGGCAGCGTGCGCAAGAGCCTCGGCGGCGCGAAAGTGCGCACGCTGCTCAACACGCACTATCACGCGGACCAGACGGGTGGAAACGAGCTCTTTGGCAAGGCGGGCGCGGAAATCCACGCCCACAAGATCACCGCGCAATGGCTCGAGACAGACTTCTACGTGCCTGCGGACAATCGGTGGGTGAAGGCGCTGCCGAAGCCCGCCTGGCCCACGAAGACGTTCCGCGAAAAGAGCGAGATGAAGGCAGGAGCCGAAACCATCGAGTGCGGCTATCTGCTCGAAGCGCACACACGCGGAGACATCTATGTGTTCTTCCGTGACTCGAACGTGCTGGCGGTGGGGGATGTCGCCTCCCCCGTGCGCGATCCGGTGGTCGACTGGTACTCGGGCGGCTGGCTCGGCGGCCGCGTCGATGCGTTGGATGATCTGCTCGAGATCGCAAAGGAGGACACGAAGATCGTGCCCTGCTACGGGCCGGTGATGACGCGCGCGCAGCTGCAGGCCGAGCGCGACATCATGCTGAAACTCTACGACGTGACGACGGACCTGACCGACAAGGGCCACAGCGCGCAGGACATGCTCGAAGCCGGCGTGCTCGATCAGGTGAGCCGCAAGTTCGACGATCCGTATCGTTTCCTGTACGACGTCTGCAAGGGCCACTGGGCCCACTACACGAATTTCGGGGGCAACATTGTTTAAGGTGACCATCCGCGCCAGGGGCCTGGCCGCGGCAATGCTGTCGCTCGGAGTGGCGTTCGCGACGCCTGCGTTCGCGCAGGAAACGCTGGGTGATCTCATTCGTGGCGGTCAGCGGGAAGCGGTGCTGGCGGCGATCACGTCGCCCGATCTCGATGTGAATACGCCGGAGGCGGATGGCTCCACGCCGCTCCTGTGGGCGACGTACAAGGTCGATCACGATCTCGTGCGCGCGCTGCTGAGGGCGGGCGCGAAGCCCAACGTCACGAACAAGTACGGTTCGACTCCGCTCGCCGAAGCGGTGAAGCTCGGCGATGTCGAGCTCGTGCGCATGCTGCTCGATGCGAAAGCCGACCCCAATTCGCCGAACCAGGATGGGCAGACGGCGCTCATGCTGGCGACGGCGATCGGCTCGCTGCCGATTGTGCAGCAGCTCATCAGCCACGGCGCTGATGTGAACGCGATGGAGACCTTCCGCGGCCAGACCGCGCTCATGTGGGCGGCCGGCGGCAATCACCCCGACATCGTGGATCTTCTGCTCGCGCACAAGGCCAACGTGAACGTCCGGGCGAAGTACGACGACTGGCCGCGCCAGATGACGTCCGAGCCGCGCGCGCAGTTCCGCCAGACCGGCGGTCTCACCGCCCTGCTCTATGCGACTCGGTCGGGTTGCTATCAGTGCGCGGTCTCGCTCGTGAAGGCGGGTGCGGACGTCAATCAGCCGAACCCGGACGGCATCACGCCGCTCATCAACGCGCTCGACACTCGCAGCTTCGACATCGCGATGTTCCTGCTAGACAAGGGCGCGAACCCGAGCGTGTGGGACATGACAGGCCGCACGCCGCTGTATGTCGCGGTGGACATGAACTCGTACACCGGGCGCAGCGGCGCGGGCAACGGCGCCTTCCAGGGCTTCGAAGAAGCGGCCACGGAACGCCCGGAAAGCAAGACCACCGCGATGGACGTGGTCAATCGGCTCCTGGCCATGGGCGTCGATGCCAATCACGAGCTCACGCGCATGCGCCCCAATGGCAATGGCCGCGGCCGTTTCGCGGATTACATGATGCGCGGTGGAACGGGCCCGCTGATGCTCGCGACGCTGAGCTATGACGACGAGGCGATCAAGGTGCTGCTGGAGCACGGCGCCGAAGTCGATACGCCGAACGTCTTCCAGATCACGCCGCTCATGGCAGCGGCAGGCATGAGCGGATCGAGCCGCGGCGGCGTAGGTAGCGCCATCGGCGGTGCCGGGCGCAACAGGCCCGCCGACATGCAGGCCCAGGCGATCAAGGTCATCGATCTGCTGCTCGATCACGGCGCGAAGATCAACGCGCGCGTCATCGATAGCCATACCCGCACGGCGAAGCTCGTCGCGTACGTGCAGGGGCGTGATCACGAGGGCAAGACGGCGCTCTTCTCCGCGGCTGAGGCCGGCTGGGATCGTGTGGTGAAGCACATGATCGAGCGCGGTGCCGACCCGACCGTGCGCGATGCCTCCGGCAAGACAGCGCTCGATTACGCGCGCTCACCGCCGGCAACGGGTCCGGCTGCGGCCCGGGCGGGTGCCGACAGCCCGCAAGCGCAGGCTGCCCGCGCGGCGACCATCAAGCTGCTGGAGCCGCTGATTGCGGCCAACACCACCGTGGGCGGCGGCTCCGCCCCGGTCAGATGAGGCGCGCGATCTTCTTGCGCCTCCACACGAGCCCGTAATAAGACCCCTGCAAGATCAGCATCGTGGCGAACGTGGTGGGATACGCCCACCACACGCCATCGATGCCGATGCGCCCGCTCAGCCAGAAGGCGACGGGAATCTCCACGAGCAGGATCGCTGAAATCGACATGATGGTCGGTGGCAGCACCGTTCCGCTCGAGCGCATCACTCCCGAGAACACCGTCGACGCCCCGAACAGCAGCGTGCTCCACAGGATGATGTAGAGCATCCGCTGCGAGATGCCGATCACCGTCGCATCGCTCGTGAAGAAGCCGATGAGGTGGCGCGAGAAGAGATAACAGGTGAGCAGCAGCCCACCGGTGATGATGACGTTCAGCAAAATCCCGGTGCGGGTGATGAGCCCCAGCCGGTCCGTGTGCCCTGCCCCGATCGCCTGCGCACCCAGGATGGAGGCGGCGATGGCGATCGACATCGCGGGGAACTGCACGTAGCCGAGCACCTGATTGCCGATGCCGTATGAGGCGGTCGCCGCCGACCCGAAGCCGTTGACCAGCGACAGCAGCGCCACCTCTGCCAGCGACATCGTGACCATCTGAACCGCAGTGGGTATGCCGATGCGCATGACGGCTTTGAAGATCGCGGGCTCGATGTTCATATGTCGCATCAGCCCTGCGGACGGCGCCAGCGCGTGCCCCTTCCGCCGCAGATAAAACCCGAGCCAGACCAGTGTGACGAGGAAGGAAACGATGCCCGCGTAGGCCGCGCTCGCGACACCGAGCGGCGGCAAGCCCAGCCAGCCGCGGATGAGCGCGGGCGTGAGCAGCAGGCCGACCAGGGTCGACACGGCGAGCGCCTTGAGGGGCGTCACCATATCCCCCACGCCACGCATGATCGATGTGACGATGAGGAACACGAAGAGTCCCGGCATCGCGAGCAGCATCACCCGTGCATAACTCGTGGCCGGAGCCAGGATGTCTGCGGGTGTGGCCAGCAGCCTGAGGATGGACGGCGCGAAGATGACACCGAGGATGGCGACGCCAGTGCCCGCGAGCAGGCTGCAGGTGATGGTGGTGCCGGCGACCGCCTGAACACGCTCCGGACGGCGCGCACCCCACGCCTGACCGATGAGCACCGACGCCCCCGCGCCCAACCCCATGATGAAGGAGATCAGGAACAGCATCATCGGGAAGAACGCCGACGCGGCGGCCAGCGCCTTCACCCCGATCATGTGCCCCAGAAAGACGCTGTTGATGGTTCCCGAGAGTGCCTGCAGGACGTTCGAGAGCATCATCGGGCCCAGGAACAGCAGGAACACTTTCCAGACCGGCGGGGGGGTAACGGCAGCGGCGGTTGTCGTGTCGTTCATTCAGGTCAATGCGTTGACATTGAGAGGGGGCCGGGCATGATACGTCAGGAGGGGGCACCGATGCTGAAGCTTTACCATGCCGAACCTGTCGCCAATTCCCTGAAGACCCTCATCTCTCTCAAGGAGAAGGGGCTGCCGTTCGAGAGCGTATACGTCGACCTGCACAAGTTCGAGCAGCATGACCCGGCGTTCGTCGCGATCAACCCCGAAGGCCAGGTGCCCGTGCTCATCCATGACGGGCACATCATTACTCATACGACGGTGATTGCGGAATACCTCGAGGATGCATTTCCCGAGGCCCCTGCCCTGCGCCCGGCGGACCCGCTCGGCAAGGCCCGCATGCGCTACTGGACCAAGTTCTGTGACGAGCACGTCATGAACTATGTGTCCATGCACGGGTGGCATCGGCTCATCACGGTGCTGGCGCGCTCGATCGATGCCGGGGAGTTCGAAAAGCTGATGGAACGCGTTCCGCTTTACGAGCAGCGCGAGAAATGGCGGGCGGCACGTTCGGGGTTCAGCGAGGCCGATCTCGCCAATGCCACTCGCAAGATCGAGGTGGCGGTAGACAAGGTGGAGAAGCAGCTCGGCCAGACGCCGTGGCTCGCGGGCGAGCAGTACACGCTCGCGGATATCAATTTCTTCGCGATCGGCGGGATGGCGCTCGATCGGCTGTTCCCGGAACTGAAGGTCGCCGAGCGTGCCCCGCGCCTTGCCGAGTGGGTGAAGCGCGTGAGCGCGCGCCCCGGTGTGCAGGCGGCGCTCGCCATGCCGAACCGAACCAATCCTGCGCTTCGCACGTTTAGCGGCGAGGCGCGGTAGTCAGGAACCGAAACCTGTAAGGCCCGGCGTCGGCTTTCTCGACTCGCCCTGCTGTTGCGCCGGCGAAGTGCGCGGGGAAGAAGACCGCATCCGTGTCGGCGTATTGCGCGAGAAGGCGCTGCCGGGTGGCGCTCGCCTTCGCGGGGTCTTCATCCGCGAAGAAAGCCGCGTCCGGGCGCACCAGCTGGATCGGGTGATGAAAGCAATCGCCTGAGAAGATCGCGCGGCTGCCCCCGCACTCCGCGATCACGCAGAGATTCCCCGGCGAGTGCCCGCTCACATCCTCGAGCCAGATGCCATCACCAATCTCCCGAAGAACCCGCGATTCGGTATCGACCAGATCCGCAAGCCCCGCATCCAGGATCGGCGCCACGCTATCGTCGAACGCTTCGCGATGCACAGCCTCATGCCGCTGCTTGCTGAAGAACTCGAGGTCCTTTTTCCCGAACAGGTAGCGCGCGTTCGGGAATGTCGGCACCCAGCTGCCATCCTTCAGGCGGGTATTCCACCCGACGTGATCGAAGTGCAAATGCGTGCACATCACGACATCGATGTCTTCAGGCTTCAGGCCCGTGCGCGCGAGGTTCTCGAGATAGGGCCACTGCTGCATGCTGACGGGCGGGAGGCTTCTCTTCTTGTCGTTCCCGCAGCACGTGTCGATGAGGATGTTGCGGCCATCAACCCGCACCACGAAGCTGTGCACGCTGATGCGCATGCCCGAAGCGTTAGCTGCATCGGCAAGATGCGCATCCCAATACCAGCGTTTGAGATGCGCCAGGTCCTGCGCAGTGATGCTCGGCAAAGCCTGCGATAGCGGTATGACGGCATCACCTTCATAGACCTGGGATACGCTCAGTCGGCCCAGTACGACATCTTCCACGGCTCATCCCCCCGTTCCGCGCACGGTCAAGTCACGCGATGATAGCCCGGCGCGGGCCGGGAAAATCGGTCGTCATGTGCCTTGACGGCTATATACTCGTCCGCGTATATAACGCGCATGGAATCCGCATTCGCCATCATTGCCGAGCCGAGCCGGCGCGCCATCCTGACGCTGCTCGCCTCCTCGGAACAGTCCGTAGGGGATCTCGAAGAGCATCTGCAGCTGCCGCAGCCTTCGATCTCCAAGCATCTTCGGGTGCTTCGTGAAGCCGGTTTCGTGGAATCGCGGGTCGATGCGCAGCGTCGCGTGTACCGCATTCGGCCCGAGCCTTTGAAAGAAGTGGATGCCTGGCTGGAACCGTTCCGCCGCTTCTGGTCCGCCCATGTCGATGCGCTCGAGCGTCATCTCGATCGCATGAATCCCACCCCACCCCGCCGCAAGAGAAAGAAACGATGAGCCGCCGAGACCGTTACAAGCCGGGTCCCGCCCAGGGTGCCGAAGTTCGCAAGCAGGGTGACAACTGGACGCTCATTGTCGTGCGGGAGCTGCGCCATCCGCCGCAGAAAGTGTGGCAGGCCCTCACAGATCCGGCGGAGCTGCGCGAATGGGCGCCCTTCGATGCCGATCGAAGCCTCGGTGCGGTGGGGACCGTGACGCTCACGACCATCGGCGCGCCGACGCCTACGGTTTCCGAATCGCGCGTGACGCGGGCGGATGCGCCGAAGCTGCTCGAGTATCGCTGGGGCGACCACGAGATGCGCTGGCAGCTCGAGCCTCTCGACGGCGGCACGCGCCTGACGCTTTGGCACAATATCGACCGCCGCTACATCTCCATGGGCGCGGCTGGATGGCACATCTGCATCGATGTGCTCGACCAGTTCCTCGCCGGCGAGCCGCTCGGGCGGATCGTGGGCAGCGAAGCGATGAAGTTCGAATGGCCGCGACTCAACGCGGAGTACGCAAAACAGTTCGGTGCGGCATGAGCAAGGCGGAAGTCCCTTCGAAGCTGATCGACGCGCGCATCAAGGAGCTTGGCGACTGGCGCGGCAAGACGCTCAGCCGGGTTCGGGCGCTGATCAAGGAAGCCGATCCTGACGTCGTCGAAACATGGAAGTGGCGAGGTGTGCCTGTGTGGGAGCACGACGGGATCATCTGCACAGGCGAGACCTACAAGAGCGCCGTGAAGCTGACCTTTGCCAAAGGCGCGGCACTGAAAGACCCCGCCCGCCTCTTCAACGCCAGTCTCGAAGGAAATACGCGGCGCGCGATCGACATCCACGAGGGCGACACGCTGAACGAGGCCGCGCTGAAGGCGCTCATTCGAGCGGCGGTGGCGCTGAACGAGTCGAAGGCCAAGCGCTGAGTACTGCGGTAAGCTCCGGATCCATGGAAACATCGGGTCGCTACACGAGCACGGCAGTTGTTCTGCATTGGCTTCTGGTCGTCGCGCTGTTCGCGCAGATCGCGTTCGGCTGGTTCCTGGGAGAGGTGCCGCGCGGCACGCCCGCGCGCACGATCTACGTGAATTTCCACAAATCGACGGGCATGGTGATCGGCGTGCTCATCCTGCTGCGGCTGTACTGGCGGCTGACGCACCCTGCCCCACCTTTGCCTTCGTCGATGCCGCGCTGGGAGCGGGTGGGAGCGCATTGGAGCCACGTGCTGCTGTATGTGTGCATGATCGTGATGCCGCTGTCCGGCTACGTCGCGTCGAACTTCAGCAAGTACGGCGTCAACTTCTTCAACTCGATCAAGCTGCCGCCGTGGGGCGTGGACGACGCGGCGATCTATGGCTTCTTCAACGGCACGCACGTGGTGACGTCGTTCGTCTTCGTGACGCTGATCGTGCTCCATGCGCTCGCAGCGCTGCGGCACCTGTTCAGGCGGGATGGAATCTTCAGCCGCATGTGGCCTGCGGCCGCGGATCGCTAGCTGACGCGGCTCGGTCAGGTTGCGGGCTACCCGATGGCGGGCTCGCTCACTGCTCCCGGCCCCACTGCAAACTCGCCAACTTGCCATCGCGCCGGGCGCGCACGCGATGGCAGTGTGCCCGCTTCGCTCAGGCCGGCTCCATTCGCCAGTCGTGGATCTGCTTGTAGCGCACCGCGCGGATGTGCCGGAATTTGCGGTCTTTGACTTCGTAGAGGCCGAAGCTGATGGTGCGCATCACTTCGCCTGCCTTCAGCGGCCGCTGAAAGTAGCCGTTCTCCCAGTCCTTGTAGCAGCGGAACTCCGTAGGCAGCTCCGCGGCGAGGCCGGTTGCGTCGGAGACGAACTTGGTCACCTCCACCTTCTCGTGAATGTGCGCCTTCACCGGACCATAGAACTCCCGGATGGCCTGCGCACCCTTGATGACCGTGGTGCCGAGCTCGAACACCACATCGTCGTGGTAGAACTGGAGGAACCGCGGGTCGTTCTCGTTGAAGAGCCTGACGTATTCCAGATACTCCTCGCGCGTCAAACCGCCGCACGCATTCCCCGCTGCCGCGGCCGGCCTCGCGGCGCCCGCGACGACACCCGCCGCGAGTGTGGCGATGCCGCCGAGAGCCCCGCGGCGGGAGAGCCCGACCCATTTCATCGGGAGTTTCATACTCACTGCCCCCCGGACGACGACGGGGCGTTGCCCTTGAAATCCTTCTGCAGCATGTGCGTCAGCGTGTGCACGTAGCGCAGCTTGCCGTTCTCGACACGGAACAGATGGCTGTCCGGCGCGCCGCTGCCCCCGCCCGGCGTGCCCGGGCCGAACGTGCAGAACACCTGCACCGTGCCCAGCTCTTCATCCACGACGTAACGGCGGTTCGTGATGTTCACCCCGGCCGGAACGCCGACTTCGCAGCTGTCCTTCGGCGTGCCCTTGCCGGTGTACATGCCGCCCTCGATGCGCACGCAGGGGAAGCCCCACGGCACGAGATCGAGCTTCTTCTCGAGGAACGCATCGAGATAGGCGTTGGCCGCGGCCACGAGCTTGCCGCGCGGCGTGCGCTTGCCGGCGGGAATGCGGTCCCACTTCTCGGTGGAGGAATACTTGAGGTACGCGTCCGCGTTGAAGAGCCAGTAGCCCGTGGTGGTCCACATGGTTTCCATCTCGACGATCTTGTCGTGATTCACGCGCAGGCGCGTGCCGAACACGTAGGGCTCGGCCTTGTCGTTCACGATCACCTCGGTGAACGTCTGGCAGCTGTCGGGATCGAGAAAACTGCGGTGGAAGTCGATCTTCAGCGCCTTGTTGACGAAGCCCTTCTTGATGTCTGCCGGCGCGATGTTCTCCCAGTAGCCGACGTTGCTCGCGAGCGGCATGCCGGACAGATCGCCCTTCGTTTGGGCGGCAATGTACAGATCGACCGCCTGCTGCAGCCCGGCCCGCGTGCAGGAGACCTCCGCTTGAGCGAGCGCGGGAATGAGCGAGGCGCCCAAGAGCGCAAGAGACAGGAATTTGAGCTTCACCGGATCCCCCTGGATGTTCATTCTGATCGACTGTTTAACCACTCTGCGCGCAACGGGCAACGAATGCGTGTGACTCCGGCCGCTATCCGGCGGGCACCGACTGACACCGGCGGACGGGCGGACCGACGCAGTGGCGGACTGACGAGCGCCAGCCCCTGCAACCCGCGCGCGCTCTACATCTGGAACGCAAGCGCCAGGAGCACGCCCTCCGCCACATCCCGGCCGAGGCCCACGGGGCGCAGGACAAACGCTTCCCCGACTTCCGCCAGGGCGAGCATCCACGCCGCGAGCCAGCGGATTTCTTCCAGCCCGTAAAAGACGACCACGGATTCGTAGTTGATCAGGAGGCTGCGGGAGTCGAGGTTGACGGACCCGCACCAGGCCAGCGATTCATCGACGACGACCGCTTTCGCATGAACCATCCGCGGCACCAGCCGGATGTGCGCACCGGCCTGCGCCAGTGCCCGCAAGGCGCGCCCCCGTACGAAATCCGCCAATCGATGGTTGGACTTCCAGGGCAGCACGAGAGTGATCTCCACGCCCCTTTGCGCGGCGAGCTGCATGGCCATGAGCAGCGCGTGGTCGGGCACGAAGTACGGCGTCACGGCCAGCACGCGCTTTTCGGCCCGAAAACAGGCGGTGAGCATGAGGGCGTGCACCGTGTCTTCCGCCTGGTCGGGGCCGCTGGCGACGAACTGAGTGCGGCCGTTCTCGGCACCGACGGCGTGCGCGGCGATTGCGTGGCCGGGGTCGGGGTGAGCGGTGTTCCAGTCGAGCTGAAACTGCCGCGCGGCCGCTGCGGCAGTGGCGCCGCGCAGATCGAAGGACAGATCGATCCACGGCAGCTTGCCGCGGCCATCGGCCTCGAAATACTCCGTCGCCAGATTGCGCCCGCCGGACCACAACCACCGGTCGTCCGCAATCACGAGCTTGCGGTGATTGCGCAGGTTGCGAGGAATCCCTCGCTGCAGCGACGCGATCCGATTGAAGACCGTGACCATCGCTCCGGCGCGGCGCAGCTCTCTCAGCGACGGAGGCCGCTCGATCCACAGGCCGATTGCATCCATCATCAGGCGCACCCGCACGCCCTCCCGGGCACGCTGCACGAGACGCTTCACCACGGCGCGCCCGAGAGGGTCGTCGCCCAGGATGAAGGTGCACACGTCCAGCGTTTCGGTGGCGGCGTCGATCACTTCCGACAGCGCGATACGGGCTTCGGCGCCGTTGGCGTGGAAACGGGTGATGGCCGGCTCGGCGGGATTCGGGGCGCGCGGCGCATAGGCCGCCTTCAGCTTGCGGTTCCCGAAGAGCAGAAAGAGCGGCAGGAAGATATACGGCAGCACCACGAGGCCCATCACCCACGCCATGGCGGCCGTCGGCGCGCGCCGAACGCCGTGCACGCGCGTGGTGAGCACGTAAACGAGCAGCGCCACCGCGCTCACCATGAAGTGCTGACTGAGGCTCGGGAGCCAGCTCACACGCCCTCCGCTCGAATCGGATGCCGGAGCGGATCGAAAAGCAAGGCGCGGGCCGGGAGGCCCAGGGCAACGCAGGGGAACGGGCTCGGCCGTCGTCTCAAAGCTGAAGCGCTGCCGCCCGCCTTGGCCAGCGGGCAGTACCGATTCGCGCTGCTGCTCAGTAGCAGGCGCGGTGCGCGCCAGCGCGAGGTTACCGCGCCGGGGACAGACAAATGTTCTCGCAGCGACGCTGTGGCGCCGAGCCTGTTGAGCGGTGCTAGCCAGTACCGCCCTCTGTTACGCGCGCATCACGCCCCGCGCGGCGGAGGGCACCGGCTCACTTCGTGAGCCGCTTCGACTCCGTGTCCCAGTTGGAATTGGTGCACAGGCTGCACTTCGCGCCGACGAACATCGTGCTCGCCTTCTTGTCGCCCTTGAACTGCCACAGCACCCAGTTGGAGGCGACATTCGCAAACTCGCCGCCGCCCGGATGATACGCGGTCGCCGTGTGGCCGGCGCCGTGCCGCGCACCGTAGAAGGCCGGCAGCGTCTCGATGGCGTCGTAGGTCGCCTTGGAACGCGCCATCATGAAGTCCCGCTCATGGCCGTTGATCAGCAGCACCGGCCCGTGCAGCTTCTTCAGCGCCTCCGTGGTCGGAAACACCGGATTTCCCCCGGTGCCCGGCTCCTGCACACCGGAGTTGAACACCCCGATGGTGCCCACGCGCGGATCGGTCCCGAGCGTGACCGCCAGCGCTCCCCCGCACGACTGGCCCATGACAGCGACTTTCTTCGTATCGATCTTGCCGTTCAGCGGAGAGCCGGCACGCGTGCTCTCGCGCTCGGCCCAATCGATGGCCGCCTTGAGATCATCGGCCGTCGCCTGCTGTCGGGGTGCGCCCTGGGGCGGCGCGCCGGTGGTCGTGATCACGAGAAAGCCGTGCGAGGCGATCGTCGACAGAAAGCCGTCATAGCGAGGATTGTCGACCGCGCAGCCGCCGTTGCCCCAGATCACCACGGGCAGCGTGTCCCGCCTGGGGAAGGCATCCAGACTCGCGGGATGGAAGGTCTTGAGCTTCGACGTGCCGAACGCAGGCTCGGCGGTGACCTTGTATGGGCCGGGTTCCGCCTTGGGCGCGCCCTCTTCGGGCAGGGCCGTCGCAATCATCTCGGGAGTGATGCCCGCCGGCTGGGCGACGCAGACGGCGCTCCCTGCCACACATGCCGCCGCGACCAGAGCCAAAGACAGCCTCATAACCGAGCCCCCACCCTGTTGTATCGATGAGGAACATCGTCATCTGGTCGGCGCAACGAGCACAAGCCGGATCGCGCGCGATCACCAAGGAGCAGTCCGCCCGAGGCAACTTCAGTCGGCCGCCGAAAAACGAAACCCCGCGCGAGGCGGGGTTTCGTGGGGCGCAGCCGGATGCGGCTGCCTCAGAAGGTCTTCTTGACCGACACCGCCCACTGGCGGGGCGCGCCCGGATCGCCCGCACGCGCGTCCGCCGGTGCACCGGCGGCGGTTGTGGCGGCACCGAGCTGGTACCAGTAGAACTTGTTGGTCAGGTTGGTCGCGGTGAGCGCAACCTGCCAGTCCCCTTCCGCCGTGTCATAGGCGATGCGGCCGTTCAGCAGCGTGTAGCCGCCAATCCTCCAATCCGGATCACGCTGGGGCGAGGTGATCGGCCCGTTGGTCCGGTGCGACTGGTAGAACGCATCGACGCGCGGCGTGAGCCGCCCGCCCAGGAACGGAATGCCGTACTGGATGCCGGCGCTCATGTTGATCTTCGGCTGCACGAAGACCGAAGAGTCCGTGAAGCCGAGCGGCGCGGGCTGCGTCAGCGGACCGCGATCGACATCAACCTTCGTGAAGTTGTAGCCGAACGAGTAGTTGATCGACAGCCGATCGATCGGCTCCGCGTTGATCTCGAGCTCCGCACCCTTCACCGTGGCCGGCACGCTCATGTAGACGAACCACGGGCTGATGCCCACGGTTCCCGCGAGCGGCGTGCCCGGCGGGCAGTTGCCACCGCCCAGGAAGTACGGCGTGCCCGGGTCCGGGTTGTCCGCGGTATTACATTGCGTGGCGTTCGCCTGGAACAGACGCGGGTCGTAATCCATGTAGAAGACCGTCGGATTGACACGCAGGCGGCGATTGAAGAGATCGAATCGCATGCCGAGCTCGTAGTTCATCACCTCTTCGCCCGGGATCGACTGCAGCTGGCCCACCGTCGAGATGCGCGGCGTGACGCCGGGCGAGCGGAAGCCCGAGGCGACGGACGCATAGCCGAAGATCGTGTTGGTGAACTTGTAGTCCACCACGGCGTTGTAATCGATGCGGCTGTCGCCGAATTTCAGCGGATCCGCGATCGTGATCTGGCCGATGTGGTTGAAGGTGTTTGTCTTGTCCTCATCGGTGTACCGCAGGCCGGCGGACAGTGACAACTTGTCGGTGAACTCATAGTTCGCGTGCACGAAGGCGGACTTGTTCTCCGACGTGTAACGGTCATCGGCTGTGAAGTTCGGCAAGACGCCGAGCGCGGCAAACCCCTCGAAGTTGGTGGTGTTGTAGGCGCGGCTCTTCGAGTTGTAGAAGAACAGGCCCGCGGTCCAGTCGAGCTTGTCACTCAAGGCAAGGCCGCTCAGGCGCACTTCGGCCTGCCGCTGCAGATGCTGCTGCAAGGAGTCCGTCTGAATGAGGCCGAACGGCGTGAGATCGCTGTCGCTCATCCAGTCCGACTCATACGTGCGATAGGCGATGAGGCCCGTGAGGTTGATCTGGTCCGTGATCCGATACTCGACGTTCGCCGAGGCGCCCCAGCTGTCGAGATCGTTGTCCGTGCTGTACGTCTTGCCGTTGACGATGTCGTTGTAGCCGGCGTAGTTCGTGTAGGGATTGCCGGTCACGAACCGGTCGTCCGCGGTGTAACTGATGCCGTATTTCTTGTAGACAACGTTGTTGCTGTAGAAGTTGTCGATGGCGCCGCCGCGCTGGCGCAGCAGCGTCTCGACCGGCGGGTCGTTGCTCTGCTTCGAGTAGTCGGCCGCCAGGCCGAACTCGAGTTTGTCGCTCGGCAGGAAGCGGAACATGACGCGCGCGGCATTCGAAGACGTGCCACCGAGCTTGCCGAGCTCGCAGCCGTTGCCTTCCTGCGGATCCACCGTCTGCGGGAACGCGAAATTGTTATCCGCCGCGCTGCCGACGGGCACGACATCCGGGTTGCCGTCGAGCGCACCGCCCGCGGAGCCATCCGCGCCGATGCCATCGCCGATGCCCGCAAGCTCCGGCGTCCCGCGCCGCTTCATCTCGCACGTGAAATCGAGGCGCTTGCCCCAGCCGTCGCGCTGGCGCGAAAGGCCCACGACGCGAACGAACGCCTTGTCCGGTACCAGCGCAAAGTCGCCGACTGCCTTCACGTCGATGCGATCGTACTGACCGTAGGTGACCTCCACACTCCCGGTGTTGTCCCCCTGCGGCTTTTTCGACACCAGGCGGATTGCGCCGCCGAGGCTGTTCTTGCCGAACAGCGTGCCCTGCGGCCCGCGCAGCACCTCAAGCCGCTCGAGATCGAGCAGATCCATGGAGGAGCCGGTGAGCGTGCCGTGGTACACGTCATCGATGTAGATGCCCACTGCGGGCTCGAATGCGTAGCTGAAATCCGTCTGGATGATGCCGCGCAGACCGATCGTCTGCGTCGGCCCGAAGTTCGAGACCGGCGGGCGCATGAACGCGTTCGGGATCGCAAGGCCCACGTCATCGACGTTATCGAGACTGCGCTCTTCGAGCGCGTCGACCGACAGCGCGGTGATGGCGAGTGGCGTGGTCTGCAGATTTTCTTCCTTGTAACGCGCGGTGACGACGATCTCCTGCAGGCCATCCTCCTGTGAGAACGCGGGTGCGGTGCCCAGTGCGAGTGAAACAGCAGCAGCAATGGAAAGCGGCGCGACGACTCGCGCGCGCGAGCACGAAGAAAACGACATCAAGGAACCCCCTCTCGACCGATGAGTGGACGGCGCGGACCCGTTTTTACAACAGCGGGTATACGCTCGTACCAATTCGAAGCGGGCCGCAGAATGCCGTTCGCGTTTTAGAGACATCAACCGCAGATACGAATGGCACCACTAGCTGGGCGTGAGTTGTTGCATAAAAGTGGCCGGCGCACGAGCCGCCGGCCAACGATCACCTGCCGCTCCGGTGGACTGGGAGAGGCACGTGGAGTCGAGAATTTCTGTGCGTGCTCGCTCAGCTATTGTTTTGTCCACGTCACGGGTGTGGACTTTCCGCCTTGTGTCCACTCACCGGTGAGCGATCCCGCGCCGAGATCGCCGGAAAACTCGCCGGCCACGGCGGCCACCCCGAACACGACTCTTTTTTCAGTCACGGTGGCGGAGGTAACCGGTATGTTCATCGCTCTCTGCTGAGGCACATCCAGAAACGCCACCTGCTCGTTGCCGTCCGTCGTGAAGCGCAGCACGACGTCGACCTCCGCGACCTTGCCGTGCCAGTTTCCGGCGAGTTGCTTCCACGCCTCCTCGCCGAGCCGCAGGCGCCTGGAGATCGCGAAGTCCCCTTTGGTGAGCGTGAGCGGCAGGCCGGTCGATGGCACGCCTTGCTTCAAGGAGCCGTTCATGGTGGTGCCGCTGAAGGTGCCTCGGTACTCGGCGCCGAGCGAAGGGATCTTGAACGCGATCATTCCCGCGCCGACCTCGAGGTTCGCCAACGCGATGTCGAACGCGGCCTGCTGAGGCACCGTGAGCGAGCCTGCGAGGCCGCCGTTCGCATCCTGCTTGAACTCCAAAATGAGGGTGTGCCTGGCGGGGCCGGGCTGCGTGCCCCGCCAGCTGCCTACGAGCGTTTCCACATCCGCCTTCGATGCCTTCGGCGCACGGCTGAGCGCCAGCGGAATCACCTGGTTGCCGGTCTGACTCCACTGCCCTTCAAAGTGATCCTGCTGCAGCGTGCCCGAGTAGGAACCACGGAGCTCGGGCACTTCCACCTTCAACGCGCCGTCCTTCCACGAGACCGAGGATGCCGCGACGTTCTTGATGAACTGGTTCTCGAGCGAGTTCAGAACCGCGGAGTACGAGCCATCCGCCTTCTTCGTGAACAGGAACTGCACGGGCAATGAGGTGTTGCCATCTATCGCCAGTTTGCCGCGCCAGTCCCCGGCGATGTCGGTTTCCGCGAAAGTGAGGCCGGGCGCCGAGAGAAGCAGCCCGACTGCAAGCACCAGCCGCATGCATCGGGTCCACGCTCCGACGACGGGTGCGCTCGTCTTCATATGGCTAGCCCTCCACGTGGCGAAGCGCGGCAACCGGGTCGGCACGCGCCGTTTTCAGGGATTGCAGCGCGACCGTGCCGAATGCAACGGCCGCGGCCATTGCGGCGGCCAGCACGAACAGCAGCGGATTGATGCCCGCGCGATAGGCGAAGCTCGTGAGCCACTCGTCGATCGCAAAGTAGGCGACCACGGAGGCGAGCACAGCCGCCACCGCCACGATGGCCATGATTCGCCGCGCGAGCAGCGTGATGATTTGCAGGGTCGTCGCACCCAGCACCTTGCGCGTGCCAATCTCGCGCGTGCGCTGCTCGGTTGCGAAAGCCGCGAGACCGAAGAGCCCGAGGCATGCGATGAAGATGCAGATCACGGCGAAAATCCCGATCAATGTCATGAGCTGCAGGTCCTCCCTGTAGAGACTGTCGAGCACGGAATCGAGGAACTCGTATTCGAAGGGGTGGCGCGGGTCGGCCTGGGTGATCACGTCGCCGATATAGCCGAGGGTGTCGCGGAGATCCTCCCCGCTCATGTTCACCACCAGCATGCGTTTGAGAAAGAACTTGTTCAGATCCGGCACTGCTGAGATGTCGTTCGACAGGGGCATCATGACAATCGGATTGACGAGCTTGTGCAGCGATTGGAAGTTGAAGTCCTCCACCACACCGATGACTCGCCCGCGGGCACGCCCCTCTTCGAAGTCGATCTGCTTGCCGAGCGGCTCGCTCCAACCCATCTTGCGCACGAACGCTTCGTTCACGAGGAAATTGGTGCCGGAATCGGTGAGCAGGCGGCGGCTGAAATCCCGCCCTGACTTCAGCTCGAGGCCGAGCACCGGCACGAGATTCTCGCCGATGCCCATCGTCTGCAGCTGCGCGCGTTCCATGGAGCCGCCTTCCGACTGCACACGGCCGAACGTGGAGCCGCCCCAGCGGCCGATCATCTCTTCCACCTGCGATACGCCGAGAATGTGGCTGTTCTTGCGCAGCTCCGTGCGGATGGTCTCCATCTTCTGAATCGGTGGCCCGCCGCGCAGGGTCACGATGAGACGGTTCTCTTTCTGGAAGCCCAGCGATTTGTTGGAGACGTAACGCATCTGCGCAGCCATCAGAAGCGTGCAGGCAATCACGCAGGCGGAGATCATGAACTGCAGCAGCACGAGCCCTTCGCGCAGACGCAGGCTGCCCCTCCCGGCGAGCTGTTTGCCGGTGAGCGCGGTCAACGGCGCCCAGGATGAGAGATAGAACGCGGGATAAAGGCCGGAGAGCAACCCCATCGCAAGGGCAAGCCCGAGCAGCCAGACGACCAGCATCGGCTCCTTCACGAGATTGAAGCTCACCTGCTCGCCCATTAGCGAATTGAGCGGGGTCAGCCGAAGGATCACTTCCACGATCATGACGCCCAGCACGAGCGCGATCGTCGAGAAGAGCAAGGACTCGCCGAGGAATTGCAGCGCGAGAGATGTGCGGCTCGCGCCGAGAATCTTGCGCACACCGACCGAACGCGCGCGCCGGCTTGCCCGCGCGGTAGCGAGATTCATGTAGTTGATGCAAGCGACGATCAGGATGAATAGCGCGACGGCGGCGCACGCATAAAGGTACATCCGGTTACCGAGCGGCTGATCGGCGTTCAGATCCGAGTACAGGTGAATGTCCGTAAGCGGCTGCAGGTAGCTGCGCCACGTCGCATTGAGCGACCTGGACATATCGGCCATGTTCCTGGCGAAGAACGCCTGGTCGATCCGATCCCAGTCCGCCGGATTGAAGCCGGGCTCCATGACCACGTAGGTGTAGTCGGTGCTGTTCCACAGCTGGCGGCGCCGAACCGCACCCTCTTTGGTGTCCCCCACGATGCTGGCGATGCCGACGGATGAGAAGAGCACGTCGTACTTGAGGTGCGTGTTCGGCGGCTGGTCCTCGAATACCAGCTTCACATACAGCGGGATTCCGGCATCGGTGGTGATGATCTCTCCGATGGGGTTGGCGTCGCCAAAGTACTTGCGTGCAAAGGTCTCGCTGACAGCCAGGGCGCCCACCTCGTTCAGCGCGGTCTTCGGGTCCCCGTAGAGCACGCGGGTCGGCGGGAAGATCTCGAACACGTTGGGATCGCAGAAGTACGTTCGCTCCCAATAGAAGACGGACTCGCCGTGTCGCAGCCCGACACCGCCCTCCCCGCTGCTGTTGCGCTGAAATCGGGTCATGGCCTTGATGTCGCCGGGAAACTGCTCCATGAGCATCGGGCCGAGCGCGCGCGAGGTGATCGCCATACCCAGCGTCTTGCCTCCGATCGTCGATTCGTTGGCGACGCGGTAGATGTTCTCGTGATTCGGGATGTAGCGGTCGTACGTGAGCTCGCTGCGCAGGTACAACCCGAGGATCACCACGCTTGCGATGCCGAGCGCAAGGCCGGCGATGTTGATCGCCGCGTACAGCCGTTCGCGATACAGATTGCGAAACAGGACGGCGAAGTAGTTGCGCATGACTTCAGCGTCCCGAGGCTTTGTCGGACACGATCTTCCCGTCGAGGAGGTGCACGATGCGGTTGCTGTACGCCGCGTTCGGCTCGGAGTGCGTGACCATGAGAATGGTGGTGCCCTCCTCGTTGAGCTTGAGCAGCGTCTTCATCACTTCCTCACCGTGCTCGGAGTCGAGGTTGCCCGTGGGCTCATCCGCCAGGATGAGACTTGGCTTGTTCACCAGCGCCCGCGCCACGGCGACGCGCTGCTGCTGCCCGCCCGAGAGCTGCGCCGGAAAGTGATCGCGCCGGTGCGCGATATCCATTTTGTCGAGCACCGCTTCGACGCGCGCCTTGCGCTCGCTGGCCGCCACTTGCGCGTACACGAGGGGCAGCTCGACGTTCTCGTACACGGTGAGCTCGTCGATGAGGTTGAAGCTCTGGAACACGAAGCCGATGTTCGCCTTGCGAATGCGGGCGCGCTTGCGCTCGGGATACGCCGAGACGTCTTCGCCGAGAAAGCGATAGCGGCCTTCGCTGGGTGTGTCGATGAGCCCAAGGAGGTGCAGCAGCGTCGACTTGCCACAGCCCGAAGGGCCCATGATCGAGACGAACTGCCCCTCGCCGAGGGAGAAATTCACGCCGTCGACGGCGGTGGTCTCCACCACATCCGTGCGATAGATCTTCTTCAGGTTCTCGGTTTGAATGATCATGACCTGTCCTCACTCCCCCGGATGCTGGCTGAGAATCTCAGCTCGTCTACGTTGTTGAAGGTTTCGTAGCTCGAGGAGACGATGCGATCGCCTTCGTTCAGGCCTTCCAGCACCTCCACCTCGCGCGGATTCTGCCGGCCGAGGCGCACGCTCACACGCCGCGCGCTGCGCCCATCGGCGGATACGAGGTACACCCACCTGCCCGCGGTCTGCTGGAAGAAGCCGCCTTTGGCCACCGTGAGGCTCCTCGAAGGTGACCCGAAGGACAGCTCCACCGTCACGGTCTGGCCGCGTTTGAGCGTGTCGGGCGTGGCATCGACGAACACGACGTCTGCTTCGAAGGCGTTCTGCTTCACTTCGGGGTAGATCTTCTGCACCTTCACCTCGTAGTCCCGCCCATCGAGGCTCAGGTGCCCGGACGTACCGATCTCGACGCGGCTGATGTAGAACTGATCGATCTTCACCCGCACCTTGAACTCATCGAGCAGATCGATCTGCCCGATGCGCTGGCCCCGCGGGATGTTCTGCCCCACCTGTGCGTCGATCGTGGACAGGAATCCGGAGATCGGCGCGCGCACTTCCAGGCTTTTCACGATGTGATCGAGCAGCTTCATGCTCGTGTTCAGGCGCTCGATGCTCTCCTTCGCCTGCGCGATCTGGTTGGCGCTGAGGATGTCTTCCTGCCGGATGCGCTCCGCCAGGAGCGTGCGCTTGTCCCGCAGATACTGCAGCTGATCGCGGGTGGTCTCGAACGCCTCCTGCGAGATCACGTTGCTGCCGTCCTTCATCAGCGCCTCATATCGGCGAAACTTGTTCTGCATGTCCAGGATCTGGTGATCCAGGTCGAGCAGCGTCTCCTTCAGCAGCAGTGCGCTCTGCGCACGGTTGAACTGCGTGTTCCGCTGGATATCAAGGTTCTCGAGCAGCTGCGTTTCGGTGTCGATGGCATTGCGTTGCAGAGTCGCATTGGAAAAACGCAGGATGAGATCGCCCTTCCCGACGTGCGCCCCGCCCTCGACGAGGATCTCATCGACGCGCCCGCCCTCATCCACATCCAGGTATACGGACGTCGCCGGCTCCACGGTGCCATCGAAGGGGTAGTACTCCAGGAACTCGCCGAGTTTGACCACGGCGGTTGTCACGCGGGTGGCATCGACGCTGAATCGCGAGCTGGCAGTGCGGCTGAGCACCTGCCACGCGACCACCAGGGCCAGTAGCGCACCTCCTCCGAGGATCACCCATCGCCGCGAGGCCAGTGGCTTCTTCTCTATGAATTTGTCCATCGCCATCGCCGCGCATGCTTCAAGTTGCGTGCCACACATGGCAGACGGAACGCGCTTTGCATCGGGCTCAGGCACTTAGTGGCGAGGCCCCACGGCGCTCCCCGCCGGGCGAAGTGAGCGCGCCGTTTCGATGTGGAACAGGTTGTGTTTCACTATGGAACAACCCATGACCAACAAATCAGAGCCCTGCGACCTGCTCATCGTCGATGACGACCCCGAGGTGCTGCTCGCGGCAGAGCTGGTGCTGAAGAAACACTTGCAGTCGGTGACCACGACCACCGAGCCCCGGCGCATTCCGGAGCTCCTGGGTCAGCGCAGCTTCGACGTGATCCTGCTCGACATGAATTTCTCCGCCGGGATGACCTCGGGGCAGGAAGGGCTCTCGTGGCTCAAACGCGTGCTGTCGATCGCGCCCGAGACCAAAGTCATCCTCATGACG
>JBDZVF010000459.1:0-4958 GCA_040255575.1 Pseudomonadota bacterium | reverse complement strand
GCCGGCGGTCGGCGGCAGCCCTGCGGTGGGCGGCGAGCCTGCGGTTGGCGAAGGCGTGTCGCTCATGCGGCCTCCCGCTCGATCAGCTCGATGAACGTTTCTTCCAGCGTCGGTTCGGCGCGCTCGTTCGTGGCGACGCGCGCCTTCAGTTCATCCGGCGAGCCTTCGGCAATCTTGCGGCCGCTCCAGATGAGGCCGATGCGATCGCAATACTCCGCCTCTTCCATGAAATGTGTGGTCACGACGATGGCGACACCGCGCCCGGTCAGCGCATTGATGTGATGCCAGAACTCCCGGCGCATCAGCGGATCGACGCCGCTCGTGGGCTCGTCGAGGAACAGCACGGCCGGTGCATGCAGCGTCGCGCACGCGAGCGCCAGGCGCTGCTTGAAGCCCAGCGGCAACAGGGAGGCATTCGAGCCCATATGGGGCGCGAGGGCGAACGTATCGACCATGGCCTGCACGCGCTCGCGTTTGCGCGCGCGGTTGAGGCCGTAGATGTCTGCGAAGTAATCCAGGTTCTGCGCGACAGAGAGCTCTCCATATAACGAGAACTTCTGCGCCATGTATCCTAGGCGTGCTCGCGCGCGGCCCGGCGCATGCAGCAGATTCACGCCGGCGACGCTCGCCTCGCCTTCGCTCGGTTTGAGCAGGCCGCAGAGCATGCGAAAGGTGGTGGACTTGCCCGCGCCATTCGGGCCCAGCAGGCCGTAGATCTCGCCCGCATGCACCTCGAAGTCCACATGATCGGCGGCCACGAACGTGCCGAAGCGTTTTGTGAGGCCTCGGCACGAAACGAGAGTCTCGCGTGTGTCATGGAATGCTGGCGATGAAGCCGCGGTTGCCGAGCCCACCGCCGTTGCCGAGCGCGCCGTCGTTGCCGAGCCCGCCGGAGTTGCCGAGCCCGCCGTGCTTGCAGGACCTGCCGCGCCTGCGGCGGCAGGGGCCGATGCGCGTGCACCCGTTATCTCCGGCCGCGACGGCCAGCCCAGGGCGAGCAGGCTCTCACCTTTCGGCGAGCCACCGAGCAACTCCACGTAGGCATCTTCGAGCCTCGGTGCAACGGCCTCGTACTCGCCGTTCCCAATCTCATGCGCATGCTCCGCGGTCGTCACGATGCGCACACTCGTTCCCTGGATCACCGCATCGATGACGCCTTCGTGCGTCATCTCATTTTCCGCGAGCTGACGCGAGCGCCCCGCCCGTCCTCGCCGGCGGAACACGCGCCCGCGCATGCGCGCACTCAACTCGTCGGGCGCCCCGTCGTGAAGCAGCTTGCCGCGATCCAATAGCCAGATGCGCGGACAGCGCTCGGCCTCTTCCAGATACGCCGTCGACCACAGCACCGTGACGCCGCTGTCGACGAGCTCGCTGACCATGCGCCATAGCTCGCGGCGTGACAGCGGGTCGACCCCGACACCCGGCTCATCGAGCAGCAGCAGCTTCGGGCTTCCGAGCAAGGCACACGCGAGCCCGAGTTTCTGCTTCATGCCGCCCGACAGCTTGCCCGCCAATCGATCGGTGAACGGCGCGAGCGCCGTGAACTCGAGCAACTGATCGAACCGACGCTGCCGCGCCTCACGATCGAGCGCACGCAGATTCGCATAGAGATTGAGGTTATCCATCACCGACAGGTCTTCGTAGAGACCGAATCGCTGCGGCATGTAACCGACTTCGGCCTGCGTCTGCCCGCCTTCCGCGAGCGGCGAGCGGCCCAGCACTTCGATCGTGCCAGCGGTCGGCTCCATCAACCCCGCCAATAGACGAATCAGCGTGGTCTTGCCCGCGCCATCCGGCCCGAGGAGCCCGAGGATCAAGCCGCCCGGCAGCTGCGCGGTGATGCCGTCGAGCGCCACCACGGACCCGAACTGCTTGCGCAGCCCAGCGAGCCTGGCCACCAGCCCTTCAGGTGTTTCGTTCACGGCTTTGCAGCTTCAGGGGTTGGCAGCCACCGCCTCCGAGCTCGCCGCCGCAGGCACGCGCACGGTAACGGGCATGCCTTGGCGGAAGACGTTCTCAGGATCGTCCGCCACGATCCTCAATCGATACACCATGTCATCACGCACCTGCTCCGTCTGCACGCTCTTCGGCGTGAACTCCGCCTCAGGCGAGACGAATCCCACGGTGCCGTCGAACTGCTTGCCCGGCGCCGAATCGATTTCCACCTTCACGAGCATGCCGGGCTTGATGCGGCCAAGCCGCGGCTGCGGCACGTAAGCGCGGATCCACACCGGGTCGTTCAGCGCGACCGTATAAATGGTCTGCCCGGTCTGCACGATGGCGCCGATTTCGCGCGCGCGAACCGACACCACGCCTTTGCTCGGCGCGATGAGCGTCGTGTCTTCGAGTGCCGTGCGCGCCTTCGCGAGGTTGGCCTTCGCGGCGGCGAGATTCGCTTCCTGTGTCTGGATGTCTTCGATACGCGACCCGCGCGTCACGAGTGCGAGCTGCTCGCGTGCGCTTGCAAGCTGCGCCTCGCTCTCGCGCACGCGAGCCTCGGAGTTGTCGAGATCCTGACGGGTGACGGCGCCCTGCGGGAGAAGCCCTCTCAGGCGCTCGTCGGTGACTTTCGCATTGGCCAGATCCGCTTCGCGCTGACGCACGGCCGCGGCGGCCTGGGCGATCTCTTCGGTTCGAAAGCCGCGCGTGGCCTTGTCGAATTGGGCCTGAGCCATGGCGACCTGAGCGGTCGCCGCGGCCACATCCGTTTCGAAGGGTACGCGATCGAGCTCGGCGAGCACGGTGCCCGGGGTTACGCGGTCGCCTTCATCGACGTGCAGCTTCGCGATGCGCCCCGGTACCCGGAATGCGAGCTCGACCTGGTGAACATCCACATTGCCCCACATCGTGAAGGCGGCCTGCGGATCGTTGTCAGCACGCTGTTTCCAGTAATACACACCCCCTGCGACGGCGGCCAGGACCACCACCGCGATCACGACGACTCGACGATTCAAGCGTTACCCCCATTCTTGTCGCCCCCGCGCTCGTACCGACCAGGCGGGCCGCCGGGCCAGCCGCAATCCTGGAAACGGCTCCGAAAGCGCTCGCGTTCCTCCGGCGTCATCTGTTCCCAATGCGCGCGCATGCGATGATGCCACGGACCGCCCCACGGGCCCCGGCCATGCGGCCGCAGCCCGCCGAACAGGATGCGGGCGAGCACCAGGAGCCCGAGCGCTTTCCAGTAATCGATCAGGGGTCCGCCGAAAAGCCCCGGCACGAGCCAGTTCCACAGGCTCATCACCACGAAGCTCATGACAGCGAGCACGACGGCGATCACCACCAGAATCTTCACTCCTTTCGCAATCCAGAATCCCCGTCTCATGGCAACTCTCCTCAAACCTCGAACCATTCATCCCGCACACCCTGTAGCTCCCGACGCAGGTGCTTCACGGCGTAGTGCTTGCGGGCGAGCAGCGTGTTGAGTGGCACGCCCGTACGGGCCACCATCTCGTTGAAGCTCACCCCTTCGATCTCGTGGGCGATGAACACCGCCCGTTGTTCCACCGGGAGTCGTTCGACGGCCGTCGCGAGCCGTTCGAGCAACACGTCCCGCGCGAGCAGCCCATCCGGCGACTCGGCCGCCGGCAGCAGAAATTCCTCGAGCAGCACCGGGCTCTCAGCGCCATCTGCAGAACCTTCCGCTTCGAGCGACTGGACGTGCAGCTGCGTGGCGGAGACCGGGCGTTTGCGCCGGAAGAGATCCGTGATGCGGTTGCGCGCGACTCGAAACAACCACGCACCCACTTCTTCCAGCGGCTGCACCTGCCGGTAGGCGATCACGAGCTCGTAAAGCACTTCCTGGAGGATGTCTTCGGCTTCGCCGTCATCCAGCACCCGGCGCCGGATGAAAGCCCAGAGCCGGCGCCGCTCACGCCCGACCGTGTCGGCGATCTGCTTGTTCTGCTCGGGCAGCATGTTGGTGGGGGCTATCGCGGGGGCCATCCCTCGGGTAGACGGATGGCCGGGCGGGATATTGTGAGGGAATCGCTGTTGACCTGACTATGGCTTCACGGTTCATGCTAGCGGCCTTTCGAGAGGAGACCTCGCCATGCATCCCGCGTCCCTGGCCCCTCGCATCGTCCGCACCTTCGTTCAGGACATATTCGCGCCGCCGGAAGCCGTGTTCCCCTTGCTCTGCCCCGAGCGGGAGAAGGAATGGCTGCCGGGATGGGATGCCCGCATGATCTATTCGGGCACCGGTGTGGCCGAACGCGGCGCGGTGTTCGAGACGGCGCATGCGCACGGCCGCACGTTGTGGCTGGTCACCGAATACGACCCGCCGCGGCGGATCGCGTTTGCGCGCTGGCAACCGGATGGCTTGCTCGTGCACATCGAGATTGTTCTTGCGCGCAGGCACACGGGTGGGACGGCGGTGGGCATCTCTTATACGTTCACGGCGGTGACAGAAGCCGGCGCGAGCACGCTGGCGGCGATGGGTGAAGAGGCGTGGCTCGAGAACATGCGGGCGTGGGAGACCCACATGAACGAGTGGTTCGCGCGGCAGCGCTAACCTGCGCTCGGCGCGCACGGAGCGTTTACTGCGCAGCTCGATTCTTTCACCCAGGGAGCGCTATTGTCGCGGCATGACGGACACCACCGCGCCCCAGTTCCCGCAGCGTTTTTCCAATCGCGCGGGGCTCAGCCTCGAGATCAACGCCAACGGCTCCATTCGTCGCTTCGATTGCGGCAATGTCAGCATCGGGCTTTTCCTCGGCAACGAGGTCGAGGGGGGGCCGGCCAACCTTTATCTGCGGCGCCATGGCGTGAAGCTGGAGTGGATACCGTTACTCGGCCCGGCCAGCCCGACACGGTTTCAGTTCACGGGTGCGCGCGCCGCTGGCGGGGGCGAGGCGCTGGTCGGCACGGGATTCTGGCTGGGCATTCGCTACACCCTTACCCTCGTGCTCGCGCAGGACGCGAGCGCCTGGTTCTGGCATGTGCGGCTCGAGAACACGACT
>JBDZVF010000458.1:0-4971 GCA_040255575.1 Pseudomonadota bacterium | reverse complement strand
CGGTTTTGCAGCATGCGCTGGAGAGCCTGCAGCCCGGCACTACCGCGCGCGAGCCCATTCGCTCCCGCTTCGGCTGGCACGTGTTGCGACTGGAGCGCAGGATCGAAGGCCGGCAACTTCCCTTCGAGATCGTTCGTCCAAAGATCGCGGATATGCTCGAGGCACGGGCCTGGATAATGGCCTCGGGCCACTACATCGCGGAGCTGGCGCGAAGCGCGAGCATCGAAGGCATCGATCTCGCGCCACCCGAAGCGGGCAGCCGCTGACCGGCGGTGGCCGCGGCGAGTGAGTTCGGCAACCCTGACACAAGGCGCGCAGCTATGGCTTCGACTCGCAAGCGTTCCGATGAGCTCAAGCCGGTGCCGGAGGTTCGGCCGGATGCGCAAAGGCGGATCGACCCGGAGTATGACCGCAGCCAGGATGGCAGCACGCCGCTCGAAACCGTGTCGGTCAAGAAGAACCAGGAACGCAACGTGTGGCCGATCATCTGGGCCGTCACGACCGTTCTCATGATCCTGATCGCTTTGTATCTGATCCTGGGCTGATGTCGTTATCGGAGATCCATGCAGAGCGGCGGCCCCGCCGTTGACGCGCACTCGCCCGCTGGATGACCACAAGTGCGAACAACTACGCCGCGCGTTGCGGCTGGCGCGAGGAGCCTGCGTGCTTGTACGAGTACCAAGCGCTCAATGCGGCGCTACTGTTACCTCAGCCAGATGAAATCATGTTGAGCGCCAAGGGGGCTGTATGAAGAAGCACGTTGTTTGGCAGCCGCAGCTGGAGGCGGAAGCCACGCTCAATCCGTTCGTTTCGCCCGAGCGTAGATACAGGACCGAAAAGATCGATCTCACGAGAGCGCATCGTGGGGAGATCGAGATTGGCGATCATCGAGCCGCCACGACGAAAGAGCCCGCGGAGTATGGGGAAGAATAAAAACGCCTGTCGCCACGCAGTCGTGATCAGGTCGCGCAGCCAGCGATCGGCCTCGTTTGTAGCTGGCCATCCGAAGCGGCAGGGCCACACGGGTGGCCCTGCCCGGACCTCGCCATCTTCCAGCTACGCCGGCCCGCGAAATCACCTTTTCAGTGCCGGCACAGAATACGTGACCTCCCGTATTCAGTAGGTATCAGCTCGGCTGGGCACGTGCTGCGGCAAGCGTAGAGTCTTGCAAAGGCAGGCATCCTCCCGGTGATTCGATGCAAATCGGCACAGGCACCCGTACCGCGATTTCATCTCAGCGCTGTGCACTCAATCGCATATGCCTGCCAGCCCACCTGCCTGAGCGCAAAGCAATCGGCGCCGCCCGGCAAGAGGAGAGTCAATCATGCAACCCTTACGCCTGATTCTGGTTCCAGTCAGAAACCTGGATTCTCCGAGCCATCGCACGATCCTCAAGGCTGCGCGCCTGGCACGCGGCCTCGGCGCCGATCTCGAGCTCTTCCACGTGATCGACGTGCCCGTGTATGTCGACGGAATGGCCGCCGCAAACAGCTGGATCGGTGAGATGCAGCAACAGGCGCGCACGCGCGCGACGCAGAAACTCGAGCGCATTGCTGCGCGCCTTCGCGCATGTGGATTGCGCGTAGGAACTGCCGTCAGGTGGGACTATCCCGCAGCCGAGGCCATTGTGCGACGGAGCCTCCAGATCGGAGCCGACCTGATTGTCTCGGAACAGGTGCAACGGCAGTACATCCCATCGCTTCTGCATGCAGCGGATTGGGATCTGCTCCGACTGAGTCCGGTTCCCGTGCTTCTGGCCCGCGCAAGCACCCGCCCCTATCGGCACCCGATCATCCTGGCTGCAGTAGACCCTTCACGTGCGCACGGCAAGCCAGCCTCGCTCGATGAACAGATTCTCGACATGGGAGGAGACATCGCCGAAGCATTGGAAGGCTCGCTGCACGCGCTGCATGCCTATAGAGCGATGCCGGTTGGCGCGCCGCTGGAACTGCTGGCGGAGGGTCCGGTTGCCACCGATCTCGAAGATTCAGCAACGGCGGAGGCCGAACAGCGGCTGGTTCAGCTCATGCGTGGTACAGGCAACCCTCACATGCCTTACCACTTGATTGGATCGCCCGTGAAAGACGCGATACTCGCCACTGTTCGCTCCACCGGCTGCTCGATTCTCGTGCTGGGCGATGTAGCGCGCCGGGGGCTCAAGGGAGTTCTCCTGGGCAACACGGCCCAACGCGTCCTCGAAGCGCTGCCGTGCGATGTGCTTGCCGTCAAGCCGCGCGAGTTCGAAAGCGCCGTCTGGCTCACTCCCCGTGGCCCTCGCATCGCTGCGGACGCGCCGCCGTTCATGGGGTGATGCGGCTGCCCGGCGGGGGACCTGTCATCGCCATGATGGCGCTAATACGTGAGCGAGATCACGGAGACAGGCCAATCGAACAGTAGAGTGCTCGTATGAATCCCTTGTTCCGAGCACTCGGGCTGCTGCTCGCCGGCTATATCGTCCTGGCTCTTCTGAACGGCGAGGTGTACGCAAAGTCGGGAATCTGGGGCCGCACATTCACCCGCGCTGAAGAGCCGGTGCGGTACTGGTCTGCGATTGCCTCGTACACGCTGCTGTCCCTGGCCCTGATATTCTTCTTTTGAAATGCGCATATCACCTGGATTCCCGTATCGGCCGCGGCAGGCATAATGCGGCCCCTTGCTGAACGAGCCCATGCGGGAGTAGCCGATGCAGACCAATGAAGCTCAAGTGCAGTCAGCCGCATACCGCATGCCGGCGCTGGACCAGGAGTTCCTTCTCGGCGACTCGATGCGCGGCGTACGCTTTCTGCTGGAGTACGCAAAGGCGGAGGAAACTCTCAGGCGCGCGCAGATCGTCTCCACGCTCGTCGTGTTCGGCAGCGCGCGGGTGCGAGAGAACGGGCCCGGCCGCCAGGCGCACTGGTACAACGAAGCTCGCACGTTCGGGCGCATCGCCTCTCAGCGCGGAGGTGCGCTCCGCCAGCCCGAGGATGGGCACGTGAACGTCATAGCCACTGGCGGCGGTCCGGGCATCATGGAGGCGGCGAACCGGGGCGCGACGGAAGTGGGAGCGCCCTCGATCGGCTTCAACATCACGCTACCCACCGAGCAGGAGCCGAACCCCTACTCGACTCCCGGGCTCACCTTTCGCTTTCACTACTTCGCCATGCGCAAGATGCATCTCGCGATGCGCGCCACGGCGCTGATCGTCTTCCCCGGCGGCTTCGGCACACTTGATGAGCTCTTCGAAGTGCTGACGCTTCAGCAGACTCAAAAAGCACACGCGATCCCGACAGTGCTGGTGGACGAGGAGTACTGGAGGGGCGCCATCAACTTCGACTGGCTCCTCGAGCAAGGCATGGTGAGCTCGCACGAGTTCGACCTATTCAGCTTCGCCCGGGATGCAGAGGAAGCCTGGCAACAGCTGGAAGCGCGAGGCGTGGGCCCCGACTGAGCCCGACGCCTCGAGAGGCATGTCGATTGCTCCCGTCGTCGGCTCACGAGGCCGAGGGACGCACCTGTCCCATTTCTTGATCATCCCCACCGCAGCTCCGCTCGATCGCAGTCCATTCACGAGAGGTCACGTCATGATCACGCTCGAGGACGCCATGAAGATCATCCAGGCCGCTCAGAAAAAAGCGGCCGCCGTAGGTCAGCCCATGAACATCGCCGTGGCGGATGCCGGCGGCAATCTCGTCGCGCACGTGCGCATGGACGGTGCATGGCTCGGCAGCGTGGACATCGCGATCAACAAGGCCTACACGGCGCGTGCGTTCGACATCTCGACCAAGGACCTGGCCACGCAATCGCAACCCGGAGCGCAGTTCTACGGAATACACGTGTCGAACCGCGGGCGCGTCATGATCTTCGCGGGCGGCATCCCGCTCAAGCGGGGTGGGCATGTCGAGGGCGCCATCGGCGTCAGCGGGGGCAGCGGCGAACAGGATCATGCCGTCGCCGAAGCCGGCGTTGCAGCCTTCGCCTGAAGTCCTTTTTGCACCTGAACTGCCTTCTGCACAGGAGCAGCCGTCATGCCAAGTAATCGCGGAGTTGTGTACGCAGGGCCCGGCAAGGTCGAGGTTCAGACGATCGACTATCCGAAGCTCGTGGATCCTCAGGGCAGGAAAGCCGAGCACGCAGTGATTCTCAAAGTCGTGGTCACGAACATCTGCGGAAGCGATCAGCACATGGTGAGAGGCCGCACGACGGCTCCCAAGGGCCTCGTCCTGGGGCACGAAATTACCGGCGAGGTCGTCGAGATCGGCAGCGACGTGCAGTTCATCCAGGTGGGTGATCTCGTCTCCACACCTTTCAATGTTGCGTGTGGCCGCTGCCGTAACTGCAGAGAGCGTGCGACGGGAGTCTGCCTGAACGTGAACCCGGCACGCGCCGGCGGCGCTTACGGATACGTCGACATGGGCGGGTGGATCGGCGGGCAGGCCGAATACGTCATGGTCCCGTATGCGGACTTCAATCTGCTCAAGTTTCCCGACAAGGCGCAGGCGATGGAGAAGATTGAGGACCTTACCTGCCTCACGGATATTTTACCCACCGGCTATCACGGTTGCGTCAATGCCAACGTCACGACCGGCTCCACGGTCCTCATTTCAGGCGCGGGGCCCGTCGGCCTCGCCGCCGCCGCGGCCGCGCAGCTGCTGGGTGCTGCCGTCGTCATCGTGTCGGATTTCAACAAGGAGCGCCTTGCCCAGGCGGCCTCTTTCGGATGTGAAACGATCGACCTCGGGCAAGGTGGCGAGATCAGCGAGCGACTCGAGCAGATCCTCGGCCTGCCCGAAGTCGATTGCGCAGTGGACTGCGTCGGCTTCGAAGCGAGGGCCAAGGGCGGGGAAGAGCAACCCGCGGTGGTGCTCAACCAGCTCATGCTGGCGACGCGCGCCGCAGGTTCGATCGGCATTCCAGGGCTCTACGTCACGGAAGATCCCGGCGCCCACGACGAAGCCGCGCAGGAAGACCCATGGCACCAGGAACGAGATC
>JBDZVF010000457.1:0-4981 GCA_040255575.1 Pseudomonadota bacterium | reverse complement strand
TGGCCCTCTGGCGTTCGTGCGCTCGTCACGAAAGCTGCAGCGAAGGCCAGCACTGCCGCACAGGTGGCCGCCACCGTCAGCAAGACAAGGAAAGGGTACGGTCCGAGCACGGCGCTCAACTGCCTGCGCTGGCTCGCGACTCAGGGCTACGTGGCACGCGTCGAAGCGAAGTGATCCATAGCGGCACGCGGCGGTGTTACGAGCACCGCCACGCGCCTAACCATCCAAGACTAACGGAGAGTCTCAAATGGCTAACGACAGCCTAAACGATAACTCGAAGTTCGATCAATTTCCGCCCGTCTTCAACACCTTCTCGGCTGCCAGTACGTTCGCCGCCGGCTTCCACGAGCCGCGCGTCGTCGTTCGCATCGGGCGCAAGTACGCGTCCGTTACACCTGAGTTCGCGCAGCGCATGGGACTCAAGGTGGCGGAGGCATGACATGGAAGCGTTCATCCTTTCATTGACTCTGCACGAGTCGGTACCTCGTCTCGATCTGCCCATGCCCGACGAAGCCACCTGTTTGAAGCAGGGCGCGCGTTGGATGCGTGAGGCACGGCGCTGGACCGCACGCAACGGCATGCCTCCGGTCGATGGCCCCATGTGGTCATGTTGGCCGGCGGCGTGGACCGTGCGAGTGCGCAGCTAGCGGAACCTTGCAACCTTTGGCCCCGGTGCGCCCTATGGCACCGGGTCTTTAACGGATAACGAACATGAAAAAAGCAGCCATCTACGCTCGCAAGAGCAAGAAGAAAGACAAGCCCGGAGCCATCGTCGTTTCGATTGAGGACCAGATACGCGTCTGTACTGCCCGCGCCCGCCAACTCCGTGTGCCCGTTGTCTCGACTTACGAGGACAACCGAACCGGCGGCGCACTGCTTAACCGGCCCGGATTCCTCGCGCTGTACGAGGCGGCCAAGCGCAAAGAGTTTGACGTGCTGTTGCTGGATGAGTTGACCCGTCTCGCCCGCATGATCGAGCTACCGCGTGTTATCGAGCAGTTCGTGGCGTGCGGTGTCGTCGTGATCGCCCTGGACGGCTTCGACTCACGACTACCCAACAGCAAGATCCAGTCAGGCATGATCGGCGTGTTCGGAGAGCACTATCGCGACTTCATCGCAGAGAAGGTGCTCAACTCCGCAAAGGGTAGAGCGGAGCGTGGTGAATCAATCGTGGCGCTGCCCTACGGGTACCTATGCAAAGACCGCAAGCGCACCGTGATCGACGCACAGGCCCGCATCATTCGCGGCATTTTCGAGCGCTACGTACGTGGAGACGGGGTCCGCAAGATCGCACTGGAGCTAACCGCAGCCAATGTGCCGCCGCCGCGCGGTAGCAAGTGGATGGGCACTACTGTTTTCCGCATGCTGTCGAATGTCACGTACAACGGCGACATCGTATGGAACCGCCATAGCTACAAGCTAGACGCTCAGACCGGCCGCCGGGTGCGCAAGGCCAAGGCCGCAGAAGAGGTCATCACGAGACACATCGAGTCGCTCCGTATCGTTGACGCGAAGCTGTTCGCCGCCGTGCAAGCCAAGCTGCACGCGCGCCACCTCAACAACGGCGCGGGCCGTAGCGGCGGCCGCGCACGCTTTCTGCTTTCGGGTCTTCTACGCTGCAAGGTCTGCGGCTGTAACTACCTCCTGGACGGCAAGAAAGGCTATAGATGCGCGAACGTTGTGCGGAACGGTGTCGGAGCCTGCACAAACAACCGCGCTTTACCGCAGGCTGCGCTCGAAGAGACGCTTGTCGGTGACCTGAACCGCCAGCTTCTGGCGCCGGAAGTGGTCAAGCAGATGGCTACCGAAATGCAGCGTGAACTCAACGCCCGTATCAAGGAACAGCGCGCCGCCAGTGCCGAACGGCCGCAAGCCCTGCGCGAACTTGAGGAGCGTATCGCTCGTCTGAAGAAGCGACTTGCCAAAGGCGACCCGGATCTCACGACGGACGAGCTACAGGCGGCCATCGTGCAGGTGGAGAGCAAGAGAGATGCGCTGGCCGCGCGGCCGGCAAGTGCCGCCGGCAACGTGGCTCAGGTGTTGCCCAAGGCCGCCGCCGTGTACCGCCAGAAGATCGAGCGCGCGCTGGCAGGCAAGGACGTTGCCACCACAAGCGAGGCACGCACGATGCTGCTCGGGATGTTCGGCGGTCAGATCGTGGTCACACCCGGCAAGAAGGACGGCGAAGTGTGGGGCGAGTTCGCTCTTCAGCCGGCCCAAATGCTCAGGGCAATTCAGCCGCAGGCAACACGGTGATCGCGATCGCGCATCGCCTGAGCACTGTGATGGATATGGATCGACTCATCGTGCTCGACCGGGGCTTCATCGTCGCCGATGGCTCGCACAGCGAGCTGCTCGCGCAGGGCGGGCTCTATGCGCAGTTGTGGCGCAAGCAGTCGGGTGGCTTCAATCCCGTCGCGCGGCGTCCCGCGGTTGCGGAGGGGACTGCGGGCCTGGTCGATCTCGATGAACCGTCCGCCTCGCTGGACGAGCCCTCCGCCTCGGTGGAGGAAGGGCGCTAGCTAGCGCGGATTTCTCACCGCCAGCCCCTACGGAAACGCGCCATCGATCCGGATCGCACCGGATCGCTGCATGCGAAAGATGTGAGAGAACCCGAGCCGCACCCGGAGCGCCGGGGATGCGATGTCGTATGCGGCGAGGTCGATCTCTCGCATCACATATTCACCCGGGGTCAACACGCGGGAGCCCATCACGGAGGCGGGGAGGGAGATCTCCCTGGCAACGTGGACGTGCCAGCTTTTCCTGAACATGGGCGCAATGATTTCATACGCGGCCGGCCGGGCGGCCGCGTACAAACCGCAATGGGGCGTGATGCCGGTCAAGGGATTGGCGGCCGGCGCCCGCGCCCCTCAGGCCGGCTTCAGCGTCGCGGCGATCTTGCGGATTTCTTCCGGGCTGTGCTCCCCGGAGAGCGGCGTGCCCGGCATGAGGTATTGGCCCATGACGAGGCCGCCCACGAGCACCGGCTCGTAGCCGAGATCCTTGATCAGCTTCGATGCGATCTCGATCGCCTGCTTGTCATCACCCGCGATCGGCATGCCCACCTTGCCCGGCTCCTCGTAGGCCTTGCCCATGCGCGCCGCGCCAATCGCGTTGAAGGCGCGCACGATGCGCGCGCCGGGCAGGAGCTGCGCGGATACCAGGCCCGCCCCTTTCTCTCGCGCGGTGTTTGCGATGTCCCCATCCCGCTGCGGAAAGGGATTGCAGGCATCCAGCACCACTTTGCCCTTGAGCGCGCTGCCGAGGCTCTTGCCAAGGTCGGGCAGCGCTCCATAGGGAACCGCGAACAGCAGCACTTCGCCGAAGGCGGCAGCCTCTTGCGGCGTGCCCGCACTCGCATGCGCGCCGATCTCGGCGGCCAGCTTCTTGTCGCTCTCGAGATTGCGGGAGGAGAACATCACGTCGTAGCCCGCCCGGGCCCAGCTTCGGCCGATTGCGCTGCCGACATTGCCGGAGCCGATGATGCCGATCTTCGGCTTCCTGCTTTGGCCGAAGGCCACCGGGAGCGAGCCGAGCAGCGTGGCGGCGGCCGCCACTTTGAGCACATCGCGCCGGGGCAGGCAGAGGTCACGCACTTTCATGGAAGCCTCCTGGTATTGCGCTTCTCACACCAGACCGGCCGACGCCGCCCCGTGTTTCAGGAGATTGTGGCAGAGTTGCACCATAACGGCGGGTCTGGAAGGCACAGTAAATGGATGCAGCACGTTCAGGCAGGAACATCGTTGTTCTCTCCGACGGCACCGGCAACAGCTCTGCAAAAGCGAATAAGACGAACGTGTGGCGCCTGTTCCAGGCGCTCGATCAAACCAAGTCCAGTCAGATCGCCCGGTATGACGATGGCGTGGGCACCTCGTCGAACCGCTATCTGGCCGCGTTCGGTGGCGCGTTCGGCTGGGGGCTGAAGCGCAACGTCATCGACCTCTACAAGTTCATTTGCCGCAACTGGCAGCGGGGCGATGCGATCTATGGCTTCGGCTTCAGTCGGGGCGCGTTCACGATCCGCGTGCTCGTCGGGTTCATCGCGCGGGAAGGGCTCGTGCCGTTCCAGTCCGAAGACGAGCTGCACCGGAACGCGGTGCGCGCTTACCGCAGCTATCGGTCCAAGTCTTTTCCGGCGAGGGGCAAGCCGCTCGTCTGGCTCTGCCGGTTCCTGCGCGACGCGTTCATCCGGCTGAGGGACTGGATTCGCGGCTATCCCTCTTACGAAGCGATTACCCGCGTGGCCGAGTCGCAGCAGCGGCGCGACGTGCCCATTCGTTTTCTCGGACTGTGGGACACGGTCGAAGCGTACGGTGTGCCGGTGGTCGGCCTGAAGAGAGCGATCGACCGCTGGTTGTGGCCGCTGGTGTTCGGTGACTTCGAGCTCTCGGCCAAAGTGCAGCAGGCGCGGCACGCGCTGTCGCTCGATGACGAGCGCACGACCTTCCACCCGCTCCTCTGGGACGAAGTTGCCGAGGCGCGCGCCGGCCGGGCAGGGCGGATCCGCCAGGTATGGTTCGCCGGAGTGCACTCGAACGTCGGCGGCGGCTATCCCGAGGACCAGCTCTCGCTCGTGAGCTTGTCCTGGATCATGGATGAAGCAGCCCGGAACGGCCTGCGCCTCAACCCGATCGCGGTACAAAGCGTGCGCGCGAGCCAGTCTCCCTTCGCGAAGCTCTACGACTCCAGAAAGGGATTGAGCTCGTACTACCGCTACTCGCCTCGCCGCATCGAAGTGCCGACCGATCCGGCCGGCGTGTCGATTCTGCCGGTCATCCACCGCAGTGTTCTCGTGCGAATGAGCCAGGGAACCGACTCATATGCGCCTTTCACCCTGCCGCATCAGTTCTGGATTCTCGACGCCAACGATGAGCTCGTGCCGCTTTCCCCCAAACCGGCGGAGTTGAAACTGGACGCAGCGAAGCCTCCCGGGATGACGCTGGAATCGTCCGACCCCGACGTGGTCACCGCCATCAACACG
>JBDZVF010000024.1:0-27343 GCA_040255575.1 Pseudomonadota bacterium | reverse complement strand
CACCGAGCCGTGCATCGAGAAGAGCTCGTTGTACAGATCCGGCCCGTGCAGCGTGTTGTCGGCGCGCGCGAGCTGCACGCGCATGAGGAGCGCCATGAGGCCCGCGAGGCTGAAGAACACGAGCGCCGTGATGAAGTAGCGACGCGCGATGCGCTTGTGATCGACGGTCGTGAGCCAGCCCCACAAGCCGGGATGATCGGCCCAGACTTTTTCGAGCGTCCGAGTGTCCTGCAGTTGAACCGTGCTCATCGCAGACTCGCCAGATATTGAGTCAGGGCGCCCAGATCGTCAGGCGGCAACTTCGTGGCCGGCATTTGTGCCCCAGGCTTCAGCCGCTGCGGCGCCAGGATCCAGCTCGCGAGATTCTCAGGTGTGTTGGAGAGCGTGCCGGCAGCGATTGTCCCGCGGCTTCCCAGGTGCGTGAGATCGGGGCCGATGGTCGCCGAGGCATCAGTTCCCTGCACCGAATGGCACAACACGCAGCTCGCGGAGGTGAACACCGAGCGGCCACGTCGTTCGATGTCCGTCGCGGGCTCGCGCCCCGGCTGCAGCTGCTGCTGTCGCCACTTCTCGAAGTCTTCGGGCGTGTCCGCGTGCAGCACCAGTCGCATCTTCGCGTGCTGCAGGCCGCAGAACTCCGCGCACTGCCCTGTGTACAAGCCTGGCTTGTCGGCGATGAGCACTTCGGTGTTGATGCGCCCGGGAATCAGGTCTTTCTTGCCGGTAATGCTCGGCAGCCAGAAGCTGTGGATCACGTCGCGGGACGCCAGCACGAGCTGCACGGGCTTTCCGGTCGGGATGTGAAACTCATTGGCCGTGCGCAGCCGCTGGCTCGGGTCCGGGTGGTCGTACTCGATCTCCCACCAGAATTGATGTCCCGTCACCAGGATACGCAGCGGATCTGTCGGCGGCGTGAACAGCGAACGCTGCACGAAGAAATCTGAAAGGCCCAGCGTGATGAGGATCAGCACCGTCAGTGCGGTGGCCCAGGTGATCACGTGACGCGCCTTGCGATCGGCGCTCTCGCGTTCCGCCTCACCGGCCAGCCGTGCGCGGGCCCGCTTGCGCAACAGCGCCCAGAGGAGCACGCCGATCACGATGAGGTACACGATCGCGGTAACGGCCGTGAAGAATGTCAGCAGCTCCGCTATCTGGTGCGCGCGAGGTCCCGCCGTATCGATCGCGGAATGCATGCCCTGCCCCATCACTGTGGCTGGGGCGGCGGCGAGCTCGCCCGTGGCGTGGTGGAGCCCAACGATTGCTCACTCTTGCGCGTGAAAAGATGATCCGCACGCCCCGGGTCCGCGTCCTTGCGCACCTGGCCGGACAGCGCGCGCACGTATGCCACGAGCTGCCACACCTGCTGAGGTGGAATCTTGCCGCCGAACGAGGGCATGCCGTTTGGCCGGCCCTCCACGATGGTGGCGTAGATGTTTTGCGGCGAATCGCCGTAGATCCACCGATCGTCCATCAGTGCGGGGCCAATCGCGCCTCCGCCGTCTGCGTGACAGCCCTTGCAGTTGAACCACTCGTAGAGCTGCTTGCCCTGCGATATCGCGTAAGCGTTGGACTGATAGATGAACTCCGGCTTTTGCGGCGGCGGGGTTCCGCCCGCGCGCAGATCCGACAGAACGATCCCCTCGAGCGGAGTCGAGGCCGGGAGCTGCTCCGAAACGCGGCGCTCCTCCCGATGGCAGCCGGCGAGCACCGCGAGAGCCACGCAAGCCAACGCGAGCTCAGGGCAGCGAGAAGACATACAACATGCCGCCCTGCTGAGTGTTTGCAGGCAGATCCGCCATCACGCCGCCCCAGCCGTTCCCGGCGCTGACATCACGAGTGTCGAACTTGCCCGTCACCACCGCGCCGGCCCAACCGCCCACGCCCGAGAGCACAGCGATGTATTGTTTGCCGTCCGGTCCGCGATACGAAACAGGCTGCCCGATGATTCCGGAACCCGCCTTGAACTGCCAAAGCAGCTTCCCGCTGCGCGCATCGAGCGCTTTGAACCAGCCATCCATCGTGCCGTAGAACACAACGCCGCCGGCGGTGGCGAGCGCGCCGCTCCACACGGGGAAATTCTCTTTGATCTCCCAGGCGGCACGGCCAGCGGCAACGTCCCACGCAGTGAAGACGCCGCGGTGGCCGCCCTCGCCCGCATGCATCTTCACATTGGCGCCGACGTAAGGTGTACCCGCGATGTAGTTCGCGGGAACGACCTCCTCGTCCTGGCAGAGATTTTGATGCGGAATGTAGAGATAGCGCGTGACGGGCGACCAGGCGGAAGGTTGCCAGTCCTTCCCGCCGCCTGCGTGCGGGCACATGTTCCGGATCACCTTGCCGACGACCGGCTCCTTCTCCTGCACCCGGTTCGGCCGGCCTGTCTTGAGATCGATACTGCTGATGGTATTGACGTTGACAAAGGGCGTGGCCGAGATCACCTCACCGGTTTCGCGATCGATGACGTAGAGATACCCGTTGCGATCCGGGTGCGCGAACACCTTGCGCATGCGGCCGCCGATCTCGAGGTCGAGGATCACGTTCTCGTTGACGCCGTCGTAGTCGTTGAGATCGTGCGGGTTGTACTGGTAGAACCACTTCGCCGCGCCCGTGTCCGGGTCGCGCGCGAACACACCTGCGGTCCACTTGTTGTCCCCGGGCCGCTGCCCGGGATTCCACGGGCCGGGATTGGCGGTGCCGTAGAAGATGAGGTTCAGCTCGGGATCGTAGGAGATCCAGCCCCACACGGTGCCGCCGCCGCGCTTCCAGGCCTCCGGCGGCCAGCTCTTCACGCCGAGATCGGTGCCGCGCTCCTGCGGGTAGAACGGCTTGAAGTCGGCGCCGATCAGCACATCCTTGTCCGGTCCGGTGCTGTACGCGCGCCAGGCCTGGCGACCGGTGTTCGCGTCCAGCGCGGTCAGCCAGCCTCGCACCCCGAACTCACCCCCGCTGTTGCCGACGAGCACCTTGCCCTTGACCACGAGCGGCGCCATCGTCATCGATTCGCCTTTGCGGATGTCGCCCAACTGCGCACGCCACAGCTCGTGACCGTCATTTGCGTCTACGGCCACCGTCTGCCCGTCGAGCGTGTTGAAGAAGATGCGGCCCGAATCGTAGACGGCGCCGCGATTCACGGTGTCACAGCAGGCAACGCCCTGCGAAGAAGCGCTTGGCTTCGGCTCGTACTTCCACTTCAGCGGCGCACCGGGCTGATCCAGGGCCAGGGCGTAAAGCACGTTCGGGTAAGGCGTGACGAGATACAGCGTGTTGTTCGTCACGATGGGGGCCGCCTCGTGTCCGCGAAGCAGGCCTGTCGAAAAGGTGAAGCTGACCTTCAGCGACGCGACGTTGGCGGGGGTCACGTCCTCGAGCGAGCTGAAGCGGGTGTTGGCGAAATCGCCCGCCGGCATGGTCCAGTCGACTGCCTCGTTCGCGGCAAACGCACCACACGCTATTGAAAACGTTGTGGATGCGAGAGCGATGAACGCGACGAGCCAAGGCAGGCGACGCGGGTGGCGTGCATGCACACCTTTTCCCTTATAGCTACTTACCCGGCCTGTCCTTAGCACGCGGCATGCCGAAGGCATGGGCAGCCGTTAATCCATGTTAGGTCCTCGTCCCCGTGTGGCTTGCCGAAGCTGCAAGCCCGGAAAGTTTTGCTACATCGCTCGCGATTCTCCGACGCCCGAAGCGACCTCCCGTTCTGCTGCAAGCCAGTCGTCGACTTCGCCACCGGGTGCGAAGCCGCGGCGCTCGGCGCGGTAGTACGCCGCGATGGCGACCAACTCACGGTATGCCGAAGAATCCGGGGACAGCGTGGGGCGCTGGGAAAATGGGGAAGGATCGGTCGACTGTTGTTGCGGCTCCGACTGCATCTCCTGCTGAAGCTGTTCGCGTTGTTCGCGTCTCGATCTGGCCATCGTCAAACTCCCTGTGCAAATGGAACCGGTGAATGCTCGCAACTTTTGTTCCGTGCACAGCGAGGCCGAACACACGCGCCGCGTGTGCCCGGCCTCGGCGCCGCAGGATCGGCGCCCGATCTCGAGGACGCCTAGTGTTGGCGCCCGCTCGCGATCCGCGCTTCGCGCATACGGCCATCCCGGCTGCGCGACAGAGGCATGCCCTCGCGGCCGCGAGTCATGCGGGAGTCGCCCGCGAGCTCGCTCATCACTTCCGCCTTGCGGGTCGCGAGCTGCTCACCGAGCGCCACCAGGTCCATGCCGGCCTTGCGCGCCTTGCCGAACATGCCGTTGCGGCTTTCTTCCTCCTTGACGTGATGCTTGATCATTTCAGACAGCACACTGATGCGTGCATCGAAGTAGTCGTCGTCCGGGCCCGCCCGCTCGATGTCCGCGATCAGCTTCTTGGCGCCGTCGTGCTCGATCTCGGCCTCGTGATGAATGTCTTCGTCCTCGGTGGCCTCCAGGAAGGCGGGATAGAAGATTTCCTCTTCGATCATCGTGTGCGCCTTCAGCGCGGTGCAGATCTTCTGGGCCAGGTCCTGCTTGCGGGAGGAAGAATTGGTGTTCTCGAACTGAGAGAACCACTCCTCGACCTGGCGGTGATCGGCCTTCAGCAGTGCGATGGCATCCTGCCGGCGCGTGCTGCCGCTCGCGCGCGACGCTGAACGCGACGTTGAACGGGAACGCGAACCGCCACGCTTCTGTCGTTTGGCGGATGCCGAGTGTCTCTTGCCTCTTTGCATGGTCTGTCTCCCAGTGAGTGACTCCGACACTCTAATGGCGGCGGCACTCGCTCACGATCCGCCGAGCCCGCATCCCGTTGTGGGCGCGCTCCTACACGGTACAACCCTTGCGGAGCGAGGCTCGTGCAAAAACGCCGTCTTCCGTGTGGAGCAGAGGTGCACGAGCAGCGTGTGCACTTCCGCGTATGGGCGCCCCGAGCCCGCACCGTGCATGTGACATTCGAAGACGCCGAGCGACTCACAGTCGCGCTCGAGCCCGAGGGCAATGGCTATTTCGCAAGCGAAGTCCGCGGGTCTGCCGGCTTGCTGTATCGCTATCGGCTCGATGAGGATCGCGACGGGCTGCCGGACCCGTGGTCGCGTTTCCAGCCACGCGGACCGCATGGGCCTTCAATGGTGGTCGATCCAGCCGCCTATGGATGGCATGACGAGAACTGGCAAGGCTTGCGCATAGAGAAACAGATTCTCTACGAGTGCCACATCGGCGCGTTCACGCAGGAAGGCACCCTCGACGCCGCCACACGCGAGCTCGCCTTCCTGGCGGAGCTTGGAATCACCTGCATCGAGCTGATGCCGGTGGCGGAGTTCCCGGGCCGCTTCAATTGGGGGTACGACGGGGTGAACCTGTTCGCGCCCTTTCACGGTTACGGTGATCACGAAGCGCTGAAGCGCTTCGTCGATGCCGCCCATGGCCGCGGGCTCGGTGTGGTGCTCGACGTTGTCTACAACCACCTCGGCGCCGAGGGCAACTGTCTCAGTCGCTTCAGCCCCAACTACTTCACCGACCGGTATCCGAACGAATGGGGAGCCGCTCTCAATTTCGACGGCACCCTGAGCCGCCCGGTTCGGGAGCTGTTCGTGGAGAACGCCGCGTACTGGATTGGCGAGTTCCACCTCGACGGGCTGCGGCTCGACGCTACGCAGAGCCTATTCGACGCCTCACAGCCGCATATCCTTGCGGAGATATCCGCGCGCGCCCGCACGCAAGCCGCGCCACGCGAGATCATCCTCATCGGCGAGAACGAGCCGCAGCGGGCCGAGCAGCTCCACCCGATCGACGCGGGGGGCTTCGGCCTCGACGCCCTGTGGAACGACGACTTTCATCACAGCGCGCGAGTCGCTGCGACCGGTCGACGTCATGGCTACTTCGCAGACTATCGGGGCAACGCGCAGGAGATGCTCTCGACGATGAAATACGGCTTCCTCTTCCAGGGCCAGCACTATCGCTGGCAAGGCAAGCCGCGCGGCTCGCCCGCACTCGATCGCCCGCGCCATGCGTTCGTCGCTGCGCTCCAGAATCACGATCAGGTCGCCAACACCTTTACGGGCCGGCGCATCCATGAGCTCACGAGCCCCGCCCGCCTGCGTGCCCTCACCGCGCTCATGCTGCTCGGACCGATGACCCCCATGCTCTTCATGGGGCAGGAGGTCGCCGCGTCCACGCCGTTCACCTTCTTCGCCGACCAGGAAGGCGATCTCGCGCAAAGCACCCGCGACGGTCGAAAGAAGTTTCTGCAGCAGTTCCAGGACTACGCCACGCCCGCCGCGCAGGCGCTCTTGCCTGATCCCACCTCACTCGCGACCTTCCAGGGCTGCAAGCTCGATGCTGCGGACCGCGAGCGCCATGGCCCTCACCTGCGCCTGCATCGAGACCTCCTGGCCTTGCGTCGGAACGACGCCGTCCTTTCGCGGCAAGACTCGGTGCAGCTCGACGGCGCGGTGCTGAACGAGCACGCGTTCCTCATCCGATGGTTTGATGCCGAGAGCGGCGATCGACTGCTGCTCGTGAACCTTGGTGATGATCTCGAGATGACAATCGCCCCCGAACCCCTGCTCGCGCCGCCCCGGGCCAGACAATGGCGGCAGGTGTGGTCGAGTGACGACTGTGATTACGGCGGTGGGGGCGCCGTCGACATCCTGCGTTCGCCGCTCTGGACGCTGCCGGCCGAAAGCGCCGTGTTGCTTCAGGCTGAAGACAGCTGAACGAGGATGCCTTCATGGGGGCGGAGCGCAAACTCACTTGTCGAGCGCTTGTCCTCCCGATCCATCTGAGTCGACAGGATCGTGCGGCCGGCAAAGCCCTGCGCCGAGAGAGACAACGAGTGCGGTTCCGCGCCCAGGTTGAGCGCAACCAGAAAGCGCTCGTCGGCATGGGCGCGAATGTAGGCAAGCAGATCGCCGCTCGCGGCAACGGGCTGGTAGCTGCCAACCGAAAGCGCCGAATGCGCCTTCCTGATCCTCAGCAACTGTCGATACAGGTTCAGAATCGATGTGGGATCTGCCGTCTCGGACTCCACATTCAGCTCACTGAAGTTGTCCGCAACCGGTAACCAGGGTTCGACGACGCTGAAGCCCGCGCTCACACTCGCGTCCCACTGCATCGGCGTTCGGCAGGGATCGCGGCCTGCGCCGATGCCGGGCACATTCTTTTCAAAGGGGTCCTGCACCCGCTCGGGCGGGATGCGCACATCCAACATTCCGAGCTCATCGCCGTAGTACATCGTCGGGGTACCGCGCAGGGTCAGCAGTAACATCCCCGCCACGCGTGCCTGGTCCACGCCCACTCGCGAGGCAACGCGGGGGTTGTCGTGGTTGCCCAGCACCCAGTTCGGCCATCCGCCCTCGGGCAGCACGCGCTCGTACTGGTCGATGAGCTTGGCAATGCCCCGCGCGTTCCAGGCGCTCAGCAGCAGCTGGAAATTGAACGGCAGGTGCACGCCGGTGAGGTTCGCGCCGTAGTAGGCGACCAGACGTTCGAGCGGCAGATAGATCTCGCCGATGAGCACGCGATCCTCGAACTCGTCGGCGACTGCCCGCATGCCGCAGACGATGTCATGGATTTCCGGGCGATCCGCCGTGTAGAGCGGGATCTGGCTGTGATGTGGCGGCCCACTGCCCCGCCACGCGGGGTTCGGCGGGTTGTCCCGGAACTGGTCGTCCTTGATCAGGTGCCACAGCACATCGACGCGGAAGCCATCCACGCCCCGCCTCAGCCAGAAGCGCAGCACTTCGTGCATCGCCTCGACCACCTGCGGATTGCGCCAGTTGAGGTCCGGCTGCTCTTTCAGGAACGCATGGTAGTAGTACTGGCCGGTGCGCTCATCGAGCTCCCACGCGCTGCCGCCGAATTGGCTCAGCCAGTTGTTCGGCGGCCCGCCGTCGGGCGCGGGATCGCGCCACAGATACCAGTGGCGGCGCGGGTTGTCGCGCGAGCTGCGCGATTCGATGAACCACGGGTGCTCGCTCGAGGTGTGGTTCGGCACGAAATCGAGGATCAGTTTCAGCCCACGCCGCTTCATGTCTTCGAGCAGCGCATCGAGCTCGGCGAGCGTACCGAACATCGGGTGCACGTCCGTGTAGTCGGAAACGTCGTACCCGAAATCCTTCATCGGCGAGGGGTAGACGGGCGAGAGCCAGATGGCATCCACGCCCAGCCCCGAAAGATAGTCGAGACGGGCTCGGATGCCACGCAAGTCGCCAACGCCGTCGCCGTTCGTGTCCTGAAAGGATCTTGGGTAGATCTGGTAGATCACTCCCCGCTTCCACCAGTTCTGCATCGTTATCGCTCGCTGTCCGGGCCCGCCGGACCGAACGAACGCCGCCGACGCCGGTTCCGCCGGAACGCCGTGGCTGGGGCCACGCTCGATGCAACTGGTGCCACGCTCGACGCAATAGGGAAGCCGGTGCCGGCTGCGACGCTGCGCTGAAGCTCATCGAGGACACTCTCCAGCACGCCAGTCCAATCTCCCGCTCGGCGCTGCCTGAAGAGGCGCATCGTGGGATACCACGGCGTGTCTGCACGGCGCTCCATCCATCGCCAGTCGGCTTCGAACGGCAGCAGCGTCCACACCGGCACGGCCAACGCGCCGGCGAGGTGCGCGCTGCAGGTATCCACCGAGATGAGCAGATCCAGCTCTCGCATCAAACAGACTTCGTCCAGGATGTTCTCGATCGCCGGAATGTCAGCGAAGTCGTGAGTCCACTGCGAGAGTGCCGGGCCGCGCTGGAGCACCATCCAGTCAATCTCCCTCACCTTCTGAAGGCAGCTCAGCAGCTCACACGGCACCGAGCGCTCCGGACTCCACTCCCCCGCTCGCCAGACGATCCCGACGCGAGCGCGCTGAGAGCTCTTGAAGTGGTTGCCACGTGGCACGCGCAGGTACGGGAACTCCGTATCCATCAGCTCGGGCTCGACTCGCAGCACATGCAAAAGCTCGGCGAGCTCGATCGTCGCATCACATGCGACGCCCGGATCTCCATCATGAAGCGGCAGCAACTCATGCGCACCCCACCGCTGGTGCTGAAGCAGCGGGATGAGCGTGGGCTGCACCCAAAGAACCACTTCGCGCGCCATCGAACGCAGCCGCGGCAAGAACCGCACGAATTGAATCGTGTCGCCGAGGCCGTGATAGCAGCGAACCAGAACGCGCTTTCCGGCAACGGATTCACCGCGCCACAGGAACTGGTGATGGCGAGCCCACTGGGAGCAATCCAGCGGTGCCCGAAGCGCCAGCGCCGTATCGCTCACTCGCCAGGCTCCGGCAAAGTCACCTGCGCGTGCGAGCTCGATCCAGAGCGTGTTCAGCTCTCTCAATCTCGCCAGCAGGTCGCGTTCATCATCCATCGTCTCTCGGATGATACGCGGCGGATCCGTGTAAGAGTTGCGAACGGCGCGACAAGGTAAGTAGAAGTTGCTTGCATGCTCCTCGCGGTTGCTAACCTGAGTCAACGCACCCGCACTGACGCAGGTTAAGAACTAACCTTTTCTCGACTCGAGGAGTCACGGAATGTCGGTTGCTGCCAGCGAGCACGTGCAGCGACCTTCACATCCGATGCTCGAGACTCTGGAGCACACAGCGGCAGCGGTCGCTCGCACTGCGGGCTCGCAGATCGTTTCGGTGCCGCGCGATCAAATCCGCGTGCAATTGAAGCAGGCACCGCCGGGAATGGCGCCCGACGCCAACCCGGTTTCGAACGTGGATCGCGACGTCGAGCGGGTGATGCGACACTCGATTCGCGAACAGTTTCCCGAGCACGTGGTGCTCGGTGAAGAGACGACGGATGACGACGAGAATGTTCAATCGCCTTTCGTCTGGGTCATCGACCCGATCGACGGCACGACCAACTACCTCAACGGCCTGCCGCTCTACTGCACTTCGATCGGCGTGCTTTTCAGGAATTTTCCCGTGGCCGGCGCCGTCTGGTGCGCTTCCACGCATGCGTTGAAACCAGGCGTCTATCACGCACATGACGATGGTCCGCTGCGCTTCGATGGCAGCACGCTCGTGCCGCGCAGCGCGGGAAACTGGCGCGGCATTGCGAGCGAGCCCGGCGCGCCCGCGCGCTACGGTGCTTTCTTCGATACACGCGTGCTCGCGGCAGCCGCACTCGAATGCGCGTTCGCTTCCGCGGGGCTGCTGCGGCTCGCCTATCTCTCGCGACCTGCCATCTGGGATGTTGCCGCGGGAATCGTGCTGGCGCGCGCCGCCGGTTGTGACGTGCTGACGCGGCGACATCACACATGGGCTGCATTCTCGGGATTTGCCGCACCGAACGCGCGGCGCCGATTGTCGGCGCTGCGGAGCTGGCGTCAGCCTGTGCTCATCGGTGATCGGCGCGCTGTCGCGCGCGAGGCCGCAGTCGATACCGCAATCGAATGAGGTATGTGACTTGCTCAGTGCAGACGTCGCCGGAGGAATCATGATCGAAGCTGCGATGCTCTGGAACGAGCCCAACAACCAGTCCCACTGGGATTTCGTCAGTGTGGACCCGGAGTGGAAACTGTTCTCGCAGATGGCGATCCGCGCCGGCCAGGCGATCGCCGCGGAGCGTCCCGGCCTCACGCGCGTGCTCGGAGGCATTTCACCGATCGATCCGCTCTTCATCGACCGCATGCAGGCGCAGGGCGTGCTCGATGAGATGGATGTCGTTGCGGTTCACGGCTTTCCGCTCGACTGGAATCACTGGTCGATCAACGAATGGCCGGCACAGATCGCTGCGATCCGGGCCCGTACGAAACTGCCCGTGTGGGTCACGGAAGTGGGTGTCTCGACGTTCGGCGCGGATGAAGTGCAGGAGTTCGGCCTGCTCCGCACGACCCAGTTGCTGCACGGCCTTGCGCCGCGCATCCATTGGTACAGCCTCTTCGACCTGCCGCGCGCGTGGCCCGCCACCACACGCCACCGGGAAGCGGAAGGCTCCGCGTATTACCGTCATTTCCACATGGGGCTGGTGCGCGAAGACGGCTCGAACAAGCCGGCCTACTCTGCGTTCGCGGCGGTGGCACGTGAATGCGGCATCTGCCAGTGGTTTCATTTCGAGGACTCGCGGCTGGACGATGCGGTAGTGCGCTTGCGCGAGCTGGGTGTACGCCACGTCCGTACGGGTCTCAGCTGGTCCGACAGCCTGCGCCCCAACGCCGACCGATGGTTCGATCGGCTCATGCGCGCGCTGGACGAGTTCGATACAACCGTGACGTTCTGCTTTACCCCCGAATCGCTCGGCGTGCAGCCGCACCACACCAGCGCGCCGCGCGATCTCGATGGTTACGCGCAGTTCTGCAGCCAGATGATTTCACGCTACGTGCCGTCACTGCGGCGCGTAGCGGTACGCGCCTGAGAGGAACACCCATGTCCCGCCGAGCCAAATCCGACGTTCCATTCGTCATTGCGGGAGGAGCCGGATTTCTCGGATCCCACCTGTGCGAAAGACTTCTCGGCGAGGGATATCCCGTTCTGTGCCTGGACAACTTCATCACCGGCGACAAGCGCAATCTCGAACACCTCGACACGGATGAGTGGCCGCTGACCATCCATCGCTGGGACATCGCCGAGCCCTTCACGCTCTTCGACGCCCGCGGCATATTCAATCTCGCCTGCCCCGCTTCGCCCTGCCATTACCAGGCGGACCCGATCCGAACCACCATGACGAGCGTGCGCGGCGCGTACAACCTGCTGGAGCTCGCTCTCACCACCAGCGTACCGATCCTGCAAGCTTCCACGAGTGAGGTGTATGGCAACCCCTCGATGCATCCGCAGAAGGAAGCGTACTGGGGCCACGTGAACCCGAATGGAATGCGCTCGTGCTACGACGAAGGCAAACGCTGCGCGGAGAGCCTTTGCTTCGACTATCAGCGCATGCACTGTGTGGATGTTCGGGTGGCACGCATCTTCAACACCTATGGCCCGCGCATGCAGGTGGAAGATGGCCGCGTCGTGTCCAACTTCATCGTGCAGGCCTTGCGTGGCAAGCCGCTGACGGTCTACGGGGATGGCTCCCAGACACGCTCGTTCTGCTACGTGGACGATCTCATTGACGCGCTCGTGCGGCTCATGCTGCATCCGGAGGCGATGCCGACACCCATCAATCTCGGCAACCCGGTGGAGTTCACCATCCTCGAGCTCGCGGAGCTGGTCATGGAGCTGACGGGCTCCCGCAAGGGAATCGTTTTCCACCCCCTGCCCAGCGACGATCCCGTACAACGTTGCCCGGACATCGACCTCGCCCAGTCGGCGCTCGGGTGGACACCTCACGTTCCCCTTCGTCAGGGACTCGAACGCACCATCGCCTACTTCGATCGCGTGCTGTGCGGTGAGCCGCGCGAACGCAAACGCCGCGCCGTCGCCCGCGCGGCGCTCGCTTCCTCCTCCGCGTCGCTGTCGCCTGCCGAGGGCGGCCCAAGGCAGGTCAACAATGTCACGCGATAGTCTCGTTCTCATCACCGGCGGCGCCGGCTTCATCGGCTCGCATGTCGCGGACCGCCTGCTCGAACGGGGCTATCGGGTACGGGTGCTCGACATGCTCGACGCCCAGGTTCACGGAGAGAGTCGCGCGCTCTTTCCGCGATACCTTTCTCCCGAGGTGGAGACGATGCGCGGCGACGTGCGCAGCATGCGCGACGTGGAACGGGCGCTGCAGGGCGTCGAGGCGGTATTCCACTTCGCTGCGGCCGTCGGCGTCGGCCAGAGCATGTATCAGATTGAGCGCTACACCGATGTAAACAACCGGGGCACAGCTGTTCTGCTGGAAGCGCTGCTACGGCATCGCGTGGGCAAGCTCATCGTGGCGTCGAGCATGAGCGTGTACGGGGAAGGGCTCTACCGCACGCAAGCGGGCGAGAAGGTGTGCCCCGAGCCGCGTTCCATGGAGCGTCTGAAAAGCGGCGAGTGGGAACTGACGGGGCGTGACGGCGACCGATTCCTTCCGGCACCGACGCCGGAGGACAAGCAGACCTCGCCCCAGTCCGTCTACGCGCTCTCGAAGCTGGACCAGGAAACGCTCTGCCTGCTCTTCGGCAGGGCCTATAACGTCCCGGTCGCGGCACTGCGCTTCTTCAATGTCTACGGCGAGAGACAGGCGCTCTCGAACCCATACACCGGCGTGCTCGCCATCTTCGCTTCGCGCTTCCTCAACGGAAAACCGCCGGTTGTATTCGAGGATGGCCAGCAGCGCCGCGACTTCGTCCACGTGCGGGACCTTGCGCGCGCCTGCGTGCTCGCGCTGGAGTGCGAAGCGGCGGCGGACGTGACGCTGAATGTTGGCAGCGGTCATTCCTATTCTGTCCTCGAAGTCGCGGAACGACTCGGCCGAGTGCTCGGGCGGGAATCCATCAGGCCGCAGATCTCCGGCCGGTATCGCGCCGGCGACATCCGCCATTGTTTCGCGGACATCAGCCGCGCCACCGGGTTGCTCGGTTATCAGCCCCGGATCGACCTCAACAGCGGACTTGCGGAGCTTTCCGGATGGCTGGCCGAGAACGTCAGCGAGGATCACACCGAGGCCGCCGAACGCGAGCTTCGGGGGCGGGGGCTCGTGGCATGACCGTGCTCATCACGGGTGGCGCCGGCTTCATCGGCACGAATCTCGCGGATCGGATGATGCGCGACGGGCGCCACGTTCTGGTGTTCGACGATCTGTCCCGCCCGGGCGTCCGCAACAATCTCGAATGGCTCACCCAGCAGCACGGCCAGCGCCTGCGTGTGATGCGCGGTGACGTGCGGGACTTCGAAGCCGTGTGCGAGGCGGTGGCTCAGGCGGAGGAAGTCTTCCACCTCGCCGCGCAGGTGGCCGTGACCACGAGCCTGAAGAATCCGCGGGAAGATTTCGAGATCAACGCGCGCGGAACGCTCAATGTGCTGGAAGCCGTTCGCCTGCAGCGTCGGCCACCCCCGCTTCTCTTCACGTCGACCAACAAGGTGTACGGATCGCTCGAAGACGTGCCGCTCGCGCCTTGCGGCGGGCGCTACGTGCCGGTTCATCAGGACGTGCGCCAGTTCGGCATCGACGAGCACCGATTGCTGGATTTTCACAGCCCATACGGCTGCTCCAAGGGCGCGGCGGATCAGTACGTGCTCGACTATGCACGCTCGTTCGATCTGCCGGCCGTGGTGTTTCGGATGAGCTGCATCTACGGCCCGCACCAGCAGGGAAACGAAGACCAGGGCTGGGTGGCTCACTTCCTGATCTGCGCGCGGGACGGCCTGCCCCTGACGATTTTCGGCGACGGTCTGCAGGTGCGGGACGTTCTCTACATTGACGATCTCGTGGAGGCGCAGGTGCTGGCCATGCGGCACGTGACATCGCTCGCGGGATGCGCCTTCAACATCGGCGGGGGCGCGCAGAACACACTCAGCCTGCGGGAGCTGATTTCGTGGCTCGGTCAGCGCGACGATCGTCAGCTGAGTATCGAACAGGCGCCGCCGCGCGTGGGCGATCAGAAGTATTACGTGAGCAACCCGGCGAAATTCTCAGCCGCGGTGGGCTGGCATCCGCGCGTCAGTGTCGCAGATGGGCTGGCGTTGCTCAGCACCTGGCTGAACTCCCCATCCGAAAGCCGGTCGCGGCGGGCTGCTGCTGAGGACGCCCCTGCCGCGCGCGCCGGAGCGGCACTATGAACGCGGAGATCGAACCGATCACCGGCGCGGCCGCAGTCCTGCTCGGCGACCGCCGGGTGTCCACGCAAGAGATCACCGTCCCCGCACCGGGTCCGCGCGAGGTGCGCGTGAAACTCGAAGGTTGCGGCATTTGCGCTTCCAACCTGCCGGTGTGGGAAGGCCGCGCATGGTTCAAATACCCGCTCGCCGCCGGGGCGCCCGGCCACGAGGGTTGGGGAACCGTCGATGCCGTCGGACGCGAGGTCACGACGCTTCGGCCTGGCGACCGCGTCGCGATGCTCTCTGAGCATGCGTATGCCAGCCATGACGTGACTCCAATGGATCACGTCGTTCGGATTCCCGACTCCCTGCAGGGAACGCCCGTCCCCGCGGAGCCCCTCGGCTGCGCGATGAACATCTTCCGTCGCAGCGAGGTTCGCGAAGGGCACCACGTCGCGATTGTGGGCATCGGCTTCCTCGGCGCGCTCCTTACCGCGCTCTGCGTGCGCGCGGGCGCTACGGTGACCGCGATCTCGCGCCGTCTATTCGCGCGCGATGTCGCGGAATCGCTGGGTGCGCGCGCGACCATCGAACTGGATACACCCACGCGCACCTTGAAGCAGGCACGCGCTCATTGCACCGGCAGCGGTTTCGACCGTGTCATCGAAGCCGTCGGCACGCAGGAGGCGCTCGATCTTGCGACGGACCTCACCGGCGTGCGCGCGCGGCTCATTATCGCCGGCTACCATCAGGATGGCCTCCGTTCCGTGGATCTGCAGAAGTGGAACTGGCAGGGCCTCGACGTCATCAATGCGCACGAACGTAATCCCGCGGAGTATCGGCGCGGCATGGAGGAAGCGATCGCCTTGATCGCCGCCGGCGAGCTCGACCCCCTTCCCCTCTATACGCACCGCTTCGCGCTGAGTGAGCTCGGCGAGGGGCTCGCGGCAGTCGCCGGGCGACCTACGGGCTTCCTGAAGGCCCTGGTTCGCTGCGGGTAAGCGCATGGCCGTCGCCGCCACAGCCTTGCCGCACCCGGGATCGCTGCCGCGAATCGGCTTTGTCGGGCTCGGATGGATCGGCACGCATCGATTACGGGCCGTCGCCGAATCCGGTCGCGCCAGCGTTGCGGCCCTCGTCGATGCCGATCCGGCGCGCGCCATGGAGGCGGCTCGCGCCATTGCAGAATGGCAGCAGCCCGGCGAGACATGCGCGTTCGAGACCTGCACGTTCGAGGAGCTTCTGCACCTCGATCTCGATGGCGTCGTCATCGCCACCCCGAATCACGCTCACGCCGCGCAATCGCTCGCCGCGCTCGGCCGCGGCTTCGGCGTCTTCTGCCAAAAGCCGCTCGCACGCACCCACTCGGAAGCCGCCGAGATCGTGCAAGCGGCGCAAGCGGCGGATCGGCTTCTGGGCGTCGATTTCTGCTACCGAAACGTCGCCGGCATGCACGAGATCAAGACCCGAATCGCAGACGGCGCAATCGGTGACGTGTTCTCCGTGGACCTCACCTTCCACAACGCATATGGGCCGGACAAACCGTGGTTCTTCGACCCGCGCGCCGCCGGCGGCGGTTGCGTGATGGATCTCGGCATTCACCTCGTCGATCTGCTCCTGTGGACGCTGGACTCTCCGAAGATCGAGCGGATCGAGAGCCGACTGTACCGACACGGCCTGCGACTCGAGCGCGGCTCGCCTGTGCCAGAAGACTTCGCCACGGCCGAGGTATCGTTCGCCACCGGGGCGAGCGCGCGACTCGCGTGCTCCTGGAATCTGTCGGCGGGTTGCGATGCCGTCATCTCCGCCGTGTTCCACGGCACCCGCGGCACGTTCTGCCTGCGCAATCAGAACGGCTCCTTCTACGATTTCGAGACGGCGCAGCTCACGGGCACGCAGCAAAAGCCGATCAGTGAATGTCGCGGCACCTGGGGCGCTGTCGGCATCTGTGACTGGGTCGCGCGGCTTGCGTCCGATCCGCGCTTCGACGCGAGTGCCCATCGGTTTGAAGAAGTGCACCACGTCATCGATGCGATCTACGGCCGATGAAACTCCTCATGACAGCAGACACGATCGGCGGCGTATGGAGCTACGCGATGGAGCTTTGCTCCGCGCTCCAGCCCTCCGGCGTAGAGGTCGCACTGGCGACTCTGGGCGCGCCACTGTCTGTGAGTCAACGGGACGACGTGCGTAGCAGGCCCCACGTGCACCTGTACGAGAGCGAGTTCCTGCTGGAATGGATGCCGGCACCCTGGGAGAGCCTGGCGAACGCGGCAGACTGGTTGCTCGAGATCGAGTCGCAGGTGCGGCCCGATATCGTTCATCTCAATCATCTGGTGCATGCGGACCTGCCCTGGCGCGCGCCCGTCATCACAGTGGCGCATTCCTGCGTCTTCTCATGGTGGTGGGCCGTGCATCGGGCGCGCCCCGGTCCCGAGTGGAACCGTTATCTGGAACGCGTGAAGACCAGTCTGCACAGTGCAACCTGCGTGGTCGCCCCGACGAGAGCGTTGCTCGCCGCGCTCTTCCGGCACTATGGGCCCATCTCCAATGTGCTTGTGATTCCGAATGCCCGTGACGTTTCGGCGTTCAGGCGGGCACGCAAGCTGCCGCTGGTCTTCTCCGCGGGCCGGCTATGGGATGAAGGCAAGAACGTCCGCGCACTGTGCGAGATCGCGCCGTTGCTCCCCTGGCCAGTGTTCGTTGCGGGTGCCACGAGGAGCCCTGACGGCACACGGGAAAGGTTGAGAAACGTGAGGCCGCTCGGTGAACTGCCGCAGGCACGGCTGCGGCAATGGCTCGCCGCCTCTGCCATCTATGCGGCGCCAGCGCGGTATGAACCTTTCGGGCTCTCTCCTCTCGAAGCGGCGCTCTCGGGGTGCGCCCTCGTTCTCGGCGACATCGAGAGTCTGCGTGAAGTATGGGAGGACGCAGCGCTGTACGTGCTGCCCGAGTCACTTGCGGACCTTCGGGAACAGATCACTTCGCTCATCGAGCAGCCGTACCTGCTGGCAGGGTACGCCCGGCGGGCGTACGAGCACGCCATCCAGTTCAACCCACAAAGGCAGGCGTCGTCCTACATGAATCTTTACAGATACACCTGTCGACGGAAGGAGATGCAGCGGTGCGCTTCGTACTCTTCTATCACTCACTGATCTCCGACTGGAATCACGGGAACGCACACTTCCTGCGCGGCATCGCCACCGAGCTTCAGGCGCTCGGTCATCGCGTGGACATCTACGAACCCTGGGACGGGTGGAGCCTGTGGCATCTCATCGACGAGCGCGGCCCGGAGGCCGTGGATGCGTTCCACAGCGCGTTCCCCCACCTTCGCAGCACGTTGTACGACCTCGACTCCCTGGATCTGGACGCGGTGCTCGACGGCGCCGATGTCGTGCTGGTGCATGAATGGAACCCGCCTGAGCTCGTTCGCCGCGTAGGTGAATGGCGCCGGCGCGGCGGCTCGTTCCAGCTCTTCTTTCACGACACGCACCATCGCGCCGTCAGCGAGCCGGATGCGCTCCCCCGATTCGAGCTCGCCGAATACGACGGAGTGCTCGCGTTCGGCGAAGTGTTGCGGCAGATCTACGCAGATCGCGGTTGGGCGCCGCGCGCCTGGACGTGGCACGAAGCCGCAGACGTCCGCCACTTTCAGCCGATCGATCTCCCGACGGGCCGCGACCTCGACCTGGTCTGGGTGGGCAACTGGGGCGAAGGCGAGCGCGCGCTCGAGCTGCGGAAGTATCTGATCGAGCCGGTGCAAGCACTGCGCCTCCGCGCGGAAGTATATGGCGTGCGCTATCCGGACGAGGGCCTCGCAGCCTTGCGCTCGGCAGGGATCGGGTATCACGGCTTCGTCCCGAACTACCGCGTTCCCTACACATTTGCGCGTGCTGCTTGCACGGTGCACGTCCCGCGTCGTTACTACAGCGAGACGTTGCCAGGCATTCCGACCATCCGGGTCTTCGAAGCGCTTGCGTGCGGCATTCCGCTCGTCTGCGCGCCATGGGATGACTGTGAGCACCTTTTCGAGCCCGGCCGCGACTTCCTCACGGCCGCGAATGGCGGCGAGATGCGCGAGCACTTGCGCATGCTCAAAGCCGACCCGGACTTGCGCCGCAGGCTAGCGACCTTCGGCTTGCAGACCATACACAAGCGACACACTTGCGCACACCGCGTGCAGGAATTGCTGGCGATCTGCGCCTCGCTCGAGAGCGCACAGCCGCCGCAGTCCGAGGTGCCTTCATTTCAAGTGGCCGGGGTTTCAGCATGAGCGGCTCGCTGGATATCGCGTTCTTTGGCTCGAGCCTCGTTTCGGCGTACTGGAACGGCGCCGCGACCTACTATCGCGGCATCGTGAAGGCGCTGGCCGCCCGCGGTCATCGTATTACCTTTTTCGAGCCCGATGCTTTCGAGCGTCAGGCCCATCGGGATATCGAGGATCCACCGTGGGCGCGGGTCGTCGTATTCCCCGCCGGCAGCCCCGCCGAAGCATTGGAGCCGCTGGAGCGCGCGAGGCATGCGGATATCGTCATCAAGGCGAGCGGCCTCGGCGTGTTCGATGAGCTGCTCGAAAAGGAAGTGCTGACGCTGCGACGTCCCGGCAATCGCATCGTCTTCTGGGACGTGGATGCACCGGCCACGCTCGAGCGCGTAGGAACGACGCCCGATGACCCGTTCGCGAAACTGGCGCCGCGCTACGACCTGATTCTCACCTACGGCGGCGGTCCGCACGTTGTCGAAGGATACGCTGCGCTCGGCGCCGGCAACTGCGTGCCCATCTACAACGCAGTGGATCCCGAGGAACACTATGCCGTTCCGCCGGACCTGCGTTTCGACGGCCTGCTGAGCTTTGTGGGCAATCGCCTGCCGGATCGTGAAGAGCGCGTCCGCGAGTTTTTCTTCAGGGCCGCGGAGCTCTTGCCCGACGAGCGGTTCGTTCTCGCCGGCAACGGATGGGTGAACGATGGCTCGCTTCCCGCAAACGTCCAGGCGATCGGCCACCTGTACAGCCGCGACCACAACGCCTTCAACTGCACACCCCGGGCCGTGCTGAACGTCAACCGCCGCAGCATGGCTCGCGCCGGATACTCACCGCCCACCCGCGTTTTTGAAGCCGCGGGTGCAGGAGCGTGCCTCGTCACCGACGCTTGGGAAGGCATCGAGCACTTTCTCGCGCCGGGCGAAGAGATTCTGGTCGCCCGCAGTGGAGACGAGGTTGCGCAGGCCGTACGACACCTCACGGACGCGGACGCGCGCCGCATCGGCGCGGCGGCCCGCGAACGCGTCCTCACGCAGCACACCTATGCACATCGCGCCCTGCAGTTCGAGGAAGCGATCGAATGCATCTGGGCCGAAGGAGCCGCGGCATGAATCACGCCACCCGTCCGCTCAATATCGTCATTTTCGGCCTGTCCATCACCTCCTCGTGGGGCAATGGGCACGCCACCACCTATCGCTCGCTGGTCACGGGGCTCGTGAGGCGCGGCCATCACGTCGCGTTCTACGAGCGGCGCCGGTCCTGGTACACCGCGAATCGCGATCTCGAGCACAACAACCTGTGCGACATCGTTCTGTACGAGAGTTTCGCGGAGCTGGAGGAGATCTTTCCCGACGGCATCGACGCCGACCTCGTCATGATCGGTTCGTTCGTGCCGGAAGGCACGCGCCTCGCACAGTGGATCCGTCCGCGCACGGACGCGGTCGTCGCCTTCTATGACATCGATACACCGGTCACGCTCACCGCCCTCGAGCGCGGCGAATGCGAATACCTCAGCCCCGCATTGATACCCGAGTTCGATCTCTACCTGTCTTTCGCAGGCGGCCAGGTGCTCGACACGTTGAGCAATCGCTATGGCGCGCAGCGTGCTCACGCGTTCTTCTGCAGCGTCGATCCGAAAGAATATTTTCCATTGCCGCTCCTCCCGAAGTTCGACCTGGGCTACCTGGGAACGTACAGCGCGGACCGGCAGCCGAAGCTCAACGCCCTGCTCTGCGAGCCAGCGCGTGCGTGGGCGGCGGGCAAATTCATCGTCGCAGGCGCGCAGTATCCGCGAGAGCTCCTGTGGCCGAACAACGTGGTGCGTGTGGATCACGTTCCGCCTCATCTGCACGCACGCTTCTACAACTCCCAGCGCTTCACCCTGAATGTGACGCGAGAAGACATGGTGGCGAGCGGATTCGCACCCAGCGTTCGCTTGTTCGAGGCCGCGGCCTGCGGTGTGCCGATTCTCTCGGACGACTGGCCGGGTCTCGATGAGCTCTTCGTGCCGGATGAGGAGATCCTGATCGTCCGCGGCACGCGCGACGTGTTGCGGAACCTGCGCCAGCTTCCCTGGGAGGCGGCTCGAGCGATCGGCGCGCGGGCGCGGGCGCGCGTGCTGGGCGCACACACTTCGGAGCATCGCGCTCGCGAGCTGGAGCAGCACGTTGCGGCCGTCCGGCCCGCGCCGGCTGCGGCGCTGGAACGCGTTCCCCTCCCCGCCCCCACGGGCGCCACCTTTCACTGAACGGCTGCCATGGAATCGCGACTCCCCACTCTCACCGCTCACGCGCCGCCCGGCAGCGACGCGCGACCGCTCGGCCCCTGGTTCCACAATCTGCATCTCCCGGATGGCTCGCAGACCGCGCCCGGCCACCCGCTGGGCGACTTCCCGCGCATGAAATGGCAACAGGTGGAACCGCACGTTCCGGCCGATCTGTCGGGCCAGACCGCGCTCGACATCGGCTGCAACGCCGGCTACTACAGCTTCGAGCTCGCAAAACGCGGTGCCCGCGTCACTGCGCTGGACATCGATCGCCGCTATCTCGCGCAGGCGAAGTGGGCAGCCGCGCGCTACGGCCTGCAGGATCGAATCGAGTTCCGGCAGGCGTCCGTCTACACGCTCGCACGTGAAACGCGGGATTACGATGTCGTCTGGTTCTTCGGCGTGCTGTATCACTTGCGACATCCGCTGCTCGCACTCGACATCCTGAGGAACATCACGCGCGGCCAGCTATTCCTGCAGACGCTGACGTGCCCCGGTAAATCTGTCGTGCGCCCCCGCGTGAACGTCACGCTCGACGAGCGCGAGATCATGAACCGCCGGGGCTGGCCACGCATGGCGTTCATCGAAGAGGCGTTGGAGAACGACCCCACGAACTGGTGGGCACCGAACGCCGCCTGCGTGGAGGCAATGCTGCGCGTGGCCGGCTTTCACATCACCGCTCGCCCTGGGGACGAGATGTACGTGGCTGCGCCCGGCACCGAGGCATCTGACTTCAACGACGAATCCCGCCGAGCAGAGCTCGCCGCGCTGATCGGTACCTGAAAGGAGCACGCCATGCGACACCCGGCCATTCACATCGATCTTCCTCAAGGGAAGCTGGGAGTCCTGCTCGTGGGGCTCGGTGCCGTGAGCACCACGTTCGTCGCGGGCGTGCATGCCATTCGTCGCGGCCTTGCGCGGCCGGTGGGGTCGCTGACGCAGATCGGGACGATTCGGCTGGGCGCGCGCTCGGAAGGACGCTCGCCTCTCATTCGGGATCTCGTGCCGCTCGCCGAGCTCGATAGCCTCGTTTTCGGAGCGTGGGATCTCTTCCCGGATGACGCATATGACGCTGCTGCGAAAGCCGGCGTTCTGGAAGGACCGCTGCTGGAAGCGCTACGCCCCGACCTCCAGGCACTGCGCCCATGGCCGGGCATTTTCGAGCCCTCATGCGTCAAGCGGCTGCAGGGAACCCACATCAAGCACGGGCGCAACCGGCGGGATCTCGTCGAGCAGCTGCTGGCGGATATCCGGCGCTTCAGAACCGAGCAGTCCACCGATCGATGCGTGATGCTCTGGTGTGGGAGCACGGAATGCCTTCCGCATCCGGCCGCCTGCTACGAATCTGCCGCGGCGTTCGAACATGCGTTGGATGAGGATGACGCATCCATCACGCCGAGCATGCTCTATGCGTATGCCGCGATCACGGCGGGCATTCCGTTTGGGAATGCCTCCCCCAACCTCTGTGCCGACACCCCTGCTCTTCAGGAGCTGGCGCAGGAGCATCAGGTGCCGATCGCGGGCAAGGATCTCAAGACGGGCCAGACCTTACTCAAGACCATCATCGCGCCGGGCCTCAAATCGCGGATGCTCGGCGTCCGGGGCTGGTACTCGACCAACATCCTCGGCAATCGCGATGGCGAAGTACTGGACGATCCAGGAAGCTTCCGCTGCAAGGAAGTGAGCAAGAAAGGTGTTCTGGACGGGATTCTCCAGCCCCACCTTTACCCGGATCTCTACGGCGATCTCTCTCATGTGGTCACCATCAACTACTACCCGCCACGCGGCGATAACAAGGAAGGCTGGGACAACATCGATCTCTTCGGCTGGCTCGGCTACCCGATGCAGCTCAAGATCAACTTCCTCTGTCGCGACAGCATTCTGGCGGCGCCGCTCGTGCTCGACCTCGCGCTGTTCCTCGATCTCGCGCAGCGCTCAGGGCGCGCTGGCATACAGGAGTGGCTCTCCTTCTACTTCAAGAGCCCCATGCATGTGCCGGAGGTGTACCCGGAGCACGATCTCTCGATTCAACTCAAGAAGCTGAAGAACACGCTGCGTCACATGCGCGGTGAAGCGCTCATCACGCACCTGGGCGCGGAGCACGACTGACGTTCTGCCACGGTCAGGCGTCGCCGTCGCGCTTCACGAGCTTGGAGAAGCGTGAGTCGTCCTCGTACACGAGCGCCAGCGAGCGGCTGTCGAACTCCTCGAAGAACTCGTCCCAGCTGATTTCCGTCAGCCCCTCGTGCTCCGAGCGCTTCGAGCTCGGGAACATGATGCGGATGATGCCTACGTCACCTTCATCGTGGGTGCGCGCGACGGCGGCAGGCTTGCCGCCATGTCGTTTCGCCCACTTCTGAATGGTCTCGTGATCGGTGGTGGTCTGGCTCATGGTGAGCTCCTGTTCCCGAATACCAGGATCAGCAAGCAGCATTCGCCATGCCGGCGCGCCCGCGCCTGAATCAGTTGTGAGTCTTGCCCGTCCCGGGCTCCGCCATCTTGCGATGCTGCTCGGCGAGCACTGCTGACGGGGTCACGGACGCCACAGCCGTCTGCAACTTGTTCTTGAGCCCCGCGACCACATCGCCTTCTCCGGCCATCATGGCCTTGAAGCCGACCTTGGCGACCTGCGCCGGGTCGGACTTGTGCTGATCCTGCCCCACTTTCGTGTCCATGAGACCGGCGCGTTCGAAGAACTCCGTATCCGTCGGGCCGGGCATCAGGCACGTCACCGTGACGCCGGTGTCCTTCAGCTCGTTACGCAGCGCCCAGGAGAAGGAGTCGATGAATGCCTTGGTGCCGTTGTACACCGCCTGAAAAGCGCCCGGCATGAATCCCGCGATGGAGCCCGTGATGAGAATGCGGCCTATGCCCCGCGCACGCATCTGGTTACCGATGCGGTGAATCAGGTAGAGCGTGCCGGTAATGTTCGTGTCGATCACGTGCGTGATCTCCTCGAAATCCTGATCGAGGAAACCGCCGCCCAGCCCATGCCCGGCGTTGGCGAGGAGCGCATCCACATCGCGCCCTGCGAGCGCCGCCACCAGTTTCTCCACCCCGCCCCGTGTTGCGAGATCGCACTCCACCGATTCGACCCTGCCGCCGCCACGCCCTTCGGACAGAAGCTCGGTGACGCTGCTTTCCATCGGTCGATCCGCGGCGATCATCACGTCGAACCCGTTCCTCAGGCATTCGCGCGCCAGCTCCAGACCGATGCCGCTCGACCCGCCCGTCACGACCGCAAGTTTTCGCATCATGGTGCCCATGATTCGTGCTCTCCACTGTTATTCCCGAAAGGGAACGATAGGCAGCATGGCGCATTCCCCGTTCCAGCTGGCGCTGACGGAGCCTCGCCGGCATCCCGAGCGGGAACGGCGCACGCCTCGAAACCGTTCTCCTCTCGCAAGGCTCAGAAAAGGAGGACGCCTCGTGCACGAACCCACTGGAAATCTGTCCCGCAGCGAACGCTCGATCTCGGCGCTGGCGGGCGCCGCAAGCCTCGCGACCGCAGCCCGCGCACCACTCATATGGAAAGGGATTCTCGCGGTCGCCGGCATTGGGCTGATCGCGCGCGCGGTGGCCGGACACTGTGCCGTGAAGTCCGTGCTCCGCGGCGACGCTTCACTTGGCGAAAGCGTAGCCGCTCAATGGTCCCGGCTGCGGCCCGGCAGCCGCGGGCGCGCATCCAGCCTGCCGGGGTCGGCGCACCACGAGCGCACATCCCGCGCCGTCGATGAGTCCGTGGCACAGTCTTTCCCCGCGAGCGATCCGCCAGCGTCCCGCCTGCCTGATGAGCCACCGGTCAATGCAGAGGCCAAGTGGCAAGCCGCCGCGGCTGCCGGCAGCAGCGAGGGGAGTGGCACATGAGTCTCAAGGATCCGCGCTCGGCTGGCCCGCGCCCGCCCTACCCGCATCAGCAACAGCCGGCTCCCGGCGAAACCCCGCGGCTCGACCCCGTGCCCGATCACGGCGAGAACTCGTATCGAGGCTCGGACAAGCTGCAAGGCTGCGTCGCGCTGATCACAGGTGGCGACTCCGGCATCGGGCGCGCCATCGCCATTGCGTTCGCCCGCGAAGGGGCCGACGTCGCGATCTCCTATCTCTCGGAGCACAGGGATGCGGAGGAAACCGCCGAGCTCGTGCGAAGCGCGGGACGGCGGGTCGTGCTCCTGCCCGGAGATATCGCGGACGAGCCTTTCTGCCAGGAGCTGGTCTCCAGGACAGTCGAGCAGCTCGGGCGACTCGACATCCTCGTGAACAACGCCGCCTTCCAGCGCACCCATGAAAAGCTCGCGGACTTCTCCGCGCAGGAGATTCAGCGCACGCTGCGCACGAATCTCGAGGGCCTGTTCTATCTCTCCAAGGCCGCGGCGGCACGCATGAAGCCGGGCAACTCGATCATCAATACCACGTCGATTCAGGCCGACCACCCCTCGCCGCAACTGCTCGCGTACGCGACCACCAAGGGTGGCATCGCCAACTTCACTGCGGGGCTTGCGCAACTTCTGGCCCCCGAAGGCATCCGTGTGAATGCGGTGGCGCCGGGGCCGGTGTGGACGCCGCTCATCCCCTCGACCATGCCCACCGAGAAGGTATCGAAGTTCGGCGCGGACAGCCCCTTCGGCCGGCCGGCGCAGCCGGCGGAGCTGGCGCCCGCCTACGTGTTCCTCGCGTCGAACGATGCCACGTACATCTCCGGCGCGGTCCTTCCCGTGACAGGTGGCAAGCCGTTCCTTTGAAAAAGAGCACCCTCGCCCTGAAGCCTCCCATCGAGCCGATGCTCGCCAAGCTCAGCGAGGAGCTGCCCTCGGGCGACTACCTCTATGAGCCGAAATGGGATGGCTTCCGCGCGATCGTGTTTCGCGGCACGGACGACGTCTACATCCAGAGCCGTGACTCGCGTCCGCTGGACCGCTACTTTCCCGAGCTTCACGAAGCGCTCCTCGACAGCCTGCCCGACAACTGCGTCATCGATGGCGAGATCGTCATTGCGACGGAGCACGGGCTCGACTTCGATGCCCTGCAGCTGCGGCTGCATCCGGCCGCATCGCGCGTTGAGAAGCTCGCTAGAGAGACACCCTCCTCGCTGGTGGCGTTCGACCTCCTCGCCATGGGATCGCGAAATCTCATGGACACGCCCCAGTCGGAGCGCCGCGACGCCTTGCAGGAACTGCTCGGGAAGGTAAAGCCCCCCGTTCACCTCACGCCTGAAACGCGCAACCGCGCGACCGCGCTCGACTGGCTCGAGCGCTTCGAAGGCGCCGGTCTCGATGGCGTGGTCGCGAAGCTCGCATCGGGAACATATCTGCCTGGCAAACGCGCGATGATCAAGGTGAAGCACGCGCGCACGGCAGAATGCGTCGTGGCCGGCTTCCGCTGGCACAAGAGCGGCAAGGACGCGGTCGGCTCGCTGCTGCTCGGGTTATACGATGACGCCGGCGTTCTGCAACACGTCGGCGTCACATCCTCCTTCACGATGGCGATGCGCCGGCAGCTTGTGAAGGATCTCGCGCCCCTTCGCAAGAACGCGATGGTCGATCACCCCTGGCGCGAATGGGCTGGCGCCGCGGCCGAGTCGAGCCGCATGCCGGGCGCGCAAAGCCGCTGGAGCGCGGGGAAAGATCTCTCATGGGAGCCGTTACGTATCGAGCGGGTCTGCGAGGTGAAGTACGACCACATGCAGGGCGATCGCTTCCGGCACGCGGCCATTTTCCTGCGCTGGCGCCCCGATAAACTTCCGCAGGACTGCCGCTACGACCAGCTCGAAGTCACGAGGCCGTACGAGCTGGAAAAAATCTTTTCAGCGGGATCGCGGCGCCGCGCCTGAGCGCTCGTCCGAGGCTCGCTTGCGATAGTACGGCGGCCAGGGCGCATCGCCCTGGCCCTGGCGCCCGAACAATTCGAGGAGGCCTTCGATCGAGCCGGCATGCCGGTCGATCCCCGCGTGCCGGTCGCCGATCTTGTGGAAGCGCGCAGGCATCGAGGCAAGCGTGAAGTCTTCCGGCTCGCAGCTCGCCACCTCATCCCACGCCAGGGGCGCTGAAACGCGTGCGTCACTCGTCGGCCGCACCGAGTATGCGGAGGCGACGGTGCGATCCTTTGCGTTCTGATTGTAGTCGACGAACACGCCGTGGCGCTCCTCCTTCCACCACTTGCTCGTCGCCAGCTTCGGGGCGCGGTGCTCCACTTCCCGCGCGAGCGCGAGTGCCGCCTGCCGCACCTCGTCGAAGCTCCATCGTTTC
>JBDZVF010000456.1:0-5012 GCA_040255575.1 Pseudomonadota bacterium | reverse complement strand
GCCTCGCCATCGAATGCCAGCAGTCACGCATCGACATGCGCCTGCGCGCCGGATATCTCGACAAGGCGACCACGAGCTGTGAAGAGGCGCTTGCCATCATCGAACGCTCCTGCGCGGAGAAGAAGCCGGTTTCGGTCGGGCTGCTCGGCAATGTCGCGGAGATACTGCCGCACTTTTTTCCCGAAGGTGTGCGGCCGAGCCTGCTCACGGACCAGACTTCCGCCCACGACCCGGTGAATGGCTATCTGCCGATCGGCTGGACCGTCGAGCAATGGGAACGCGAGCGGCAGCGCAACCCGGCCGCGGTGGCGAAGGCCGCGCGGCTTTCGATGGCCGCGCACGTGCGCTCCATGCTCGACTTCTACAAGGCCGGCGTGCCAACCGTCGATTACGGCAACAACATTCGGCAGATGGCGCTGGAAGAAGGCGTGACGCACGCCTTCGACTTCCCGGGCTTCGTGCCCGCTTACATCCGGCCGCTCTTCTGCCGGGGCATCGGGCCGTTCCGCTGGGCCGCGCTCTCGGGCGACCCGGAGGACATCTACAAGACCGACGCGAAAGTGAAGGAGCTGATGCCGGAGAACGCGGCCCTCCATCACTGGCTCGACATGGCTCGCGAGCGCATCAAGTTCCAGGGCCTGCCGGCGCGCATCTGCTGGGTCGGGCTCGGCGATCGCCATCGGCTCGGGCTCGCCTTCAACGAGATGGTGGCGCGCGGCGAGCTGAAGGCGCCTGTCGTGATCGGGCGGGACCACCTCGACTCCGGGTCCGTCGCTTCCCCCAATCGGGAAACCGAAGCGATGCGGGACGGTTCGGATGCCGTGTCGGACTGGCCGCTGCTCAACGCGCTGCTGAACACGGCATCGGGCGCGACGTGGGTTTCGATCCATCATGGCGGCGGCGTCGGGATGGGATTCTCACAGCACGCGGGCCTCGTCATCGTGTGCGACGGCACGGAAGCCGCCGCCAGACGAATCGAGCGCGTGCTGTGGAACGACCCCGCGAGCGGCGTCATGCGCCACGCCGATGCCGGCTATGAAGAGGCGATCGAGTGCGCGCGGCAATACGAGCTCGACCTCCCCGGCATCTTGGGCAGCGCACGCGCCTAGGGCATGCCCGGCGTGCGCGTGCCGTGCCTGGCCGGCATGCCGTGCCTAGACGACCTGCGGTGCCTGGCGCGTGCCTAGAACGTCAGCCGCGCCCCTGCGAACGCGCCCCGCCCTGCCGAGCGGTACGAGAACACTTCCTCGTATCGCTCGTCGAGCAGGTTCTCGACGCGGCCGTAGACCTGCAGCGTGTCGGTGACGCGGTAATCCGCGCCAAGGTTCACGAGCGTGTACGACGACAAGCGCACGAGGCGTGGCGTGAACATGATCGGATCGGTGAACGCGTTGTCGTTCATCGATCCGTTATAGCGCACCGTCAGCGACACGCCCGCGCGATCCTCCGGCGCCCGCCACGAGAGATTGACGCTGCCCATGTGCGCGGGCCGACGCAGCTCTTCCACGCCGTTCTCTTTCGCATCCACGTAGGTGTAGGACGCGTCGAGCCGCCAGGCCGCGGCGAGGCGCGCCTGCGCGAACACCTCCACGCCCTTCTGGGTGGACTCCCGGTTAGTGTTCGCGACCGTAGGCAGCGTCGTGAAGATCGAGACGATTTCGTCTTTGAGCGTGCTGTGAAAGTACGTCGCGCCGACGAGCGCGCGCTGATCCGCAAAGGATTGATCCAGCCCCACTTCCCAGCCGCGTGATTTTTCGGGCCTGAGACCCGGATTACCGACGAAGAAGCTCGGATCGAAGCCGAAGAGCTCGAACACGCCCGGATTCTTCACGCCCGTGCCCGTGGCGGCGCGCAGGCGCGTGTCGCGCGCGAAGCGCCAGCTCCCCTGCAAGCGATAGGTGTTGTCGTCATCGAAGCGATCGTTGTCGTCGTGACGAACGGCGGCCCCGAGGCCGATGCGATCCTGGATGCGCGCGTCGTATTGAAGCACCACGCCGGTATTGGTGATCGAGCGCTCCGCGGTGGATTCGGGCGTCTGAAAGAAGATGCCACGGTTCTGGTACTCCTCGCGCTCCCTATCGACTGCGCCAATGAGCGTCTGCGCGAACCGATCGCTGCCGAAGCGCAACGTGGATTCATACGAGTAGCGCTGGCGCTTGCCCGAATCCCCGCTGTTCAGAGCGCCAAGCGAGTAACTGTCTCGCGAAGCGTCCACACCCTGCGCGGTGAGCGCGTGAGTCCAGTGGCCATCCAGCGTGTCGAGCTCGCCGCGCACGAGGCCGTAATAAACGCGGTTCGTGTAGTAATCGTCGCCATCGATGACGTAGCCGAACGTCGGGCTCGTCGGGTCCGAGTCCTGCGGGTCGACATCCGCCCTGGTGTGCGTGTAGCGAGCGACTGCCTTGAATCGCAGCGTCTCGGAAGGCGTGTATTCGAGACGCGCCGAGATGGCTCCGTTTTCCGTGCCGACGTCGCGCGTGCCGAAGCGCGAGACGGGGTAGCCCTCTGAATCGGTCCAGCCGCCGCTGAAGACGTAATCGAGCGGGCCGGCGACGCCGCCGTAACGCGCCGAAACGTCTTTCGTGCCGAAGCTGCCGCCCTCGACGCGCACGCGACCGCCCGGGGCTTCACGCCCGCTCAGCGTGATGTAGTTGATGACGCCGCCGATCGCATCCGAGCCGTAGAGCGCGCTCTGCGGACCGCGCAACACCTCCACCTTCGCGAGGTCATCCGCGATGAGCGAGGAGAAATCGAACTCCCCGGCAACCGGATCGCTGGCCTTGATGCCGTCGATCAGCACCAGGGCGTGATTCGACTCGGTGCCGCGGATGCGCACCTGCGTGAAGCCCCCTGGAGTGCCCGAGCGATTGATCGATATCCCGGGCACATCGCGCAGAATGTCCGACACGTAACGGATCTGGCGCTGCTCGAAATCTTCCGGCTGCAGGATCGTGAAGGCGCTGCCGAGGAGGTCCGCCCGCACGCCCTGGTTGGCGCGCGTGGCCGTGACCACGACGAAGTCCAGCAAATCTTCGGAACCCTGCGCCAACGCCGGGACGGCAGGCAGGAACGCCGCGACACTCGCGGCAACGAGGCAGATCGTGCGCATTTTTTCCCTTCGTGGGCTCACCTGGCCCATGGTTTGAGCGAACGCACCGGCCGGTCTACTGACTCGTGAGTCGTCGCGGAGAGGCGCACCTTCCCGGGCGTAACGTCCCTTGCGGGGGCGCGGGGCCCAGTGGCTGCGGCCGGCCGGGAGGCCGAACGCGTGCGCATCTAGCTCGTCACTTACAGTTGCAGGGACAGCCGCGGATTTCCACCGCGTTCCCGATCAAGCCCGTTGTGGGCACCGGTGCGAACTGAAACTGTCGGATATCCGACGGGGCGCTACTCTATGCGACCTGACGACCGTTGTCCCGTGGAGATTTTGACGTGACCCCGATCATCGACCCGGCCCCTTACCGCGTCTCGCACGAATTTCTGGGCACCCATCACGACCGCAATGCGCGCCGTACCTGGATGGTGGTCGCCATCACGTTCGTGATGATGGTGGCGGAGATCATCGCCGGGATGGTCTACGGGTCCATGGCGCTGCTGGCGGATGGCGTGCACATGGCGACGCATGCCGGCGCGCTCACGATCGCGGCGCTGGCTTATCGGTATGCGCGACGGCATCAGCACGACGCGCGTTTCGCATTTGGCACGGGCAAGGTGGGTGATCTGTCGGGGTTTGCCAGTGCGCTGGTGCTGGCGGTCGTGGCGGTGCTCATCGGGGTCGAGTCGATCGGGCGGCTGCTGAATCCGATCTCGGTGGCGTTCAACGAGGCGATTCTGGTCGCGGTGCTCGGGTTGATCGTGAATCTCGTGAGCGCGGCGTTGCTGATGCATCCGCATGATCATGGGCATGAAGGAGCGCAAGACGAGCACGCGCACGATCACGCTGCGCAGGCCGCGGACGCGCACGATCACGATCACGATCACGCCGCGCACGGTCACGCCGCGCACGGTCACGCCGCGCACGCCGCCACCGCGCCAGCCCCCAGCCACGCCGCCGCCGATCACGGCCACAACCACAACCACAACCACAACCACCCCAGGCAACACGCTCACCAGCACGCCGACAACAACCTGCTCGCCGCCTACGTGCACGTGCTCGCGGACGCGCTCACCTCGGTGCTCGCGATCGCGGCGCTCGTCTCGGGTCGTTATCTCGGCTGGGTGTGGCTCGACGCGGCGATGGGCCTCGTCGGCGCCGCCGTGATCCTGCGCTGGGCGTTCATGCTGATGGGCCAGACCGCGCGCGTCCTGCTCGACAGCGCCGATCCGGCGCTGATCCAGCGCGTGAGGGAGCGGCTGGAGCGCGACGGCGCCTGCGTTTCGGATCTGCACATCTGGCGCCTCGGGCCCGGCCACAGTGCGGTGGTTGCAACAGTGGTGTGCCCGAGCGGAAACACACCTGATCACTTCAAGCAAAAGCTCAGCGAATTGCCGACGCTCTCGCACGTCACGGTCGAGGTTCTCGAACCGAAGCGCTAGACTACGAGGCCTTCGCAAAAGGTCTCGTCGGAATGCGCCGGGTTCTCAGCCCAACACAACGCCTCTGGGTGATCAGCACACTGCTGGTCGCACTGGTGGTGCGTGCGCTCATTCCCGCGGGCTTCATGCCGGCGGCCGACCGGCCGTTCAGCTTCCAGATTTGTCCGGATGGATTCCCGGCGGCGTTGTTGCAGGATGGCGCGGCACTTCCCGCCTCGGCTCATGAAGGGCATCACCATCACGATAATGGTGAGGCGGCACATGCGGGCCATCACGCGGAAGCAGACGGCCTGCTGGCCGCCGGGCATCAGCACGGCGAGCCGCTCCACGACCACGGCGGCCCGCTCCACCACGGCAATCTCCACCGCCTGGCGCACGAACAGCGCCTCGGTCATCTCGCGCGCCGAGATGCGGGCCACCACCGTGCCGCGATGCGGACGGATATTGACCGCGAACAGCACACCGTCACCCTTGGC
>JBDZVF010000455.1:0-5025 GCA_040255575.1 Pseudomonadota bacterium | reverse complement strand
GCGCGCGCGATGCCCGCGGTTGCTTCGGGGCGCAGCGTGAGGTTCTCGCCGCCCGAGTCGGTGAAGGTGTACATCTCCTTCGAGACGACATCGGTGAGCTCGCCGATCGCGCGCTTGAACAGGCGCGTCTCCTCCACGATCGGCACGCGCATTTCCTGAAAGCCATAGGATGCGACGAGCTCGCGCACCGTGCCTTCGAGGAATTGCCACGTGCCGATTTCCGCGGGCAGCACGTCGTTCATGCCGCGAACGGCCTGGATAACTTCCGACAACATCAGCCTCCGTCGGCTTGTGGACGCGCCCGGACGATGCGGCCGGAGCGGTTGATCACGAATTGCGCTTCATCGCCCTTCACCGCATTGGCGGGGACGGTGGCGGGCTTGCCGTTCACGTCGAGCGAAACGCCGGGGGCGTTCGCCAAATGCACGCGGAACGGGGGCGTGCCGGACACGGTGCGCGACGAAGCCGCCGTGCCGACATCGTAGAAGAGTTTCTCGCCCTTGGCGTCGTAAACCTCGACCCAGCTGTCGGCCGCGAAGCGCAGGGTGACTTCCATCGGCTTGGTGGCGGACGCGGTCGCGGCCGGGGGAGTTGCCGGTGGCGCGACATTGGAAGCGGACCCCGATGCAGAAGCAGTGCCCGCGCCGGCGCTCGGCGCGGCGGTTGGCGCTGCCGGGGCAGTGCCCGCGGATGGCGCGCGCGTGGTGCCAGCAGCCGCTGGCGTTGCCGCGCTAGCGCCACTGCCAGACGTGCTCGAGGCCGGGCGGGATCCGGATGCATCGCGCGAGCGCGCGTCACCAACGGCAGACGCACCGGCTGTGGACGCATCTGTAGAGGCATCGTTCCTGGCGGTGGCAGCAGCCGCCTCGCTCGCCTCACCGGCATCGCTCGATGGCGCGATCTCGCCCGCGGGCAGATCCAGCACCGCGGGATCCGGATCGGGCGACACGTCGGGTGCAATCGCCACGGGCTGCGGCCCACGCGTGGGCTTGCCGGCCTGGGGCCCACCCACCGATTTCACCACCCACCACACCACGCCGAGCAGCACGAAGCCGATGAGCACCACGAGCGCCGGCACCGCGAGCCGGCTCGGGTGGGAGTCCGGCGCCGCCTTCGGCAGCTTCGTGAGATCGGGCAAGGCCGGCTGAGACGCGGCCGCATAGAGCTCCAGCAGCTCCGCGGGCTTCTCGCCGATGAGCTCCGCGTATCGCTTCAGGTGCCCCCGCACGAACACTGGCGCGCCGAGCACCTCGAAGCGCTCGGCCTCCAGGGATTCGATGACTTTCGCATCGACGTGGAGCTTCTCCGCAGTCTGCAGCTGCGTGAGCCCCATCTTCTCCCGGCCCGCCCGGAGCCGGGCGCCGATGCCGGAGCGTGCATCGCTCCCCAATTCCGACATGAGGATCAGCCCGGGTTGCGTTGGGTGGCGGCGGCGGACTCGTTCAGCGTGCGCAACTGCTGCGAGTTCGGGAACTCCACGCGCAGCCGGCGCGTGTACTTGTCTTCGGCCCTCCGGTCGCCCTGCGCGCGCGTGAGCCGCACGGCGGTGAGGAGCAGATCCGGCGTGGCGTCATACATGCCGAGATATTTGTCGATGATCTGGCGGGACTTCTCGAGATCCCCGCGCTCCAACTCGAGATCGGCGAACTGGAACGCCGCTTCGGCATTGTTCGGGCGAATCTGCAGGGCGCGCGTGAAGCTCGCCGCAGCCTCCTCGTACTTCTTGGCGCTGCGCAGGCACACACCGGCGTTGCTGTAGGCGAGATCGGGCGTGCGATAGAGCGGGTTCTGCGCCGCTTCGAGAAAGCGCCGCACACCTTCCTCGGTGCGGCCGTTGCGACAGAGATAGACCGCGTAGTTGTTGGAAATTTCCGGGTCCTTCGGCGCAAGACGGATGGCGGTCTTGTAGTGGTCGTCCACTTCCTTCGGGATGCCGAGGCGCGCGTAGAGCACGGCGAGCACGCTGTGAATTTCCGGATCGCGCGGGTTGTACTTCTCCGCGCGCTCGAGCTTCTCTTTCGCGAGGGCGAGATTGCCTTTTTTCAGGTATTCGGTGCCGAGCTGCTTGTTGAGCTCGCCCGCCTTCTCGGCATTGGTCTGCTTGTCGCCGCGAAGCTGCGCGCCGCTGCCCGTGGTGCCACAGGCCGTGAGGGTTGCCGCCAGGAACGCCACCGCCGCGAGCGCGGCCAGGCAAGAGAACGAGCGCGCGAGTTTCATGGCTGTACCGAAACCCCGATTAGCTTGTCGCCGAGGCGAACCTTGGTGCGATCGTTGACGCGCCCGGCGAGCTGGCCGCAGGCCGCGTCGATGTCATCGCCGCGCGTGCGGCGAACGGTGGCGAGCACGCCGCGGCTGATGAGCTCATCGCGGAAGCGCTGGATGCGTTCCGCCGAGGAGCGCCGGTATTGCGTGCCCGGAAAAGGATTGAAGGGAATGAGGTTCAGCTTCGCGGGCCGGCCCTTCAGCAGCTTCACGAGCTGGCGCGCCTGCGCCACCGAGTCGTTCACGCCATCGAGCATCACGTATTCGAACGTGACGCTGCGGCCGTTCTGCTCGTCGATGTAGTGCCAGCAGGCTTCGAGCAGCTCCGCGATCGGGTGCACGTGATTGATGGGCACGAGCTCGTTGCGCAGCTCGTCATCCGGCGCGTGCAGCGACACGGCGAGCGCGACGTTCACCTCTTCGGCGAGCTTGTACATCTGCGGCACGAGGCCCGATGTCGAGATCGTCACGCGACGGCGCGACAGATCGAAGCCGAGATCGTCGGTGAAGATGCGCAGCGCGGGCACGACGTTGCGGAAGTTCGCGAGCGGCTCGCCCATCCCCATGAGCACGACGTTGGTGACGGCGCGCTCATCCGGTTTGCCGCTGGTGCCGAGCTCGCGATTCGCGAGCCACACCTGGCCGACGATTTCCGCGGTGGTGAGATTGCGATTGAAGCCCTGCTGCGCGGTGGAGCAGAACGAGCAATCCATCGCGCAGCCCACCTGCGAGGAGATGCAGAGCGTGCCGCGATCCGGCTCCGGGATGAACACCATCTCGAAGGCCTGCTTCGAATCCGCGCGCAGCAGCCACTTGCGCGTGCCATCCGCGGACTCGTGCACGGTGATGATCTCGGGCACGCGAACTTCCGCGCGCTCGCCGAGCTGCGCGCGGAACGCCTTCGCCAGATCCGTCATCGCCTCGATGCGACCCTCGCCGCGCTTGTAGAGCCAGCTCCAGAGCTGACGCGCGCGAAAAGGCTGGCTGCCGAGCTCGCGCACGAACGACTCCATGCCCGGCCGTTCGAGGCCGAGCAGGTTGATGCGCTCGATTGCGGTGGCAGCTTCGGACATCGTGAAGTAAGTAAGTCGTTACTTAATATCCCGGATAAATTTCTTTACTTCGCGCGCGAGTGCAGCTCGTTGCCGGCGAAGAAGAACGCGATTTCGACCGCGGCCGTCTCCGGCGCATCCGAGCCGTGCACGGTGTTCGCTTCGATGCTTTGAGCCAGGTCGGCGCGGATGGTGCCCGGCGCGGCCTTCTTCGGATCGGTGGCGCCCATGATCTCGCGGTTCTTGGCGATGGCGTTCTCGCCCTCGAGCACCTGCACGACCACGGGACCGGAGGTCATGTACTTCACGAGGTCGTTGAAGAACGGGCGGGCCTTGTGGACGGCGTAGAACTGCTCCGCTTCACGCTGCGAAAGATGAGTCATGCGCTGAGCGATAACGGTGAGCCCCGCCTTCTCGAAGCGGCGAACCACTTCGCCGATGAGGTTACGGGCCACGCCGTCGGGTTTGATGATGGAAAAGGTGCGCTCGAGCGCCATGGGACATCGACCTCCGAAAAAACCTGGGTAGCGAGGAAATCGCCACGATCGCGACACGCACGATCGCGGGAACACGAAAAGCGGCAGCGCGCCCGCGAGGGCACACTACCGCCTGGCGTAGCGAGCCGCGAAGTGTACTGGCACAGCGCCCCCGCCGCAATGTGAGACGGCGCGGAAGTGCCCGTCGCGTAAGGGTTTTTACGAGACCGAAAAACTCTCGCCGCAGCCGCACTCGCCCTTCACGTTCGGGTTCTGGAAGCGGAACGCCTCGTTCAGGCCCTGCTTCACGAAGTCGACCACGGTGCCGTCGATGAGCTCGAGGCTGGAGGGGTCCACGAACACCCGCACGCCGCGATCCTCGAAGACCACGTCGCTGGGCTCCTGGGCGTCGGCGTAGTTGATGACGTAGGCGAAGCCGGAACAACCGGTCTTGCGGACTCCGAGGCGCAGGCCGATTCCATGCCCACGTGCGGCGAGGAAGGCCCGAACTCGGTTGGCGGCGGATTCGGTCAGGGAAATAGACATATTCGGCTCGGCTTTTCGGATTCTACGGCGCCTTCTCCCATTGCTGGAAGGCAGCGCGCAAAGCGTCTTCGACCACGAGCAGGCGGCCCAGTTTCTCCACGGGGACATTCAGTGCCTCGAGCCACGCGGAGGGCGTGCCCGGCACCAGATCCGTCATGGATCGGCCCGGCAGCTGCCCGGTCAACCAGGCCGTCACCGCCAGAGTATGGGGACAGCCCCACGCCTGAAAAAGGGCGGCTTTCACAACGGCTCCGTGGGCGGCTCCTGCGACGTCACCTTCGACGACTCCTTCGACGTCTCCCTCGACGTCTCCCTCGATGTTTCCTTCGACGCTCGACCCGGCACTCACCCCGGAGCTCGCGTCGGCTTCCGCCTCGGCGCCCGCCACTGCGCGTCGCTCGACGCGCAAGTGGAAGCGCACCCAGGCCTCGTGCTCCGGCCCGCCCGCCGTGCCCTGAAAAACATCAGGGCCGCTCGGCATCGCCCCCGCGCCGGGCAAGGTCGCGAAATAGCGCCGCGCGAGCGGGCTCAAGCCGGTCGCACCCGCGCCCTCGAGCTCAAACGCGGATGCTCGAGACGAATCAGCAGCTTGAGCGGTCGGATCAGCGCTGATGGGCGGCGCCTCGCTGACGGGCGGCGCCTCGCTGACCGACGGCGCCTCGCTGACCGACGGCGCCTCGCTGACCGAC
>JBDZVF010000454.1:0-5050 GCA_040255575.1 Pseudomonadota bacterium | reverse complement strand
TGTCGCGCTTCACGTCAACTTGGACAAAACAGTCTCCGCAAGAAAGGAGACTTCGACTGCTCAGGCCGCCTCGTTGAACCGCTGCCGGTTGATCAGTTTACGATGCGCGCGGGCCGCAGCGATTCGCCGCGCACGCTCGTCTCGAATGTTATCGGGCTTGCCACGATGCCACGTTGCCGGCGTCATGTAGCCCAGGGCTGCATGTAGCCGTTCCTCGTTATAGTGATGCATCAGCCCGGCGATGATGCCTTCGGCTTTCAGGTAGTTATCGCCGTAGTTGTCATCGCTGTCCTGGCGCACGGTGCCGTTGAAGCGCTCGACGATCCCGTTGGACTCCGGATGCCGCGCCCGCGTCTTGATGTCGATCAGGTTGTGCGTCTTGACCACTGCGGCCACATCACGATTCACGAACTCGCTCCCATGGTCGTGCACGATCCGCGGCCTGGCGCCTTGTACGGACTCCAGCGCCGCCTGCAGCTCGATCGCCACCGATTGCCCATCCAGACTGATCAGCAGCTTGTGGTGCACGACGTAACGGCTGTAGGCATCCACGAAACTCAGTAGAAAATAGAACCGCGCCGCCACCCAGACGTACATGACGTCAGTGTGCCACTGCTGGTTGGGCGCCGTCGGGCGGAAGTGGTATTCACCGCTCGAGGCCGCCGAGCGCTTCCAGCGCGAGAGCAGGTCCGCTTCGCTCAGCACCCGATAGACCGTGCTTTCTCCGACGCACGCCACACCCGCGTCGACCATCATCCAGGTCAGCTTGCGGTAACCGATCTTCGGAAAACCCAGCGCATACTCGCAGATCGCCGTACGCTCCTCGGGCAGCACCTCGTACAGCCGGCAGCGCTTGCCCACTTTGTCCTCTAGGCTCTCCCGGGCCTTCCACGCGTAATACACGCTGCGCGGGATGCCAAGTGCCGCCAGCGTGCGATACGCGTTCCAGCCCGAACGACGCTTGGTTTGCGCGACGATGTGAATCACCTGTGCTTTCGTATCCGCCGGAACCCTTGAAAGATCGTCCAGCCTCAGATCTTTTTTTTGAGCTCCAGGTTCTCCGCAGTGATCTCTGTCACCACGGCCCGCAGTCGCTCGATCTCTGCCTTGTAGCGCGCCTCCACGTCGTCTTTACGCGGCTTGCGCTGAGTGTCGCGCTTCAGGGCCACGGTGGAGCCGTCCTGGGCCACCGCTCGCCACCGATACAGCACCGAGGGCGACAGGCCGTGACGCCGACACACCTCGCTCACCGTCACGCCAGGCTGTTCCGCCTCGCGCAGGATCTCCAGCTTCTGTTCCGCCGTGAAACGCCGATATTCCCGCTTGCTCATTCACTTCGCCTTCTCTGCAGGGCTCCTGCAGCAGGCCGAAGTCTCTCATTTTCCGGTTACCGGTTTGTCCGGAAGTCGCTGAAGCTACACAGTGCGCGCTGGCAGATTCTCCCGAGGGGCTTGGGGGCACCGATCCACCTCCGAGCTCGGCGCATCCGGACTATCTCGTGAAATCGTCCCCGCGACGACGAGGAGGTGAAACTCGCGATCCGTACGTATCTCTCGCGCCCTCCGGGTATCGCGTGAGCGCTTGTGCAATCCGCTCTCTATCTGTAATCGAGGGCGGTAAACCATGGACGAACCGCCGTACCTCGTCGGCCAAGGTGCTTTCCCCTTGAGCGGTGAGCATGTCGGCGATACTGGTCCACCGGGCGATTGTTGTCTTTCGGAGTTCAATCAGTCTCGCCCTGGCGGGGTCGAGGACGTGGCCTGTTCGAAAAAGCTCTGCGGCGACCGCCCTGACGCCTTTCCGTATTGCAGTTGAGTCACCGTGCCGTTGCGCGCAAAGAATTGCGTCTGGATTCTTTCGCTGCTCTTGTCCACGGATTGCGCGCCGAGTCGCGTTAGCGGCGACGCCTTGTTCTCGCATCAGCCGTGCAAAGTCCTCGCGCCAGTCGCGGAGCCTTTCCTTATCGATGTGAAGCCGGCGACCGCGCTCGCTCTCGGCTTTCAATACCATGTGGACATGTGGATGCTTCTGATCCGTGTGCAACACCATGGCGTAGCGATGTTGTGCGCCGAACTTCTCCCGCGCGAACTTCCTGGCTGCCGCCAGTACCTTTTCCGGCGGGGTCGGCGAGGGCATCGACAACACGATGTTGTGTACCAGTCTGGTCTGTCGATGCGCGGCTTGCTTCGTGGCCGGCTTCCTGAAGTGACCGGTTGTCAGCTCCAAATGCCAATCGTTCAGAAGCTGCTTCTGTTCGTCGCGGTTTCGAACGCTTTCGCCGTCGTCGGTTTCGATCTCGAGGTCACCGTCGCGGCTGATGTACGCCAGGTGCGCGGCGACGGTGCCGACCTTAGCGCCGCCACCGGTGACCTTGACCATCACTTCCGGGGTTCGGCGAACGGTGCGGGCGATCTGCTGAATCTCGGCGGCGGTGAACGGACGCGATTGCGGACCAGCTCGGCCAAAGCTGTGGATGTCGAGGAGCGGGTGGCTTGTTCCGGAGATCCGGACGGTTCGCCTAGTCATAACGACTCTCCCAGCTCGCCAGTGCCGCGCTCGCGAACGCGTGCATGCGTGATTCAACCTCGGCGGTGACCGCGCGCGTTCGGCTGAGGTCGTTGCGGAGCTCGGCGAGGGACTCGGGGCTCAGTATGCCGCCGCGGGAATAGCGCGTTAGGAGGCGGCCAAGGGCGACCAGAATCGACACAGCCTGCTTGAACGCCGCCAGCTCGTCAGTAGGGAGGGGCGGATTCGCTGCTACATGAGCGCGCACCAGGGCGGCGATATAGGTTGCATCCTTCATCCCACGTCCTCCGGCCCTCTCGGTCACGGCACGGCGATCGCCCGGCCGCAGCCGTACGGTGATCCGGTCGGACACTGGCGCGTCTCGGTCGGCGATAACGCTGCGCGAAACGGCGAGGCCGTTTGACTCAAGCAGGGCGCGAATCGCGAGCAGCGCGAGCGATGCTTCCGACATTCCACGACTCGCTGCCAGCGCAGCGAAGCGCCGCTTCTCTTCCGGCATCGGGCGTGCAGTGATCGAGGTGCGCCGTGACGGGTTGGTGGCGGAACTCATGACAATGAGCCCACCCATGCAGCACAAAGCGGACGCTTCGCTATCCTGCCTAGCGTCAATAAACAGCCGCTCTCTGCAGCACGCCGCCATATGAACTGCACGGGCTTGCCGCGCGATGCCAGCATCCCGTCTGCGTGGTCCAGCATTAGCAACTGCGCTCGCGCGAAGCACGGTAGGGCGTGCCGCCAGGAATGGGCCACGTCGATTCGGCAGTCGCATTGTCGGAGGTCGTCCATGTTGTCACCTCCCAGAACGCTCTCTCGACCCGCGTAGACCGACGGATTCGAGCCGCTCTCGTTGTCGGGGCCCATTCCCTGGCCGTGCTGGCTTGTCAGGTGGGGCTGTGATCGAAGCCGAGGCGTCGATGAAGTCCGAGATCGCCTCGGCGGAAATGAATCGCCGCCGGCCGATCTCGACGCTCGCGAGTTTCCGGCGTCCGATGAGAAGGTAGATTGTGGTTCGCGAGATCCCGCCGAGCAGCTGCCGCGTCTCGTCTATGGTGTAGAGCTTGCGGTCCTTCATGCATTCGTCTCCGTGGCTTTGGAGGGCATCGGGAGAGCGGCTACAGGCGACTGCGCTTCCGATGCACGTGCTCAAAGCCACGCTACTCGAATGGGACCGGCTTGTGACCCTCGCGAAAGTGTCGAGTTTGATCACATATGCATGTTGCAAATGGAGGCGGTGCGACGGCCTGCGACGGTTTGCAACGAAATGCACCATCGCGCGAAGCGGGCCTGACTTGATAGCCGCAACCTGCAACATGCATAAGTGATCAAACTCGACACTTTCTCTCGGTGACGCGTACAGGTGAGAGCGTCACGATCAGCCCACAGCCAGCAACTGGCGACGGTGGAGCGACGAATGAACTTTCTTCGGCTGAGGCAGGTGGTCGGCGTGACGGGCCTGTCGCGCATGACGATCTGGCGGCTTGAGCGGGCAGGCGAATTTCCGCGACGTCGCCAGCTAGGCGCGCGGTCGGTGGCGTGGCTTCAAAGCGAGGTGCAGCAGTGGATCGAGTCGCGGCCTGCAACAGCCATTGCAGGACACCCTCTCGTTACGAGGGCTTCGCGGCGATAGGAAAGTGAACGGCCTCGTAAGCCTCGACAAGCTCCGTCAGAGTCGCCAGCCGATCCCCCTCCTGCATATTGGCCTTCGCAGTCATCAGGGACTCGATTTCGTTGAGGGCGGCATGGTAGTCCGATTTCGTCCGGATGGATTTGATGTCCATTGCGTATTGCTCTGATCAGAAAGTCCGGGCGCTTCCCTCAAAAGGGATCGATGCGGCGCCCCTCACTGGGGCGAGGGGCGCGGTGCTCAGGCCGCATGTTCGGCCAAGTCCGGGCGCTTCAAAGGCTGGATACTGCGTTCGACCTTCTTGCCGATCTTCTGACTCGCGATCTCAAGGTCGTACTGGCTCTGCAGGTTCTGCCAGAGTTGCGCGGTCGTGCCGAAGTAGCGGGACAGGCGAAGTGCCATCTCCGCCGTCACGGCCCGGCGTCGACGCACGATCTCGTTGACGGTAGGTACAGACACGCCAAGCTCCTTCGCGAGCTTGTAGGAACTCAGTTCCAGTGGCTCCATGAAGTCATGGGCCAGAATGTCGCCGGGGTGTACCGGCCGAAGTCGTTTCGCTGCCATCGTCATTTTCTCCGTTCGGAACTCACGGGTATGCCCGTCAGTGGTAATCCGTTAGCTCCACATCGGACGCGTCGCCACTGTCCCATCTGAAGCAAATGCGCCATTGCTGGTTGACCCGAATGCTGTACTGGCCCTTGCGGTCGCCCTTCAGCGCTTCGAGGCGATTGGAGGGAGGAACCATCAGGTCGCGCAAGTCGCCGGCCGCATCGAGATACTTCAGTTTCTCGCGCGCCCGCTGCTGAATCTGGCCGTCCATGCCCTTCACGAACTCACCTTGGAATATGGCCTCGGTCTGTTTGTCCTTGAAGGATCTGATCATGGTGGATGTTAAAGCCT
>JBDZVF010000453.1:0-5052 GCA_040255575.1 Pseudomonadota bacterium | reverse complement strand
CGGCGAGATGCACGCTCGATTCACGAAACAGATCCAGCAGCTTCAGGATCGTGACAGACGGGGAAACGTAGAGCGGTGTGCGAGCATACTGCTGCACGTCGCTCACGCCGAGATGTAGCGCCTCGCCCAGATCCGCGAGCGTGATCACACCGATGAGCTGCTCGAGCTCGCCATTCGCCAGCAGGAAGCGCGAATGGCCGCTGCGCCGGGCTTCGTTCCACATTTCTTCCAGCGACGATCCCGAATCGAGCCACACGATATCGCCGCGGGGAATCATGATGGATTCGGCGGAGCGATCCGCGAGCCGCAACACGCTATCGATCATGTCGCGCTCGCGGCCGTGAAAGATGCCCTCCTTGGTGCCGGTGGCGATCAGTGCCCGGATCTCATCCTCCGTGACGGTGATCTGCGGCGAGCTGCGAAGAGGCAGCAGTCGTGTCACGGCTTCAGTCGACACCTGCAGCACCCACACGAGCGGCGCGGCCACCTTGGCGACCCACGTCACGGGATAGGCGACGAACTCCGCGATCGGCTCCGGGCGCGCCAGCGCCACACGCTTGGGAACGAGCTCTCCCAGGATCAACGACAGATACGTGATCGTCACCACGACCACCCCGAATGCAACCTGGTACGAGTAGGGCCGGATCGCCTCGAAGCGCTCGAGAACATCGGCCAGGTGCTCGGCGAACACCGCGCCGCTGTACACACCCGTCAGAATGCCAACGAGCGTCACACCGATTTGCAGCGAAGACAGAAGGCGGGTCGGGTTCTCGAGCAGTGCAAGCGCGGCCTGCGCGCGCCTGCTGCCGGCCTCGCTGCGAACCTTGAGCCGTGTCTTGCGGGCCGAGACCAGGGCCAGCTCGGATCCGGCGAAGAACCCATTCAACAATATGAGCGCGAGGATCGTCCCCGCTTCTTTCCAGTTCATCTCGGGGCCATTCTCGCAGATCGAGCGGTCACGAGAGCGAAGCAACCGCTCGTCCTGGGCAGGCAGGACGGGCGCTTCGGGCGGCCTGTGGGCTCAAACCCGCTCAGCGCGGCCCGCGCTTCGCCTTGTTCGGCGCATCCGCCTGAACCTTGCGGGCGATCAGAACACCGCTGCTATCGAAGCGCCCGGTGACGCGCACCTCGAGGTCCGTGGAGAGCGGCTGCCCGTGCAGCACGTACACGGTCTTGTCGTTCGTCAGCACGGGCTGGCCGTTCACTTCGAAATCCACCGTTGAAGCGAACTGCGTGACGATGCCGCGGATGTCGCCCCGCTCACCCGCACGCCCGAAGCCGCTGAACGCCTGCACGCTCGATGCGAACAGCGTCCCACCCGTCTGCGTCTGCAAACCTCGGACAAGGACAACAGCGCCTTCCGCGATCACGCCATGCGTCTGCCCGGTGGAGTAGTCGACGGTCAACGCGCCGATGCGCAGCGTCTGACGCGTGCTGTCGAGCGATTGAATCACTCCGCGCACCTGCGACTCGCCGGGTGCGAAATCGAGATCGACGCGTGACGCGACGAAACTTCCGTCGGCGCGTTCGAACGCGCTCACCTTTACCCACGTGCCGTTCCGCAAGCCGCGCACATCGTCAGGCCGGATCTGCGGATCCAGAATCGAGTCATTCGTCAGATGCACCGTCTGCCCCAGCACCCTGAAGGTCGCGTTCGCCTGGTTGACGGAGGTGACTTCGCCCCGCACGTCGCTCTCCAGAATGATCTCGTCGGCGACCGCGCCCGAACCCTTTCCGTGGGAGCTCGCATGGGCCGCAACGATGTGGCCGCTGCGAAGCTCCGAAACCTTGCCCGCTCTGCCATTCACGACCACGCGCGCGTGTGACGTGTCATAGGGCTGGCCGTTCAAACTCAACCCGCCGTCGCTCCCGGTCTCCACCGTCCCGAAGGTCGACAACGCCCGGATACCCGTGCCCTGAATGCCAGCGATCGTGGTACCGGCGACCGCCAGCAGCAGGACCGCGCCAATGCAGATCCAACGCTTCAGTCCGGGTTGAATGTTCATGGTGTTCTCACAGGTCCTGAACATGATAGACGCCCGCTCCAAGACGCAGGCCGCGTGATTTGCCGCGCTTCGATTTGCTCGCCCGATGCGCGGTGAGCCACGCATCGACGCGTTCGAGAAACGCCTGGCCTTCCTCTTCCAGAAAGCGCCTGAACTCGGGCACGGCCGCCTCATCGACCTCGTCGTTGACGGCCGCCCGCTCGAATCGCGGAGGCGACTTGGATGTTCGACTCAGGTTGTGCACGTGAGTCGTCGCGACGTCGGCCAGCACGGAGCCCCACAGGCGAACCATCTGCCCATCCATCTCATGGGGAATGTAGTTGCGCAGTGTGGCTTCCAGTTTGCCATCGGGGCGAACGCGCACGGCGCCGGCGCTCACGAGTTCCTTCAGGAGTGTGGTGGGCGGCACGTCACTGCCGCCACAACTTTGCACCAGCGCCAAGAAGCTGGGGCTGTCTCCCTCAAAGGGAATCGCAGCAGGATAGCCGCCGCGCGCGTGATATTCCGGGAGCAGATGCCACGCGGACAGAACAAGCGACGCCTTCGTGACATAGGGAGCCGGAGCGGCTGCCCCGGTTTCGAGAAGCTCGCGTTGCTTGCGAACATCCCGTCGCGCCAGCCCCGTGAGCATCGCGGTTCGGGAAACATTGGTCGGTCTGCCGCGCCGGCCGAAGTGGCGCGTCGCCACTTCCACATAGGTCAACCTGGAGAGCTCGGCGAACTCCTTCCACGTGATCCCGCTGCGAAGAAGAATCTGGATGACGGGCCGCAGCCACATGCGGGTGGCCGCAATGACCTCGTCGTGGGTTGCATTCGCCATCGGGCAAGTGTGAACGTCATGAGGCACACCTTGCAATGACTGCACAGCACATCTGATCGCCATCCCAGGGAAGGGGATACGAGTGGATGTGCTCGATCTCGAAGCCGACCGCTTCGAGCTCCCGTCGCAGGATTGGCTCATCGAGCAGATGGATGGCATCGCAGGAGCCATCCCAATGCGGACGCAGCCGGCGGATGTCGGCGATGTACCCGGGCCAGGGATCCTCGGCGAGCTTCTTCTGAATGATCTCGCTTTCGGCGAATTCCCAGTAATCACCGCTGCTGGTGAGCGTGCTCAGAAAGAGCTTTCCACTCGGATACAGCCAGTGGAAAAACTTCTGCAGCGATCGTTGAAGCGCCAGCGGATCGAGTAGATGCAGCACCCGCGCGGCATGCACTGCCGAGAAGCGCGGGAACTTGAAATTGACGCCCGGCAAGCTGCCGATGCGCACCCGCAGGCGAGGCGCATGCGCCGGCGGAACTCGTGCAAGCAGGTGCTGCAAGGCTGCCTGGTCGGTATCCACTGCGTACACCCGCGCGCCTCGCGTCAGTGCCGCGGCGGTGGCGATGCCATCGCCACAACCGATATCGAGCACATCGCCGGGCGCCGTTCGGGCGAAGAGCGCGAACTGCATCGACAGATCATCCAGCGCGGGACTCATGCGATCCACCGGGGCCCCCGGCGGGCCAAGGCCCCTGCAGCTGGCCGCCAAATGACGCCGCACGACCGTTGAGTAGAAGCTCACGTCCACCTCCACGTGCCACTATTGGGTCCTCAAGTCCCACAAGCAGCATCAGACGTGCCGCGGCCGGCTCGAACGTGGCGGCGAGGATCACAGAACGCGGGCGGTCACGCGGTTGCGGCCCTGCTGTTTGCTCTCATAAAGCGCGGCATCGGCCGCCTGCACCATGCGCGAGACATACCCTGCGCAGGGGCGTGGTGGAACATCGGCGCAGACGCCGAAGCTCGCGGTGACCTCGAGCGGTCCACGGGAAGTGGCCATCGGTTGCTCGCAGACTCGCAGATGCAATCGTTCGGCAATGGCCAGCGCCTCTGCATCGCCGGCCTCCGGTAACACGATCGCGAACTCCTCACCGCCTACGCGAGCCACCCAGTCTTCCCGATGGCGCAAGCCCTGGAACAGACGGCGCGCGAACTCACGCAACACCTCATCCCCCACGTGATGCCCGTGCGTATCGTTCACGCGCTTGAAGTGATCGATGTCCGTCATGATCAACGCGAGCGGGCGCATTCGCCGGCTCGCGCGCTCGACCTCGCGCGGAAACTGGCGCTCGAAGAAGCGACGGCTCCCCGTGCGCGTGAGCTCATCCACAGTGGACAGGATTCGGTTGTCCGCCAGCGCAAGTTGCAGCGATCCGGCGAGGCTCACGATCCGGTGCGCCGTCGTGAGCCGCGCCCAGAAGCGCGGGCCCTCCGCGAGCGCATCGAGCCAGTCATTCGCCCCTGCATCGAGAGCGGCCTTCTCCGACACGCCGCCGCTCCTGTCGACAAAGACGACGTGCGTTGCAGAGCCCGCGTAGAGCTTTCTCACGCGCGCGATCAACGAAAGATCGTCGGTAAACAGCACTGCGTGCACTCTCGAATCGATGCGCGCCACCGCGGTGTTCGCGTCCCGCACTTCCTCGAACGCGATGTCTGCGGTGCTCAGGCACTTGAGGCACCGCGCGCGCACTTTGGCATCGGCGATGCACACGAGCGCGAGCGGGCTCGGCGGCGTGCGCCGAAGAACGCTCGCGAGCGTCGAGCGCTCGTGGGGAGGCACGAACTCTTCCAACACCGCCCGGCGCTCGAGGAGCTGCTGAGCAACCGCGCTCACTTCGTGCAGACCCGTGTCGCCGGCCTGGTCGGAGCTTCTGCGAGTGGGAATGCCGGCGAGCGCGAGCTGGGTGCGCACGACGTCGCCCAGCTCATCGAGCGATACCGCCTGGTCGGTTTCATCTGCTTGCAGGCCCCGCGCCGAGCGATCCGCGCTCACCAGACGAACACGAGGCGCGTCGGGCAGCAGCGTCTTCGCGATGTCGAGCGCGAGCTCGACGTCGAGCGCATTCGATTCGGCATCGACCAGGACGAGATCCGGTGAGCGCGCCAGCGCGCGCCGAAAGCTCTCTTCGTCTGTCGCGGTCTCGCAAACGCATTCCAGACCGCTCGCGCGAAGCGCCTCGGCCGCCTCGCGACGGACGGACGGGCCAAGCCCTTTCCAGTGGG
>JBDZVF010000452.1:0-5055 GCA_040255575.1 Pseudomonadota bacterium | reverse complement strand
GCGCCGTGCATGGCCGCCTCCAGGATCAGCGGCGCTGCTTCTCGCTCGCGGCGAGGTCGTTGATGAGCTGGAGCAGCTGGCCCGGGCCGCCGGCGAGGCCGGGATCCGTGGTGTATTTGCCGTTGATGACGATCAGCGGCACACCCTGCACCTTGTAGCGCTCGGTGAGCTGCTCGGCGCGCTGCAGGCCCGTGCTGACGGTGAACGAGTCCCACGCCTTGTTGAAGTCCTCGACGCTCACGCCGTTGGCCTTCAGGAAGTCGAGCTGCATCTTGCGGGTGACCTGCTCATCGTTCGAGACGAGCATGTTGCCCTGGCCATGGATCGTCTCGAACACCTTCCTGTCGAGGTCCGGACGATTCAGGGCCCGCAGCATGTAGAACAGCTTCGCGTGGGCGCGATGCACCGGGCCCCACATCACGGGCACGCGGACGAACTCCACATACTCCGGCTTGTTCTTGAGCCAGCTCTGGATGAACGGCTCGAGCGAGTTGCAGTGGGGGCAGGCGTACCAGAACACCTCCACCACCTCCACCTTGCCAGGCGCAACGTTGGTCGGCTGCGCGGGAACGAGCGGCACGTAGTTCGTGCCCGCTTTCCACTTGCCGGCGGGCAGTTGCTGGTCCGCAGGCATGGCGGCCAGACGTTCGAGCGCCACGTCACCCCGTTCTTCCGGGGCGGCGTCGTTGGTCGTTTCCTGTGACGCGGTGGCCTGCTCGGACGCAACGGTCTCAGCCGAACCCTCCTGGGCCGCAGGTGCGGGCGTGGCAGGAGCGGCGGCTTCCGTTGCCGGCGCGGCGGGCGCCGTGGCGGGGGTGGAATTGCGCCCGCAAGCGGTGATGCTGATCAGGCTGAGAGCAATCGCGACCGAGAGTCGAAACATCGTGGCCTCGTTTTCCGGGGTATCGGCGGTATCAGCGCATTCCCTGCACGTAGGAAGCCACATTCCGGATGTCTTCCGGCGTGAGCCGCTTCGCGATCGTGGCCATGATGGCGGCGTTCGGCGTGGCCGGCTTCTCCGCGGTCGCGCCGGGGTAGCGCGTGTCCTTGGCGTAATCGTTCAGCTGCTTGATCGTGTAGACGGAATGCTGGGCGCGCAGCGCCGGATAGGCGGCGGAGAGATTGCCGCGGCCGACCGGGCCGTGGCAGGCGGCGCAGGCCGGGATGCCGCGCTCCGCATCGCCCTTGCGATACAGCTTCTCGCCCGCCTTCCAGTACGAGGGATCGGCCTCGAGGCCGGCGGGGGTCTGGGTGGCGTAGTACACCGCGAGATCCTTGAAATCCGCTTCAGGCACGGTATCGAGAATCGGCTTCATCACCGGGTTCACGCGCACGTCCGTCTTGAAGAGGTGCAGCTGCTCGGCGATGTAGGAGGGGCTCTGGCCGGCGAGGCTCGGCCACTCCGGATTCTGGCTGTTGCCGTTCGGGCCGTGGCACGCGCCGCAGACGGCCGCCTTGGTCGCGCCCACATCCGCCTTGCCGCCATCGAAATTGGCGACCGGGACATCGGCCGCGAAGGCCTGGGCGCCGGCGAGAATGCCGGCGAATAAAATCGAACTGACCGACGCGACTCTCATCGTCTTCCGCATGTTGTCGTCTTTCCGCTTACAGGACCTGTGCGAAGGGCGGCGAATTGTACACTACGCAAAATATTGAGCCGCCAACCTCGCCATCCTTATCCGTGAGCGTCTTCCCCAACGTCCGCTTCGTGCTTTCCGCCGCCCAGGCGGCCCAGTTCCCGGCCGACCGCGGAGCGGAGGTCGCGTTCGCGGGGCGCTCGAACGCCGGCAAGTCGAGCGCCATCAACACGATCCTGCAGCGTCATGGTCTCGCGCGCGTGAGCCGCACGCCGGGGCGCACGCGCCTGTTGAACTTCTTCGAAGTCGGCCCTGACCGGCGCATCGTGGATCTGCCGGGCTATGGCTACGCGGCCGCGCCCGAGGCTGAGCGACGCACATGGGGCCCGATGATCGCGGCCCTGCGCGCGCGCGAATCGCTGCGCGGCCTGGTGCTGATCGTGGACTCGCGGCGGGGTGTCGCGCCGGAGGACGAGAACCTCATCGCCTGGGCGCGCGAAGGCGCCGCCGGCCTCGACGAGGGTGAGCCGATGCGCGTGCACGTGCTGCTGTCGAAGTCCGACAAGCTCACGCGAAACGAAGGTCAGAAAGCGCTGAAGGAGGCGCGGGCCGTGCTGGGGGAAACAGTGTCGGCACAGCTCTTTTCGGCGCAAGACAAGGTGGGCGTCGAGGAGGCGCAGCGGCTGCTGAAAGCCTGGCTTGCCTGAGGGCAATAAAAAACCCCGACGATGTCGTCGACATCGTCGGGGCAGACTAACCCGGCACAGGTCTCATGAACCGGGTTGACCCGCTCAGGGAGGGAAGCGGGGAGTGCCGAAGCACTCGCGAAATTAGACGGGTCACCCCCCAACTAGTTCCGATGGAATCCGAAGAAATATTCTCGACACATCAGTGGCTTGAGCGTCACACCGTTGCGTTTTCACTACAGGAAGGTCCAGAACACGCTGAGCGACAGCGCCTCGACTCCGTCGCTGTGGTCGACATCGAAATGGTCGTACTCGAGACGGCCACCGAGGCTTCCCAGACGCGCCTGAACGCCCGCGCCCCAGCCGAACTCCGTGCCTTTGTCATCGAAACGGAAACCCAGCGGGCCTGAAGCCGTGGCATTGGATTCCCAGCGCACCAATCCGGCTTTGCCGAAGAAGTCGATGGGGCCGACCGGGAGGAAGCCAACCGCATAGGCGCCGTAAGCCTTGCCGTCCGCGCGGAAGTTCTGGCCGCCGATGCTCCGGTTCTCGTTCCCGAGGTCGAAATAGTTGAGCTCCGCTGCAAAGTGATCGATGGGCCGGAAGCCGCCGAGCAGCTTCCAGGACGTGTCATCCAGCTTGAAATCATTGAGATTCCCGGTGTTGAAGTCCTGCCCGACATTGTCGAGCTTCACCTGGCTCACGCCGGCTCCGAGATAGACGCCGTTGTCGGCCGCGTGGGCAGCGGTGCCGAGCAGGGCGAGTGTCAAAGCAGGCAATAGCATTCGCATGAGTCATCTCCGTGATTGCGGGGGAACGTGCGGCCGTTGCTGTGGGCTTCAGGCCACACGATGAGGATCCTCAGCCAGAGGCGTGCCTGGCAGGGCGTCTTCGGCAAGCGGCGAGGGCCGCTGGTGAACTCAGTGGGCCTCGTCCCAGCTCGCGCCGGTGCCCACCTCGATCTTGAGCGGGACCTTGAGCTCGGCGGCCCTGCACATGCGTTCATGCAGCCCCGCGGTGACGGTGGCGATCGCGTCCTCGCGCACCTCGAGCACCAGTTCGTCATGCACCTGCATGATGATTCGGGCCGGCACATCTTCCCTCTGGCACCACGCGTCCACGGTGATCATCGCTCTCTTGATGATGTCCGCCGCGGTGCCCTGCATGGGCGCGTTGATGGCACTGCGCTCCGAGTACTGCCGAAGCTGCGTGTTACCCGAGCGGATGTCCGGCAGGTACAGGCGCCGCCCGAACACCGTCTCGACATACCCCCGCTCGCGCGCGAGCACGCGAGTGGTATCCATGTATCGCTTCACGCCGGGGAAGCGCGCGAAGTAGGTGTCGACATACTTCTGCGCGGTGCGCCGCTCGATGCCGATCTGGCGCGCGAGCCCGAACGCGGACATGCCGTAAATGAGCCCGAAGTTCACGATCTTCGCAAGGCGTCGCTGATCGGCGTCGACTGCCTCGATCGGTACGCCGAAGACTTCCGCGGCCGTGGCCTGGTGCACGTCGCGGTCTTCCGCGAAAGCGCTCAACAGCGCAGCGTCCTCGGACAGATGCGCCATGATGCGCAGCTCGATCTGCGAGTAATCGGCTGCCATCAGCACGTGCCCCGGAGGCGCGATGAACGCCTTGCGAATCCGGCGCCCTTCGGGGCTGCGGATCGGAATGTTCTGCAAATTCGGATCCATCGAGGAAAGACGGCCCGTCTGCGCCACGGCCTGGTGATAGGACGTGTGGATGCGCCCGGTGCGCGGGTTGATCTGATCTGGCAGCTTGTCCGTGTATGTGGACTTCAGTTTCGCGAGCGCGCGGTAATCGAGCACGATGCGCGGCAGGGCGTGCGCGGCCGCCAGCTCTTCGAGCACGTCTTCCGCGGTCGAGGGCTGGCCCGTCGGCGTCTTGCGCAACACTGGAATCTGCAGCTTTTCGAACAGGATCTGCTGGAGCTGCTTCGGCGACTCGATGTTGAACTCGAAGCCCGCTTCCCGGTGCGCGGTGGCGAGCAGCTCTGCCAGCTGCTTCGCGATCTCGCCGCTCTGAATTTTCAGCAGCTCCCGATCCACCAGCACGCCCGCGTGCTCCATGCGCATCAACACCGGCGCGAGCGGTTGCTCGATCTCTTCATAGAGATGCTCGAGTGTCGGGATGCTCTGCAGCTGCGGTCAAAGCGCTTTGTGAAGACGGAGCGCGATGTCCGCATCTTCGGTGGAGTACGCGGCGGCCCTGTCGATGGGCACCTGATTGAACGCGATCTGCTTCACGCCCTTGCCGGCGATCTCTTCGAACTTGATGGTGCGCATGCCGAGATAGCGCTGGGCGGCGCCTTCCAGGTCGTGCTTGGTGGCGACGCTGTTCCACACGTAGGACTCGAGCATCGTGTCGTAACGCACCCCGGCGAGCTTGATGCCGTAGTTGAGCAGCACATGCGCGTCGTACTTGAGGTGGTGCCCTACCTTGGCGCGCTCCGGGTCTTCCAGCAGCGGTTTCAACGCGGCGAGAACCTTGTCGAGGTCGAGCTGCGCGGGCGCGCCAGGATAGTCGTGCTTCAGCGGCACGTACGCCGCGATGCCCGGCTCCGTGGCGAACGACACGCCGACGATCTCGGCCTGCATGTAGTCGAGGCTGTTCGTCTCGGTGTCGTACGCGAAGAGCGGGGCGGCGGCGAGCGCCGCGATCCAGCGTTCGAGCTGCGCCCAATCGGTGATGATTTCGTATTTCTTCTCGGCGTTGACGAGAGCCGGCGGTGGCGCGGTCACCGCCATCACCGCATGCCCGCTTGCGAGGGC
>JBDZVF010000451.1:0-5064 GCA_040255575.1 Pseudomonadota bacterium | reverse complement strand
ACGTGAGCGTGCCGACCGGGGAGATCGAGGCGCTGATGAGCGAGATCGAAGCCGAGCTCAACCGGCGCTGGCCGCAGCTGAAGACCGTTTACTTCGGGCATGTGGCGGATGGCAATCTGCACGCCTCGGTGCGCATGAACGGTCACTCCGTGCCGGAGCTCGATATCGAGGAGGCGGTGTATGGAATCGTCGCCCGGCGCCGGGGCTCGATCTCCGCCGAGCACGGCATCGGCTCGCTCAAGCGCAAATTCCTCTCGTACTCGCGCAGCCCGGAGGAGCTGGCCCTCATGCGCGCGATCAAGCAGGCGATGGATCCGAACGGCATCCTGAATCCCGGCAAGGTGCTGTAGCGTCCGGCAAGGTGCTGTGGCGCCCGGGCCGGGCGGCTGCCAGGCGCCGCCTCCCTCAGCGGGCCGCGCGCGCGTCCCTCAGCAGGGCACCGTGTGCCCGGCCGGACCACGCGCCTCATTTCGGCAGCGCCTCGCGTTTCCACAGGAACGTCGCGAACAGGAATCCCGCGAGGCTCAGCAGCCCGAAGAACCACAGCATCGAGGAATACCCCGCCGGATTGCTCGCGCTCGCGCCGCTCGCATCGTTGATGTAGCCCGCGACCACGTTCGCGATCGTCAGGCCCACGTTCTGCAGCATCGTCATCAACCCGTAGGCCGTGCCGAGCTGATGAGGCTCGACGTAGCGGGCGACCGCCGGCCACAGCACCGCAGGCACCAGCGAGAACGCAATGCCGAGCAGCACCGTAGGCAACGCCAGGCTGCCGGACGACGTGCCGAGGAACAAAAAGCTGAGCGGCAGCATCAGCGCGCCCACCGCCATCAGCAGCCCATGTCGCCCAATGCGGTCCACGAGGAAACCGAACGCCGGAGTTGCGAACGCGGCGGCCAGGAAAACGTAGCTGTTCAGCGTGCTGGCTTCTTCCAGAGACAGCTCATGGGCGTGCTGGAAATACTTGATCGAGAACGTGCTTCGGAAGGGGAAAATGACCGAGTAGAACGCCACGCAGAGCGCCACGGTGTACCAGTACGCCGCGCGGAAGCGGAGCAGGTTTTTCCATTCGACTCGATCGGGCGGAGGCGCGATGGCGAGCGTGCCGCGCGGCGCCTCGCGACGATCCGTCAGCCAATAGCCGATCGAACCCGCGACGGCGAGCGCGGCGAATCCCGCAGCGAGCCACAGCGGCGGCTGCCACCCCTGCTCATACAGCGACCGGGCGAAGGAGGGCGAGCGGTCCGCCAGGTACGACCCGAAGCGCGACACGCTGATGTTCAGCGCGAAGAAGAGGGCGAAGTGACGGCCCGAGAACCACTGCGCGAACGCCACGGTGATGGCCACGAGCATCGTCTCGGCGCCGAGACCGAAGAGCAGTCGTCCGGCCGCCATGACGGGAAACTGCGAGCCGAGCGCCGTCAGAATGGCGCCGAGCAGACAGACGACCGCGGTCACGAGAGTAACCGAGCGGGCGTTGAACCGGTCGATGAGCACGCCCCCGACCAGCACCATGAAGATGTTCGGCAGGCTGTAGATGGCGTTGAGTGTGCCGATTTGCGTATCGGAAAAACCGAGCTGGCTGGACAGCAGGTCCGCCACCGGCCCGATGGAGTCGTAGACGTAGTAGTTGCCGACGCTCGCCAGCGAAATGGCGAGGAACATGCCGAACTGGACCGCTGGGGATGGGCGCATATAGCCGCAGCATATGCGAGACTGAAACGCTAAAGGAGAGGTTCACCACCATGACGCGCAAGACTGCAAACGACTTCCACCCGGAAGTGCTGAAGCTGTTCGATCAGTACGTGCACGGAGTGATTCCGCGCCGGGGCTTCCTGAAGTCGGCGGGGCAGTACGCCGCCGTGGCCGGCCTTACCGCGGAAGGGTTGCTTGCCGCGTTGGCGCCCAACTTTGCCGAGGCGCAGCAGGTTCAGCCCAATGACAAGCGCCTGGAAACCTCATACGTCGAGTTTCCCTCGCCTGAGGGCAACGGCAAGGTGCGCGCGTATCTGGCGAAGCCCGCGAAAGCGAGCGGAAAGCTGCCGCTGGTCCTGGTGGTGCACGAGAATCGCGGGCTGAATCCCCACATCGAAGACATCACGCGTCGGCTCGCGCTCGACAACTTCATCGCGCTCGCGCCGGATGCGTTGTTCACCCTCGGCGGCTATCCCGGCGATGAAGACAAGGCGCGCGAGCTCTTCCCGAAGCTCGATCAGGCGAAGACGCGCAACGATTTCATCGCCGCCGAGCGCTACGTTCGCGAGCTCAAGGGTGGCAATGGCAAGGTGGGCGTGGTCGGGTTCTGCTACGGCGGCGGCATCGCGAATTTCCTCGCCACCCGCATTCCGGATCTCGCCGCGGCGGTACCGTTCTATGGCTCGCAGCCCGCGGCCGAGGATGTGGCCAGGATCAAGGCGCCTCTGCTCATCCACTACGCCGGGTCGGACGAGCGCATCAACGCGGGCTGGCCCGCGTACGAGGCCGCGCTAAAGGCCGCGGGTGTGCAATATCAGGCGTACACCTATCCGGGCGTTCAGCACGGTTTCAATAACGATACGACGCCGCGCTATGACGCCGCCGCTGCGAAACTGGCCTGGGATCGCACGACGGCGTTCTTCAACAAGCACCTGCGCTCATAGCTCCGAGTCGAGCCCGTGCACGACGAAGAGATTGCGCAGGGCGAGTAACTCGTCCCAGTGCAGCTGGGCGAGGCGCGCGAGCACCTTCTCCCCGCGCGGGGTCAGCCGGATCTGCACGAGCCGGCGATCCCGCGGGTCCACCTGCCTCGTGACCACCCCGCGCTTCTGGCACCGGGTGATGAGGGAAACCGTGCCGTTGTGCTTGGCCTGCATGCGGGTCGCGAGCTCGCCGACGGTGGCCCAGTCCCGCCCCGGGTAACCCTTTATGTGAAGCATGAGCTGGTATTGCAGCGGCGTGAGGCCGTGGCGGCGGCTGATGGTCTCGCTGTAGCGGAAAAAACTGCGCAGGCGAAAGCGGAACTCCGCAAGAACCTCGTAGTGGCGCTTGGTGACGGCGCGCGCCTCGTCGCTCATGGCTTATACCCGGGGTGAATAATGGAAGACCGAATGGTCAGTGGTTATATCACAGTGTGATAGGTTAGCGTTCTATGCCTCGGCATCTGATGCAAGAGGAGTATTCCATGGCCCTGCAGATTGGCGACACGGCGCCTGATTTCCGTGCCTCGACGACGGTTGGCGACATCCAGTTTTATTCATGGCTCGGCAATTCCTGGGGTGTGCTGTTCTCCCACCCGAAGGACTTCACGCCTGTGTGCACCACGGAGCTGGGCTACACCGAGAAGCTGCGTCCCGAGTTCGAAAAGCGCAACGTCAAGGTGATTGGCCTCTCGGTCGACCCGGTGGACGATCACCATCGCTGGTCCGACGACATCGAGGCGACCCAGGGCGCGCGCCCGAAGTTCCCGCTCATCGCCGATGCGAAGCGCGAAGTGTCGTCGCTCTACGCGATGATCCATCCCAACGCGAACGCGACGCTCACGGTGCGCTCGGTGTTCATCATCGATCCGTCCCGCAAGATCCGCGCGACCATCACGTATCCGGCCAGCACGGGCCGCAACTTCGATGAGATCCTGCGCGTCATCGACTCCCTGCAGCTCACCGACAAGCACAAGGTCGCGACCCCGGTGAACTGGAAGCAGGGCGACGACGTCATCATCGTGCCCTCCGTGTCGAACGACGAGGCCAAGAAGCTCTTCCCCGAAGGCTTCAAGGAGCAGCGCCCGTATCTGCGCACGGTAAAGCAGCCGCGCGGTTGATCGTGAGCGATTCGGTTGCCATGCTGGCGCCGCATGCGGCGCCGGCGGCGGATGCATGGAGTGCTTCGCCGCTGCCGCCGCCTCTTCGCGAGGCGGCGCGCGATCTCGTATCCAAGCTCGATGAGCGGCAACGTCTCTGGCTGAGTGGCTATCTCGCCGGCGTGGGCAGCGCGTTGCCCGCGCCTGTCGCCGCGAGCGCGCCGGCTGGCGCATCGGGTATCACGGTTCTCTACGGCACCCAGGGCGGAAACTGCGAAAGTCTCGCCCGGCGGGCCGCCGAAGCGTTGAAGGCGCGCGGCGTGAACGCGACCGTGCTCGACATGCTTCAGTGTACGAAGGCGGACCTGACGGCCGCCCAGTCGCTGATGGTGGTCGTGAGCACCTATGGCGAGGGCGATCCCCCGGATAGCGCGGTGCCGCTCTGGGAATTGCTCGAAAGCCGCAAGGCCCCCTCGCTTGCCGGCAAGAGCTTCTCCGTGCTCGCGCTCGGGGATTCGAGCTATCAGAACTTCTGCCAGGCCGGCAAGCACTTCGATGCGAAGCTCGAAGCGCTCGGGGCCACGCGTCTGCATCCGCGCGTCGACTGCGATGTCGATTTCGAGGCACCGGCCCACGGCTGGATCGAAGAAGTGATGCCGAAGGTGCTCGCAGCGGCGGGTGTGGCGGCGAGCACGGCGCATGTGAGCGTCGTCTCCTCCGCGAGCGCTTCGGTCAGCAGCGCCTATACACGGCGCAATCCGTTCAGCGCCGAACTGCTCGTCAATCAGCGCCTGACGACGCGAGTGTCGTCGAAGAACGTGCGTCATCTCGAGCTCTCGCTGGAGGGTTCGAATATCCGCTACGAGCCCGGCGACTCGATCGGCGTCGTGCCGAAGAACCCGGAGGCAGAGGTCGATGCGTTGATCGTGACGCTCGGGTTCGATGCCGAGGCGCCCGTGGCCGCCGATTCCAAGGAAATCTCCTTCCGCGAGTTCCTGCTGGAGCGCGCGGATCTGCGCTCGGCGGCGGACGTGATGAGTGAGCATGCCGGCGAGGCGCTCGACTGCGCCAAGTTCGCAAGCCTGGTCCGTCCGCTCGCGCCGAGGCTGTATTCGATTGCCTCGAGCCTGCACGCCTCGCCCGATGAAGCGCACCTCACGGTGAGCGTCACCGAGTTCGATACACCTCAGGGCAAGCGGCAGGGCCTCGTGTCCGGGATGCTTGCGGCGCTGGAAGAGGGCGCGGCGGTGCCCATGTCCGAGCCGCGGCATACGGTTATCATGCTGGGG
>JBDZVF010000450.1:0-5076 GCA_040255575.1 Pseudomonadota bacterium | reverse complement strand
GTGGAGCGCATCGCCGCCGCGCCGGGCTCCGGCGACTACGGTCGGCTCACCGTCATGCTCGCCCCGTGGGTCGAGGCGGAAGCCTTGTTCGACGTGGGCCCGGGCGCATTCCAGCCGCCACCGAAGGTGTGGTCCGCCGTTGCGCGCCTCAGCGTGCGACCGCAGCCCGCGTTCCCCGTAAGTCCGCATTTCGCAGCGGTGGTCGCCGCCGCGTTTTCGCACCGTCGCAAGACAATTCGCAACGCTCTGAGAGAGCTCGTAACGCCCGAGCAGATCGCCGCGAGCGGCGTCGATCTCGGCGCCCGCCCGGAAACCCTGTCACCGGACAGTTTCAACCGCCTCGCGCACGCGCTGGATGCCGGGGGCGGCACCTCGCAGGGGCCGATCTGACCGCGACCTGCCAAGGTCCTGTCCCGCAGTCACGTACCTGAGGTACCCTCGTTCGCGGTTCCGGTCATGGAGCGCCGATATGTCCCTCTATCGTCGTGTTCTTGTGGCACTCGACCTGCTCGAAGGCAGCCTCCTCGTCGGGCAGCGTGGGCGGGATCTCGCCGCCGCCGTGGGCGCGGAGCTGCAGCTGCTGCACGTGGTCGAGTTCGTTCCTGTCGAGCCCATGGGTGAGACCATCATGCCGGCGGTGCAGATCGAAAACGAGCTGCTCGATCGCGCCGGGGCGCGCCTGCGCGCCATGGCCAACGAGCTGGGAGTGCCCAGCATTCCCTGCCACGTCGAAGCCGGCAACGTGAAGTCCGAGATCGTGCGCGTAGCACGCGAACAGCACGTGGACCTCATCGTGCTGGGCAGCCGTGAGCGGCACGGGCTTTCGATATTGGTCAACCTTACGGAAGACACCGTGCTGCACGCCGCGCCCTGCGACGTGCTGGCGATCCGGGTGGGCCCGGGCGCGCGCGTTGGTTAGAATCGAGTGGTCGTGGCCAGTCAACATCACAAGATCCGTGTCGACGTCGAGACGAATTACGTCGAAGAGCAAAGCGACCCTCGCGAACGGCGCTACGTGTTCGCCTACACCATCACCCTTCGCAACGAAGGGGAGGTTCCGGCGAAACTGCTGAGCCGTCACTGGATCATCACGGACGCGAACGGCAAGGTGCAGGAGGCACGCGGCGACGGCGTGGTCGGTGAGCAGCCGCATCTGAAGCCGGGCCAGGGCTTCCGCTACTCGAGTGGCACCATGATCGAGACACCGGTCGGCGCCATGCAGGGCAGCTACACCATGGTGGCGGACGACGGCGAGCGCTTCGACGCGCCCATCGCGCCGTTCCGCCTCGCGATGCCCGGCATCGTGCAGTAACCGCTCGCTCCCCTTCCAACATGACCACTTGGGCGATCGGCGACATCCAGGGGTGTCATGACGAGCTGCGGGCGCTGCTCGCGCAGCTCGGGTTTCGGGCGGATCGCGACCAGCTCTGGTTCACTGGGGATCTGGTGAATCGCGGCCCGCGCTCGCTCGAAACGTTGCGCTATGTGCGCTCGCTCGGCGACAACGCCATCACCGTGCTCGGCAACCATGACCTGCACCTGCTGGCGGTGGCCTTCGCGAAAACGCGCAAGATCAAATCGGCAGACACCATCGAGGATGTGCTCGGGGCTGCCGACCGCGACACCCTGCTCGAATGGCTGCTGTCCCGCCCACTCGCCCATCTCGACACCGCCCGCAACACGCTGCTCGTGCATGCAGGGCTCGTGCCCCAATGGAGCGCGGATGCAGCGGCCGCACTTGCGCGCGAGGTGGAAGCGGCACTGAAGAAAGATCCGCGTGCCTTGTTCGATGAGATGTACGGCGATCAGCCGGACCAGTGGAGCGACTCGCTGCAGGGCATGGATCGCCTGCGCTTCGCGATCAACGCGCTCACACGGCTGCGCGTCTGCACGCGCGACGGCCGGGTGGATCTCAGGATGAAGGGCGGCGCCCGCGACATCCGCGCGCCTTTCAAGCCCTGGTTCGCATGGGATCACCGGCAAAGCCACGATGTGCGGGTGATCTTCGGGCACTGGTCCGCGCTCGGGTTCGTGCGCGAGCACGGCGTGGTCGGCCTCGACACCGGCTGCGTGTGGGGCGGCTCGCTGACCGCCATCGATATCGACTCGGTGGACGCGCAGCCGGTCAGCACGCGGTGCCGCGGCTACCAGGACATCAGCGAATAGGGTTGTTGTCCGCCTGTTACTGCGACGGCGCACGCGCCGGTTCCCAGCGCACGACCATCTGCGGGCTACTCTGCGTATACACACCGGGCACCAGTTCCAGGTCCACCGGCTTGTCGCCTGTCTGCGTGACGGGAAGGATCATGCGCTGGTCCGCCTGCACCTCGAGCAGCCCTACGGTGCCCGGCCGCACACGAAGCGCGATGCGCACCGGCCACTTCGCGGAAGCGCGTGGCGTGAGGGTCACGGACCCGTTGCCAGAGGCCGCCTGAAGGTCCACGACCAGCGTGTTGCGCTTCCAGTACTGCGGGAAGGCGCCAGCGGGAGCGCCATCTGCGCCCGTTATGGTGAGCTCCTGCACCGGCTGCGGAGGCCCCGCCGCCTTCTTGCTCCAGGGCATGTGGCCGCAGGCTGTCAGCGCGAGGAGACACAGCGCGATGGCGATGGACCTCAGCATCATCAGCATCTCCCGGGAAGCGCAGAAAAAGCGCCGCTGGCGATTCTTCAATGAGCCCTTGTGCCAGCGGGCCCGTTTTTCCAATGGGCTCGCAGGTTGCGTAACATACGCCAATCAGCGTCCGGACAACATCGTATGGCCCCCCTTCGAGCCTTCAATTTCCGTCGATGGATCGATGAGAACCGTCAGTTCCTGAAGCCCCCCGTGGGCAACCGGCAGGTCTTTCGCGACAGCGAGTTCATCATCATGGTGGTGGGCGGGCCGAACTCGCGGAAGGATTTCCACGTCGACCCGGGCGAGGAGTTCTTCTATCAGCTCGAGGGCGACATCGTGCTGAAGACCGTGCAGCACGGCAAAATGGTGGACGTACCCATTCTCGAAGGCGACATCCTGCTGCTCCCGCCGAACGTGCCGCACTCGCCGCGGCGCCCCGCCAACACCGTCGGCCTCGTCATCGAGCGCCAGCGCCGGCCGGAAGAGCGGGACGGCTTCCAGTGGTACTGCGAAAACTGCAATCAGCTCCTCTACGAGGAGTTCGAGCACATCAGCGACATCGTCAAGCAGCTCCCGCCCATCTTCGATCGCTTCTTCAACAGCATCGAGCATCGCACCTGCCGCAATTGCGGCACTGTGCAGGAACGCCCCGCCAGGTGAGGCGAGGATGCTGAACTACGGCGCCTCCCTCGACTTCGCGCGCCGCGCCGACGAAGCCGATCCGCTGCGGGGATTCCGCTCCGGTTTTGCGATGCCGAAGGATGCGCAGGGCCGTGAGCTCCTGTACTTCGCCGGCCACTCACTCGGCGCGATGCCTCTCGCCGCACGGGATGTCCTGAATGAGGAGCTGGACGATTGGGCGCGCTTCGGCGTGCTCGGCCACGAAGAAGCGCGCCGCCCGTGGATCCCGTATCACGAGAACCTCACCGCCGGCCTGTGCGCGCTGACAGGCGCAAACCCCAATGAAGTGGTGGCGATGGGCTCGCTGACCGCGAACATCCACATGATGCTCGCGAGCTTTTATCGCCCTGCTGGCGAGCGTCGCAAGATCCTCATCGAAGCCGGCGCGTTCACGTCGGATCGGCATGCGGTCACGTCGCAGATCGGCTGGCATGGTCTTGATCCCTTGACGAATCTCATTGAGCTGGCGCCCGCGCCGGGCGAAGACCTCGTGCCGGAAGCGGCTATCGAAGCCTTGCTCGCCGAACACGGCGCGAGCATTGCCCTGGTGTTGTGGCCCGGGGTTCAGTTCCGCACCGGGCAGGCGTTCGACCTGAAGCGCATTTCAGCCGCGGCCCATCGGGCCGGCGCGATGGTGGGGTTCGATCTCGCTCATTCCATCGGCAATACGCCGCTCTCCCTGCACGACGACGATGCGGACTTCGCGGTGTGGTGCAGCTACAAGTACCTGAACGCGGGGCCCGGCGCGATTGGTGGCGTGTTCGTGCATTCGAAGCACGTGGACACGCGGCCGAGACTTTCGGGCTGGTGGGGGCACGATGCCGCCACCCGTTTCCAGATGAAGCCCGAGTTTCGCGCGCAGACCGGCGCGGCCGGGTGGGCTGTGAGCAATCCCTCGATCTTCGCGGCGGCACCGCTCATCGCCTCCCTCGAGCTGTTTCAGGAAGCCGGCATCGAACGGCTACGGGCGAAATCGCTCGAGCTCACCGGCTACTTCGAGTTTCTGCTGGATCGACTGGGCTCTGCCGTGCAGCTGATTACGCCGCGCAGTCGCGAGGCGCGCGGCTGCCAGCTGTCTTTCCGCATCGTCGGCTCGGGGCGTGGCGGGAAGGTGTTTCGCTGGCTCATGGCCAACGGTGTGGCGTGCGACTGGCGCGAACCCGATGTGATCCGGGCATCGCCCGTGCCGCTGTACAACAGCTTCGAGGATGTCTTCCGCTTCAGTGAGAAGCTGACGCAGGCGCTGGAAAACACGCAATGAGTGGCATCTCGCGGGACGACGTCCGGATTCTCGGCGCAGGCATGGCCGGCGCCCTGCTTGCCGTTCTGCTCGCACGCCGCGGCTGTGGCGTCTCGCTCTACGATCGCCGGCCCGACCCTCGCTATACGCCGCCGGAACGCGGGCGATCGATCAATCTCGCGCTGGCCGCGCGCGGCATTCGGGCATTGGAGCACGCGGGGGTAATGCGGCACGTGCGGCCGCTGCTCATCGAGATGCGCGGCCGCCGCGTGCACGATCGCAGCGGCGCGACGAAACTGCTGCCTTACGGGTGGAAGCCCGGCGAAGTCATCTATTCCGTCGGGCGCGCAGCGCTCACCACCTTGCTCGTTGAAGAGGCGGGCCGTTACCCGAACGTCACGATGAACTTCAGCGAGCGCGCGCAGAGCGTGAGCGCGCGCGAGAACGTCATCCGCTTCTGCGACGACGAGCCAGACGAACCTTACGGAGTGCCGCTCGCGTGCACCATCGCCACCGGTGGGGCGGGGTCCGTCGTACGCAC
>JBDZVF010000449.1:0-5082 GCA_040255575.1 Pseudomonadota bacterium | reverse complement strand
AGGCCGCGCTGCGCGGCGACCCGGTGCCGCGCTTCCGCGGCAAGCTGGTGCAGGAGGGCACGCTCGCGCCGGCCAAGGCGGATGAGCTGACGAAGAAGGTCGCCGATGAAATGCAGGCAGCCGTCACCTTCGCGCTCGCAAGCCCCTTCCCGAAGAATGAGTCGGCCCTCGACTACAACTTCGCCTGAGAACCACGAGGAACCCTCTCATGGCAAATCTTCCTTTCATTGCCGCGATCGACGAAGGCATTCACCAGGAGATGGCACGCGACCCGAGCGTGCTCTACTTCGGCCAGAACCTCGCGACCACGGAGAATCACGAGTTCGTCAAACGCTACGGGAACGATCGCGTGCGCGTGACGCCGATTTCCGAGACCGCCGAGATCGGCATCGGCATCGGTGCCGCGATGGCGGGCCTGCGCCCGGTGATCGAGCTGTACATGGCGGAGTTCATGCTGGTCGCGATGGACCAGGTGGTGAACGAAGGCGCGAAGTTCCGCTACATGTCCGGCGGGCAGGTGAAGGTGCCGCTCGTTCTGAAGGCCGGCTATGGTTTCGCGGCCGGCTGGGCCGGGCAGCACACGGGCTCGATCGCGGCGCTCTTCATGGGCTGGCCGGGCTTGAAGTGCGTGATCCCCTCCACTGCCGCGGACGCCAAGGGGCTCATGGCCACGGCGATCCGCGATGACAACCCGGTGGTCTTCCTGCACCACTACCTGCTGACGCTCGAGCACGGCGAAGTGCCGGACGGCGAGCATCTCGTGCCGTTCGGCAAGGCGGAGGTCCGCCGCGCCGGCAAGGACGTGACGATCGTCGCGACGGGCTGGATGGTGCAGCGGTCGCTCGCCGCGGCGGAAAAGCTGAAGGGCGAAGGCATCGACGCCGAAGTGATCGATCCGCGCAGCGTCGCTCCGCTCGATCTCGACACCATCCTGAAATCGGTCGCGAAGACACGGCACGTCGTGCTGGTCGATCAGGCGCCGCGCCACGCCTCCGTCAGCGCCGTGATCGCGGGGGATATCGCCGAGCACGGGTTCTCGTCGTTGAAGAAGCCGATCGTGCAGGTGACGGGGGCGGACACCACCGTGCCGTACAGCGAGCCGCTCGAAGCCTTCGTGATCCCGAACGAGGAGCGGATTGCGGCGGCGGTGCGCAACCTCCTGAAGTAACGCGTCACGCGCATCGCGCGAAAAGCTGTTTCAGGCACGCCGAAACGAAAAGGCCCCGTGCATCGGTCGCACGGGGCCTTTTTCATTCCGGGCTCGGCCGGTTTGCCAGGGCGTCCGCGCGTCAGCGCCCCGCGGGCGGTGCGCCGGCCGCGGCGTTTCCGCGGAAACGTCCGACGTACGCGGCCTTCGCGATGACCTTGCCCTTCATCGCCTCGAGCACCTCCGCGCGGCTCGCGCTGGCCGGCAGGTCGAGCTTCGCGTTCAGCGCGTAAAACTCGAACACGTAGTGGTGATAGCGGGGTCCCGGAGGTGCACCGGGGCCCATGTAGTTGTTGTCCCGCATGTTCTTGCCGGTGACGGAGCCTTCCGGCAGCTTGCCTTCAGGGATCTGCTTCGTCGTTCCGGGAATATTGAAGGCCACCCAGTGCAGCACGTCATCCGTGCCGCCGCCCACCGCAACGTCGATGTCGTGCAGGATGATGGCGAAGCTCTGTGTCTCCTCGGGGGCGTTCGAGATCTTGAAGTCCGGCTGCACGTTGCCGCCGCGGAAGCTGAACTTGTCGGGCACCACGCCACCGTCCGGGAACGCCTTGCTCTCGATGAGCAAGGGGACGAGGCGAAAACCCCCGCCGCCACCGCGCTGCCCCTGCTGAGCCTGCGCGCCGCCGCCTGCCGGAGGCTGCTGCGCCGGAGCCGTGGAAACGAAAAGCACGCTGCTGACGAGCAGCGCAAGCGCTGCGGTGAATTTGGTGCGCACGGGAATCCCCTGATGGAAGTGGAGCCTGAAGCATAGCGAAGTCCCGAGAGCGCGAAGGCCTCACCGTACGTCGCGGGCCGACTACTGGAGCCGAGACCCCTGAGCGCAAGACTACTGGCGCCCGAGCCCCGCATCTTGCGCGGCAAGTTGTCCGATAGCCGACCAATCGAGCCCCTCGCCGCCCCCGGCCAGCAGCCGCACGAAGCGGTCGTTCAACAGGCTCCCGAGCGGCAGCGGCACGCGAAGCGCGGCCCCGGCCGCCAGCAGCAGCCCGATGTCCTTGTGTCCGAGGGGCGCGGCGAATCCGGGTGGGGAAAACTTGCGCTCGGCGATGAGCGCGCCGTACGTGCGATAGGCCGGCGCCGGAAAGAGCGTGGAGGTCATGATCTCCACGAACCGGGCAGGCTCGATGCCGCCCTTGCTGACGAGCGCGAGGGCTTCACCCAGCGTTTCCATCATGGCCGCGATCATGAAATTACCGGTGATCTTGGTCAGGCTGGCCGCCGTCGGCTCTCCGCCGAGCTCGAAGGTCTTCTGGCCCATGGCCTCGAAGAGCGGCTGGCACGTGCGAACCACGTCGCCCTCGCCCGCGGCAAGCACGAACAGCTTGCCCTGCGCCGCCGCCTCGGGCCGGCCGAATACCGGCGCTGCGAGGAATTTCTGGCCGGCGCGCGCATGCGCTTGCGCAAGAGTGCGCGTGAGCTCGACACTCACGGTGCTCATGGAGACGTGAACGGCGCCCTTTCCCAGCGATTCGGCAATTCCGCCGCTCGCGAGCGCGATCTCGCGTACTGCGCCGTCGTTCGCGAGCATGGTGATGACGGCTTCGCTGCCGTCGCAGGCGCCTGCGACATTTGCTGCCGCCCGCGCGCCGAGCTTCACCAGCGGCTCGCTCTTGCCGGCGGTGCGATTGAACACCGTCACTTCGTGACCCGCGCGAACGAGATTCGCCGCCATGCCCGAGCCCATCTGCCCGAGTCCGATGAAGCCGACTTTCATGAATGCCTCCCGCGCCGGCTGCCGCGATGCCCGCGACGAGGTGGCTCGCGCTAAATCACTGCCCTGGGATCGGCGCACTTGGTAAAGGCTGACACGATCAGCGCCACAATGAAACCCAGAATCACGCCGCTGACCAGCCCCGTCACCACCAGGCCCGTTGGCGTGAGCATTGCGCTGGTCATCGACATCGCCTGCTCCAGCTGCGCGCCGGTGACGCCGCGCGCTTCGAGCGCGGCCTGTTGCATCTTCAGCGCGGCCGCAGGGTATCCGGTGTTGATGAATCCGACATAGATGTACACGAGCACGCTATTGAGCACGCTCGCGACCACGCTGAGCAGCGTTCCCAATCCCAGGCCCTGCCCGTACGACATGATGCCTTCGTGAGTCTTCTTGAACTCCCGATGCGCCAGGACCATCAGCACGGCCAGCACGACGATGCTGATCGCGGTCATCGGCAAGCTCCGCGTCATGCCCGTCATCGCCACGATCAGAAACAGGACAAATCCGACAACACCCTGGATGAGACCGTATTTCGTGGCGATCCTGCCGATGCCGGGTGCTCGCGGTGCGACTCGTGCTTCCATGGTTCTCCCTGCCTTTCGCGGTTGAGTTTTGAGGTTATTGTCCGCGCGAGGAATATAGCAGCTGCCGTCGCAGCGAGCGCGCGTGAGGCTCGAACTCTCCTACTTTCATGCACGTAGACGCGCCTGGGCCGGTGCGATACCTTCGCGTCCGTCGTGCCGATCACGTCAGGTGGTCGCAAGCTTCTGACGAGCCCTCCCCTGCGTCCGTGCTGATTGCCTTCAACAAGCCCTTTGGCGTCATCTGCAAGTTTCGTCCCGAGCCGGGCCGGCGCACGCTCGCGGATTACATCAAGACCCCCGGCGTCTATCCGGCCGGCAGGCTCGACACCGACAGTGAGGGTCTGTTGCTGCTGACAGATGACGGGCCCTTGCAGGCGCGCATCTCGAGCCCCCGCTTCAAGCTCGCCAAGACGTACTGGGCACAGGTCGAAGGCATTCCGACCGAAGACGCCCTCAGCACCCTGCGCACCGGAGTGGATCTCGGTGACTTCGTGACCCAGCCCGCGGGCGCGCGCCTCATCGAGGCACCCGAAAAGCTCTGGCCGCGAGAGCCGCCCATTCGTTATCGCGCGAAGATTCCCACTTCATGGCTCGAGCTCACCCTGCGAGAAGGCAAGAACCGGCAGGTGCGCCGCATGAGCGCCCGCGTCGGTTTCCCCACGCTGCGCCTGGTGCGGGCGAGCATCGGCAACGTGCGCGTGCAAGACCTCGCTCCCGGTGAAGCACGCGAAATCGACGCCGCGAGTTTGTGGTCTAGATAATCGATTGTCGTCGCTCTCCCATCCGGGAGAGGCCCTGGGCTGCGGGTGTTTCCGCGGCTCGACCCGCCGCTCTCCACCTCGGGGAACTACGACGTGGAAATGGTTCTGCAGAGCGAAGCGCCTCCCGAGCAGATGCTGCAAACCGCCGCGGCGGTGCTCGGCGCCGCCTGGCAGAGCGGCAAGTTCCTGTACGTCGATACCGACCTCAAGATCGATCTGCCGGAAGCGCGCGTGGTGCTCGATCGCGAGCAGATCGCCGACCTCGGGCTGGATCTTGCGAGCGTCGGGCAGGAGCTCGGCACCCTGCTCGGCGGCAACTACGTCAACCGCTTCAATTTCTTCGATCGCAGCTACAAGGTGATCCCGCAGATCGGCGAAGAGGACCGCGCGACGCTCGCTCCGCTGCTCGATCTCAAGATCAAGACACCGGACGGACGCATGGTGCCGGTCTCGACGTTCGCACACATCGAGACCAGCGCGGCGCCGCGCACGCTCAATCGCTTCCAGCAGCGCAATTTTGGTGCGCATCTATGGCGGCGTGAATCCCGGGGTTACCAAGGATGACGGGCTTCGCGTGCTCGAGAAAGCCGCGGCGGCCGCGAGCATTCCGGGCATGACCATCGACTATGCGGGCGAATCGCGCCAGATCCGTCTCGAAGGGTCGGCCCTGACAATCACGCTTGGCTTCTCACTGGTGCTCATTTATCTCGTGCTCGCCGCGCAGTTCAGCAGCTTCCGCGATCCGCTCATCGTGCTGCTCGGCTCGGTGCCGCTCGCGATCTCCGGGGCGCTGCTCTTCAGCTTCCTCGACCT
>JBDZVF010000448.1:0-5117 GCA_040255575.1 Pseudomonadota bacterium | reverse complement strand
AGGCCGGGGTGCCGCACCGTGAGCCCGGGGTAGCTGGCAAAGTCCCAGTGGGTCCCGAGCCCGTCTGAATGCATGACCAGCAGGGCGCCGCGCGGCCAGGGGAAAGCGAACTCCTGAACTTTCCGCATCGTGTGCCCGACCGTGCCGTTGTGGGACACGAGATGTCGATGCGCCGGCGAAGCTTCCACCCGGCCGACAATGTTGCCGACACCGGCGAACACGCCGCGCTCCGCCGAGGCGATCAACTTTGCAGTGGCAACCGCCGCGCCCCGCGTACGCGCCAGCGCGTGATGACATGTATCGAGGATGGCACCCGGCTCCTGTTGCGGATTGACTAGAAATGCTTCCGTGGCGGCCCGGGCCGCCGCGTGGGCGCTGAGACCGTGCCCCAGTCCATCGGCGACCAGTACGGACAACTGATCCCGCCATTCCTGCACCGCCCAGTCGTCGCCCGAAACCGTCTCGCCGTGCTTGGGAATGCAGAGGCCGCCGACCTCAATGGGTCGTACGCGGGCGGGCAGCGGCTTCGCCCACAGCTCCAGACGCACGGCGGTGCCGCGGCCCGGCAGCGTGTAGATCTCGAAACTCTGCGACATGCGCGCCAGTGCACCGAGACCGCCGCCCAGCGTGCCGCTTGTGGAGTGCCCGTCCCGAAGGCTCGCCGCGACATCGGCAATGCCGGGCCCCTTGTCCAGCGCCACGATCTCGACGCCGCCGATTCCATCGCTCCGCAAGGCGCGCACGAGCAGGCGGCCGATGTACTTGTGAAGCGCATGGCCGGAGGACGCGTGCTTCAGCACGTTCGAGGCCATCTCGGTTGCTGCCAGGCCCACCTTGCCGGCCTGCTCGGCGTCGAAGCCGAGCGACTCCGCCAGCTCGACCGCGGCCCGACGCGCGCTCGCGACCTGGCTACGGTCCTCGAGTAGACAGAGTGCTTGCGGGAGCATGATGGCTGGGCGCGGGCGGGCGAGGGCTGGCGTCAGCGCCAGCGCGTGATCGACACCCGCGTGCCTTCGCCGGGTTTCGACTGAATGGAGAACTCATTCGAGAGGCGACGCGCGCCGCTCAATCCGAGGCCGAGCCCTCCACCGGTGGTGTAGCCGTCTTTCAGGGCGAGCTCGACATCGGGGATGCCGGGGCCCTTGTCGGAAAAGGTGAGCCGCACGCCTTTGCGCAGCCCGTCGTTGAGCACTTCGATGGAGACTTCACCGCCGCCGCCGTGCTCGAGCGTGTTGCGCGCGAGCTCGCTGGCCGCCGTGACGAGCTTCGTTTGATCGACCAGTGAGAACCCCTGCGCCACGGCGCGCTCGCGCGCGACCTGACGCACGCGCACGACGTCTTCGGGAGTCTGGATCGGTTTGACTGATCGGTCGACGACGGTCATGCGGGCGAATTGCCGGGAGTGTGCGTCACACTCTGCCGGCGGCTTCCACCTCTTGGCGCAGCAGCTCCATGCCTCTGTCCACATTGAGCGCGGTGCGCACGCCTTCGAGCGAAAGCCCCAGCTCGACGAGCGTGATCGCCACCGCCGGTTGCATGCCTACGACGACGGTGCGCGCATCCAGCACGCTCGCCATCGCGGCGATGTTGCTGATCATGCGGCCGATGAAGGAGTCGACCACTTCGAGGCTCGAGATGTCGATGAGCACGCCGTGCGCGCGATCCGTCACGATGCGTGCGGTGAGATCGTCCTGAAGCTGCAGCGCCAGCCGGTCGTGCATGTCGACCTGGATAGTGACCAGCAGGAAGCGGCCCATCCGCAGGATCGGAATCTTCTCCATGTGTGGTGCTCCGTCAGCTCTGGGTCGTTGCGGTCGATTTCGCCAGTGAGGTGATCGACGAGTTCGTCTTGCGCAGAGCCATCGTGAACGCGTCCGCGAGCGTCGCCTTGGTCGAGACCTCGGAGAGATCTACACCGAGATGCACGATCGTCTGCGCGATCTGCGGGCGAATGCCGCTGATGATGCAGTCCGCCCCCATTAGCCGGGCCGCGGCGACAGTCTTCAGAAGATGCTGCGCGACGAGCGTATCGACCGTGGGCACGCCCGTGATGTCGATGATCGCAATGGCAGCGCCGGTGCGCACGATCGCCTGGAGCAGGCTTTCCATCACGACCTGCGTGCGCGCGCTGTCGAGGGTGCCGATGAGCGGCAACGCGAGAATGCCGGTCCACAGCTCGACGACGGGAGTTGAGAGCTCCAGCAATTCCTGCTGCTGACGATGGATGACGTCCTCGCGGCTCTTCTGGAAGAACTCGGTGGTAGACACGGCGAGCTTGTCGAGGATCACCGTCAACGCCCACAAAGAGTCGGCGAACTCCGCAGGCGTGCTCTCGAGCTGCTTGCGCAAGCGCCCGAACATCGGCTGCTTCAGAGACAGCACGAACATCGCGGTTTCCGAGGGAGAGAAGCCTTGCAGCGCGCGGGAACGCGATACGCCCGCCAGGAACTCTCGAACTCCGGACCATTCAGGCGAGGTCAGCGAAACGTCGGCACCAGTGGCAAGCGCTGCACGCAAGAGCGTGATGAACTCGCGCGATTGCTCGCGCAATTCGCTGTCCTTCATCAAGTCCAGGCGGCCTGTGGCCGAGCCAAGCTGCAGCTGGACCCATTCGGCGAGCACTTCCTGCTCGTTGGCGAGCACTCGTTCGAGCGCGGTACTGGCGGACGGCATGATGAACGAATCTCCGGAGGATGTTGTACGGCGGGCCTTCTATGAGCCCTTTCCACGAGCCCTTTGCGGGAGCGTCGAGGTTAGCAGAAAGGCCGGCCGGATCAGTGTCCGGTCCTGGCGCCCGGCGCTCAGGGATGACGAAGCGCGCGGTAGAGTGCCAACGAGCTCAGGAGCAGGAGCGCGGCGCCGGCGTTGTGCGCGGTGGCCAATGCGAGCGGGAACCCTTCCAGCACCATGGACGCGCCGATGAAGAGTTGCAGGAACAACGCGACCACCACCGCATACGCGGCGATCTTTGCGCCGGGTCGCACCTTTCTGCGCAGAGTCACAACCACGGCGAACAGAAGCGTAAGCGTTGCGGCAATTGCCCCGAGTCGGTGCGTGTAATGGATCGCCACGCGCGCGGGATGGTGAAGGATGCCGCCCTCGTAGTTCACGCCGAGGCCGTGCCAGAGCACGAACGCATCCTTGTAGTCCATCTCGGGAATCCAGCTCGCCTGACACTTCGGGAAATCCGGGCAGGCGACGGCGGCGTAGTTACTGCTGGTCCAGCCGCCGAGCGCAATCTGAATACCCAGCGCGATGAGGGCAACGAGCATCGCCCGATGTGGCGGATGGGCCCGATCGGGATACGCACTCACATGGGCGGAGGACGCGCCAGCAAACCGCACACCGCCGCGCGACCCCGTGCGCAGCGAAAGGAATAGCCACCACAGCAGCCCCAGCGTCGTGAGCCCGAAGATGAGATGAAGCGTGACGATGAGCGGCTTCAACAGCCACGTCACCGTGAGCATCCCCAGAATTCCCTGCACGACGACCGTGATGAACAGCCCCACGGCCAGCGGCACGCTCACGATGTTCTGCTTGCGCGTGGTGATGGCGAGGGCCGTGATCACCAGGATGATGAGGCCGAGCGTCGACGCCGCGTAACGATGGATCATCTCCTTCCATGCCTTGCCGACGTGCAACGGCATGTTCGGATAGGCCGCCTGTGCCGCGACGTTCTCGGCGGCACCGATGGGTGTGATGTGACCGTAGCAGCCAGGCCAGTCCGGGCAGCCGAGCCCTGCCGCATTCAGCCGGACGTACGCGCCCAGCACCACGACGACGAAACAGAGTACCAGTCCGGCAAGAGCCAGACGTCGAATCCAGGTGGTGGTGGCGGAGTGCGCGGGGCCGAAGGACGTCATTTTCGAGCGTTATCCAATATGCGAGAGCTTCAGCAGCTTCTTCAGGTCATCCAGCAGTCCCTTGGGGTTATCGCGCGTGTTGTAGCGCATGACGAGATTGCCGAGCGGATCGACGATGTAGAGCGAGCGCTCGCGATCGGTTTCGGGGAAGGCGGCGACCAGGTCTGCCCCTTCGGGGCCGGAGGCATCCAGCGTCAGGAGACCGGGGTGCTCCCGGTCCAGGAACTCGTTGTCGCAGCAGTCGGAGGTGGCAAGGAACACGCGGTTCACGCGTGTCATCTCGTTGTTCAGCGAGAGACGCGTCTGGCGCATGAAGTAGAGCGAGTTCTTGCACACGTCATCGCACGCGCCGCCGCCAACGTAGACGATTGCCCACTTCTCGCTGAACACGTTCACCGGGCCAACCTGCCCTTTCGAGTCCCGCAGCTCGGCCGGCGGCAATGGCCTTGCAGGCTGATAGAGCTCGCCATGGGCGGTGCTCCCGGCCGGCCGCCATGCGCTGCCGTAGTACATACAGAACGAAACGATCAACGGCAGGAAGAAGATGGCCGCAAGCAATCCCACGGTGCGCAGGTTGCGCTTGCGCATGGTCGCGTCGTTGGCGGTGTCGTCAGCCCCGTTTGCCAATTCGTCTGCCTCTGCTGCGAAAACCCAATATCAACCACAGTGCGAGTGCGAGCACGGCGAACGCATACCACTGCACGCCGTAGGACCAGTGGCGGTCCGCCGTCATGCCCGGCGGCTGCCACGTTCTCACGTAGCCATTCGGCGCATCTGCGTCGAGCAACAAGATGCGCGACTCAACGTGCCGGCCCAACGCCTGAGCCAGCTCCACCGGTGTGGGGTAGCTCGTCACTTTCGGCCAGGGCGCCTTCTCATCCGGCGCGGCATGGCCGCTTGCCAGACCCTCGACCGGCAGCTCATCCACCCGTCCGCTGATCTGCACGTCCGCATCCGCGGCGAACGATACGTCCGGCAGCCTCTCGCGAAAGCCCGAGAACGGCACCCAACCCCGATTCACCAGGATGGTGTCGCGCCCTTCGCGATGAAGCGGCGTCAGCACCTCGTAGCCCGGCCGCCCGTCGTTCGTCCGGTTGTCCAGCAGGAACTGATGCGCCGGATCGAGCCGGCCCGTCACGCTCACCCGCTGGAAGCGCGGCACTTGTTCGAGCGAGCGATCCGCCAGCGGTTCCGCTGTCTCGGCGCCGCGCGCGAACTGCGGCAGCGTCAGGTCCTTGCTGAGCGCCGCGAGCG
>JBDZVF010000447.1:0-5128 GCA_040255575.1 Pseudomonadota bacterium | reverse complement strand
TCCTCCACGGCCCCCTCCCCCTCCTGGGCGGAGCGCGCTTTCAGCTGTTCTTCCTGCGCGTCGTCCCACATGCCGGCCTTCGTGAGAAAGGCGCGGGCGCGCAGCAGTGGCTCCGTGCGCCAGGCGGCCTTCACTTCCTGGTCGCGGCGGTAGCGACTCGCGTCGTCCGCGGTTGTGTGATCGCTGAGGCGGTAGGTCACCGCCTCCACCACCGTCGGGCCCTTGCCGTTTCGGGCGGCCGCCAGCGCCTCGTTCATGATGTGGCGGACCGCGATGATGTCGTTGCCGTCCACCTGCACGCCGGGGATGCCCGCAGCGATCGCTTTCTGCGCGAGGGTACGGGTGGCCGTCTGCGCTTCGATGGGGACCGAAATGGCCCACTTGTTGTTCACGATGACGTAGACGACGGGCAGGTTGCGCGCCCCGGCGAGATTCATCGCTTCGTAGAACGAGCCCTCGGAGGTGCCGCCATCGCCGATGTAGCCCACCGCGCAGCGCTTCTCGCCGCGAATCTTGAAGGCCATGGCGGCGCCGGCCGCGTGCAGCACGCCGGAGCCGATGGGCACGTTCCACGGAAAGTCGTGCCGGGGGACGGCGAAGTCATTGCCGCGCTCGTCGCCGCCCCAGTACGTCAGGATTTCCGACATTTTCACGCCGCGCCAGAGCTGGGAGCCGTATTCGCGGTAGACGGGCGCGAGCACATCATCCGGCCGCATGGCGGCCCCGACGCCGACGTGCGTGGCTTCATGACCGAGGCAGGAGGCGTACGTTCCGAGCTTGCCGGTGCGCTGGAGATTGATGCACTTCGTATCGAAGGCGCGCACCAGTGTCATGAGCCGATACATCTTCAGGAGCTCCGCCGGATCCCTGGCGAACTCGGGAAGGGGGGCGACGGCCTGCCCCTCTGCATCGAGAAACTGGTGGTATTGAATCTCGAACTCGGCGACTGTCTTCAAACGGCACCCCTATGACGGCGCGCGATTATAGCGGGGCCGCTCCGGCGGTGTGTCACGCGGTATGCGCCGGGCCGATCTGCGCCGCCCGATCGAGCAGAATGTGAATTGCACGGTCGACTGCCTCCCGATCCTTGCGAGTGAGGGGCGCCAGCAGATCCTTCTCGTAATCGAGCGCCATCGGCACGACCTGCGCATAGACCTTTCGCCCGGCCGCGGAGAGTCGCAGGAGCGAGCGCCGGCGATCCGCCCGCGCGGTTCGCCGAACGACTCGCCGCTCCCGAAGCAGGGAAGCGACGGCGCGGCTGACCGCGACCTTGTCCATGGCGGTCCGCTCGGCCACTTCGGCCGCCGAGAGGTCGGGCGTCATGGCGAGCACCGCCAGCACGCGCCATTGCGGGATGGTGAGCCCGAAGCGCTTCTCGTAAGCGCCAGAAATTGCAGTACTTACGATGTTCGATAGCACCGAGAGCCGGTACGGCAGGAAGCGGTCGAGCTCGAGCGTCGTCGCTTTGGTCATGCAGGTGCACGCGTTATTATTCGTTGCAATTGTAACTATTTTCTGGACGCCATCATGAGCTTTGACAATCCCATGGGCACGGACGGCTTCGAGTTCGTGGAATACACCGCGCCGGATGCGGCGCTGCTGCGCACCCTGTTCGAGCGGCTCGGCTTTCCGGTGGTCGCGCGCCATCGGTCGAAGAACGTCACCCTGCATCGGCAGGGCGACATCAACTTCATCATCAACGCGGAAGCGAACTCGTTCGCGCAGGGGTTCGCGCGCGAGCACGGGCCTTCGGCGTGCGCGATGGCCTTTCGCGTGAAGGATGCGGCGTTTGCCTACAAGCGCGCCATCGAGCTCGGCGCGAAGCCGGGGCCGGCCACCGCCGGGCCGATGGAGCTGAACATTCCGAGCATTCAGGGCATCGGGGGTTCGCTCATCTACCTGGTCGACCGGTATGGCGACCGCTCGATCTACGACGTCGACTTTGTTCCGGAGACGCCCGCCGCGCAGACCCAGTCCGCGGGGCTTTCGTACATCGATCACCTCACGCACAACGTGAAGCGCGGTGGCATGGACAGGTGGGCCGGCTTCTACGAGAAGCTGTTCAACTTTCGCGAGATCCGCTACTTCGATATCGAAGGCAAGAAGACCGGGCTCTTCTCGCGTGCAATGACGAGCCCGTGCGGCAAGATCCGCATTCCCATCAACGAGTCCCAGGACGACAAGAGCCAGATCGAGGAATACCTGCGGGAATACCACGGCGAGGGCATCCAGCACATCGCGCTCGCCTCGACAGATATCTATCGCACGGTGGATGTGCTGCGCCGGCAGGGCGTGGCGTTCCAGGACACGCCCGATACGTACTACGAAGGCGTGGACGCGCGCGTGCCCGGCCACGGTGAAAAGCTGGAGGAACTGGCACGGCGGCGCATTCTCATCGACGGCAATCCGCAGAAGGGCGAGGGCGTGCTGCTGCAGATCTTCACGCAGAATGTCATCGGGCCGATCTTCTTCGAGATCATTCAGCGCAAGGGGAATGAGGGGTTCGGCGAGGGGAATTTCCGCGCGCTGTTCGAATCGATCGAGCTGGATCAGATTCGGCGCGGGGTGGTTTGAGTGGCGCGTGGATCGCGCCCGGGGTACATCAGATCAACTCGCTGCGTAGGCTGCGGCGCCGGCTCATGGTGGCTGACGGCGAGCTGCATCAGATGAGCATCGCATTGAACCCACGTACTCATTCCCACTACTCGGCGCGCGCTACTCGTTTTCGCGTGTGCCAATACCTCGGCTTTCGCGTGCTCGTGCACGCATCGCTTCTTCCCTCGCACGCTTTTTGAAAACATAGCCCGTGCGGCCACGGAAAGAGTCGTTCGACCCGTCCAGTGATTCATCCCCAACGAATCCATGGAAGGTCTGTGGCTCCCACGCCCGATCAGCTGCACTCCTGGCTCACCGCTCGCGAGAACGAGCATCTCGAGTTCAAGGAAGCCAGGCACGGCTTTCACTTCGAGAAGCTGGCGAAGTATTGCGCGGCGCTCGCGAATGAGGGCGGCGGCTCAATCGTTCTTGGCGTAACGGACCGCAGGCCTCGCCGTGTGGTCGGCAGCGCGGCGTTCGAGAACCTGGAACGCACCAAGGCTGGTCTCGTCGAGCGACTGCGCTTGAGAATCGAGGCGACGGAGCTTCTTCACCCGGACGGCCGCGTCGTCGTCTTCACGGCCCCCGCGCGGCCGCTCGGCGTGCCGATCGCTTTCGAGGGTGCGTACTGGATGCGTGCCGGAGAAGACCTGGTGCCAATGACTCCGGACATGCTTCGGCGGATCTTCGATGAGACTCGCCCGGATTTCTCGGCGGAAGTATGTGACGGAGCGAGGCTGGCCGATCTCGATCCGCGAGCTGTGGACGAGTTTCGCCGGCGGTGGTACGAGAAGTCGCAGCTCCCTGCCATATTAACGAGGCCAACGGGGCAACTGCTCCGAGATGCGGAGCTGGTAGTCGCGGGCGGCGTGACCTATGCCGCACTCATTCTTCTGGGGAACACAGCGGCACTCTCAAGATATGTAGCCGCCGCTGAAATAGTCTTCGAGTACCGATCGAGCGAGACGCCCGGGCCTGCGAGTCAGCGCGAGGAACTCCGCTACGCATTTCTTCTCGCATTTGATCGCATATGGGATCTCGTCAACCTGCGTAACGACAAGCAACACTACCAATACCGTTTGGTGATGCTTGACGTGCCGACTTTCGCTCAGGAATCTGTACGAGAGACTCTGCTGAACGCCGTGGCTCACCGCGACTATCGCCAGCCAGGCTCGGTTTTCGTGCGGCAGTACCCGCGTCGATTGGAAGTAGTAAGTCCGGGAGGCTTTCCGAACGGAGTCAGCGTCGAGAACATTCTATCCAGGCATATCCCTCGTAACCGCCGGCTCGCAGATGCGTTTGCGAGGTGCGGGCTCGTCGAACGAGCCGGGCAAGGCGCGGATCGCATCTACGACGAGTGCCTGAGACAAGGCAAACGGCTCCCGGATTTCACGCATACCGACGAGTATCAAGTTGCACTCACCCTGCATGGCGAGATTCGCGACGATGGATTCCTGCAATTCCTGCACTGTTTGGGTGAGGAGAATATCGACGCCACCCGTACTGAGGATCTTCTGGTGTTCGATTGCGTGCGTCGCGGGCGTCGTGTGCCAGCTGAGTTGAGGCCATGGCTCAGGAAGCTCATCAAGCAGGGAGTGCTTGAATCGAGCGGACGCGGTCGCGGGACGGGATATTTCTTCGCACCGAAGTTCATGGATTCGCCGGCACGTGCTCGTGTCAGCCGGCACGGGCCGGATAGGGCGCGAGCGATCGCCAGGGCGGCGATCCTGCGGCTCGTTCGTGCCAATGGTGAGCAAGGGACGCGATTCGACGAGCTACGCACCGAACTGCCGCGGACGCTGACTCGGGATCAGATCCAGTCATTGCTGAAAGAACTCAAGGAGGAAGGCGCGATTCTCGTGGAGGGCGCTACACGAGCCTCGAAGTGGTACCCCGCTGATAAAACGCAATTCCGGGAAGATGGCTCTGAAGAGGCCGTTTGAAATCAATGAGTTGACTTCTTCTAAAACGCAATAAACCGGACGCAATGACGCAATCCCGCACTGCGGGAGACCTGCGGTCGATGCCTGTCGAGCCGCGGCTCGCTGTGCATCTCCGTGAAGTGTTCAAAGCGGCTCCCGAGGCCGCTTCGCCTTCTACGCCCGATGCTCGCTCGCGAGATACTCCTCGCTCTGCATCTCGACCAGCCGACTGATCGTGCGCTGGAACTCGAACCCCAGTCGGTCTCCCTTATAGAGCCCGTGAGGCGGCGCGGCGGCGGAGACGATCAGGTTGACCTGCCGGTCGTAGAGTTCGTCCACGAGCGCGATGAACCGCCGGGCCGCGTTCTCGCGCTGCGCGGTCAGCACGGGCACGCGCGACACGATCACGCTCTGGTACTCGCGCGCGATCTCGATGTAGTCGTTCTGGCTGCGCGGACCGTCGCACAGCTCGGCGAAATCGAACCAGACCACGTCGTCGGCCACGCGCCGGGCGACGATCCTGCGCCCCTCGATTTCCAGCGCCTGGTTTTCCCGGCCCGCCTCGGGCGCGAGCGCCCGGCAGGCCGCGTCATCGCGCAAGAAGGCGTCGT
>JBDZVF010000446.1:0-5150 GCA_040255575.1 Pseudomonadota bacterium | reverse complement strand
ATTGTCCGGGAGCACGATGGGAAGCTCGGCGAGATCCTGCACTGAGGAGGCCGTAGCCACCGTGCGCACGCTCTGCTCCTGGTTGCCGATGCGCGCTTCGCCGCCGGGCAGCTCCACCTGGGTTCGACGGAGCTGGCGGGAGATGTCCCCAGCCGTCGTGCCGAGCGCGTTGAGCGCATCCGGGTCGAGATCCACGCGGATCTCGCGATCCACACCCCCGACGCGCGTGACCGCGCCCATGCCGGGGATCGCGGAGAGCTCACGGCTCACCGTGAGATCCACGAACCAGGAGAGCTCTTCCACGCTCATGCCCGGCGAGGACACGCCATACGTCACCACCGGCGAGCCCGCCGTCGTGGCGCGCGAAACGATGGGCTCTTCGATCTCACCCGGCAGGTCCGAGCGCACGCGGCTCACGAGATCGCGCACGTCATCGACGGCCTGGTTCACGTCCTTGTCGAGCTGGAACTCGATGGTCGTCGTCGAAAGCCCTTCGGTGACGGTCGAGCGGATGTGGTCGATGCCGGTGGCGGTAGCGACCGAATCCTCGATCTTGCGCGTGACCTCGGTTTCCAGCTGCGAGGGCGGCACGCCGGGGTAATTCACCATCACCGTGACGATGGGGATGTCCATGTCCGGCCGGTCCTGCACGCCGAGCTTGGTGAACCCGATGATTCCGGCGAGCGTCAGCGCGACGAACAGCACCACCACCGGCACGGGCCGGTGGATCGAAAAAGTGACCAGGTTCATGTGTTGTCGCCCGCGCCGGAGGTCGGTGCGATGGAGGTCATCTCGGGCGTATCGGAGGCGACGACGCGGATGGCGTCGCCGTCCTTCAGGAAGCCCGCGCCACGCTCGACCACCCGCTCATTGCCCGTGAGGCCGGTGAGCATTTCGACGCGGCCGTTTCGCAGGGTGCCCGTCTGCACGCGACGGCGCTCGACGACCTGCTTGTCGTTGACGACGAACACATAGCTGAAGCCGTCGCGCACGACAACGCTCGCGAGCGGCAGTGTCATCGCCTTCGATTTCGAGATCTCGATTTCGCCGCGCGCGAACATGCCGGGACGCGCGGCTTGCGGGTTCGGCAGATCGACGTACACGAGGCCCGTGCGCGTGCCGCTCTGGACGGTCGGCGCGACGGTGCGCACGGTGCCGGCGAGCTCGGTGCCATCCGCAGTCGTGACGCGCGCGGTCTGGCCGGCCTTCACGTCCCGCATGCGGGCCTCGGGCACTTCAGCGCGCCACTCGATGCGGCCCTGGCGAAGCAGTCTCAGCATCTCGCCGCCCGCCTGGGCGATCTGGCCGACCACTACCGTGCGCGAGGTGACGACGCCGTCGTCGGGCGCCAGAACGCGCGTATATCGAAGCTTCAGTTCCGCGGCGGTGAGATCGGACACGGCCGCTTCCACGCGCGCGCGGGCGGCGAGATCCTCGCTCTTCAGGCGCTCGCGCTCCTGCGCGGACAGGGCGCCCGAGCCCTCGAGCGACTCGGCGCGGCGCAGGTTGGACGAGGCGTTGATGAGCTGCGCATCCGCCTGGGCCTTCGCGGCCTTCTTCGAGGCCACCTCGGCCGCGACCATCTCATCCGCGAGCCGCACGAGCTCCTGGCCTTTGCGCACCTTGTCCCCGACGTCCACGCGCACCTCGGCCACGCGATAGCCGCCGACTTCGGAGCCGATCACCGCCTCCTGCCAGGCGTAGATGCTGCCGGTTGCCACAACCGTGCGCGCGAACTGCTCCGCGCGCGGCGTGGTGACGGTGACGGCCATGCCGGCCTGCGCTTTCGCGCCGTTCTTGCCGGGTTGAGCGTCGGCGGATTGAGCCTGGGCCGCCGACGTCGTGAGCAAGGCGAGAGTCAGGGCGACCGTGAAGCAATTGGGCAGAATGTGCATGGGAGCTTGTAGATAATCAGGTCCCTGATACCCTATCAGGAACCTGATAATTGGCAACGGCATGGCACGCACCGACAGAAACCTTCGTCCGATCCGTGAACCTGTTCCGCTTCCCGAGCCGGGGGCGGATGTCGGGCTCGCATTACGTCAGGTCATGCAGACCCTGCGGCAGACCATCGACGTCGGCCTTCGCACGCGGGGCATCGACCTGTCGTTCGTGCATGCCATGGTCTTGAAGACCTTGGCGAAAGAGCCGGGGATCTCCGGTGCTCAGCTGGCCCGGCGCATCAGCGTCACTGCCCAGAGCATGAATGGTCTCCTGAGAAGCATGGAACGGCTTGGGCTCGTGGTGCGCGAGCCGCACCCGGAGAACCGGCGGACCGACTGCTGGTACATGACGGCGTTCGGGCTCAGGCAGATGCAGAGCGCCGGGGCGGTGGTGGACGGCGTGATGGGGCGCATCCGCGCGTCCATGTCGAAAGCGGACGCCGCCAAACTCGTGGACCTGCTCGAGCAGTGCGCGGCGGCCCTGCAGAAGAGCTAGGGTTCGTCAGAGGGTCGATGGCGCCATCGATGCGATAGCGCTCGCCCTGCCGTCACCGTGAACAACTGGCGGGCGCCGGCCCCTCCTCATCGGCTCACCCGTCAGATCGGCTCACCCGCCAGATCGGCTCATCCGTCAGATCGGCTCATCCGCGACCCCGGCTCGCCCGTATTTTCACGAGCGCCCACACGCCGATTCCCATCCAGACGACGTTGAGCGCCGCCGAGGGGAAGGCGCCGTTGTAAGCGGTGTTGATCACGAAACCGATCGCGCCGGCGATGTTCATGACCTGATAGGCCACCGATTTGCCGGTGAGCCTGCCGGCTGACAGAAGCCCATACGCGGTGAGGATGAGCACCGCGGCGATCCATCCGGCGACCTCGACAGCCACTTTCACCACTCGTCGCCTCGCATTTCTATACGAATCCACCACGAATGCGCGGTGAGCCGCGCGCGAGCGGTCGCTAGCGTGCGCGCATGAAACGCCAGGACGCAACTGAACCGTTCGAAATCCCTTCCGCGGCAGACTCTATTCCGGAGCTGACCGCGTGGGTGCGAGCGCTGAGCGCTTCGCTTAGGACTCGCGAGCAGCCGCACTTCGCAGCGGAGTCTCCTACGCTTTATCTCGATACGACGATTGTGAGTCGGGTCGTAGGGTGGCTGAAGAGAGATGCCATCACCGCGCGACAGCAGAAGCTCACGCGAGACTGGTGGCACCAGCATCGCCGTCGACACGTCACCTACATTTCTGATGTCGTGCTCAGCGAAGCATCGAAAGGAAATAGCGAGCTCGCGCGCCAACGCCGGGAGATTCTGCGCCCACTCCCGATGCTGCATCCCTCCGCACAAACGCGCGAGCTCGCCGCACGGATTCTCTCGGAATGCCGGCTTCCCGAACGGGAGTACGAAGATGCTCATCATGCGGCGATCGCGGCCGTGCACAGGGTGAGAGTTCTGCTCACCTGGAACTGCACGCATCTCGCGAACCCGCATATCATTCCGCACATCGGGCGAGCCTGCGAGGCGTATGGATACGCGCCGCCCGAAATCCTCACACCTGAACAATTGATTGGAGTATGCGCTTATGGATGATCCTACTTACCCGACGGAAGAAGACCTCTTTGCCGGCCCCGACGAGTGGCTTGCCGACGTGCGCAGCTGGCGCGCCGAGCAGCGCGCGAAGTACGGCATGGATTGGGAAGACACCGATCCGCCCGGTCTCTCGGACTACGAACGCAGCCGCGGGATCATTCCGCCCGACACGCCCATCCCTTCCGAAGAGCGGCGCAGGCAGCAAGCGCGGAGCCCGCAACGAGTGCAGAAATGAAACAGGCCGGTGAGGTCGCCCTCACCGGCCTGCATTCATTGGAGCGTGACTACGCCCGGGCGATCAGCCCTCCGCGCTGCTGCTCTCCTCCGCGCCGACGCTCGAATCTTCCGTGTCCGGCAACCCGCCGCCCACGTCCATGAAGCTGCGACGGCTGACGTCCTCCGTCTTGCGACGGCGGTGGGCGTGGGCCGCGAAGCCCGTGCCCGCCGGGATGAGACGACCGACGATGACGTTTTCCTTGAGCCCGCGCAGATCGTCCTTCAGGCCACGCACCGCGGCTTCGGTCAGCACGCGCGTGGTTTCCTGGAACGACGCTGCGGAGATGAAGGACTCCGTCGCCAGCGACGCCTTGGTGATACCGAGCAGCACCGGCAGCAACGTCGCGGGCGTCTTGCCCTCCTGCCCCGTGCGATCGTTGATGTCGAGCGCACGCGAGCGGTCGAGCTGCTCGCCACGGAGCAGGCCCGTCTCGCCGGGGGCACCGACCTCAACCTTGCGCAGCATCTGGCGGATGATCACCTCGATGTGCTTGTCGTTGATCTTCACACCCTGCAGGCGGTACACGTCCTGGATCTCGCGGACGAGATAGTTCGCCAGCGACTCCACACCCTGCAGGCGCAGGATGTCGTGCGCGTTCAGCTCGCCATCGGCGATGACTTCGCCGCGTTCGACGGTTTCACCCTCGAACACGTTGAGCTGGCGCCACTTCGGAATCAGCTCCTCGTACTTCTCGCCATCGTCGCTCGTGATGACCAGACGCCGCTTGCCCTTGGTCTCCTTGCCGAAGCTCACCGTGCCGCTCTTCTCCGCGAGAATCGCGGGGTCCTTCGGCTTGCGGGCCTCGAACAGATCCGCCACACGCGGCAGACCGCCGGTGATGTCGCGGGTCTTGGAAGACTCCTGCGGGATGCGCGCGATCACGTCACCCGCCGACACCTTGGCACCGTCCTCGAGGTTGATGAGGGCACCCGGCGGCAGCGTGTAGACGGCCGGAATCTCCGTATTCACGAACGTCACTTCCTTGCCCTTGGCATTCAGCAGCTTGATGGTCGGACGCAGGTCCTTGCCGCCGCGCTGCTTCGTGTCGAGCACCACCGTGGAGGACAGGCCCGTGACTTCGTCGAGCTGCGTGGTGACCGTGAGGCCGTCCACGAAGTCCTGGAACTTCACGAAGCCCTGCACCTCGGTCACGACCGGGTGGGTGTGCGGATCCCAGGTCGCGGTGACCTGGCCCGCCGTGACGGCATCGCCTTCCTTCACGGAAATGAGCGCGCCGTACGGGACCTTGTAGCGCTCGCGCTCGCGGCCGAACTCGTCGACCACGCCGATCTCGCCCGAGCGGGACACCGCAACCAGGTGCCCCTTCTCGTGCTGCACGGTC
>JBDZVF010000023.1:0-28116 GCA_040255575.1 Pseudomonadota bacterium | reverse complement strand
GAGTTGCGAGAGGTGTCCGGCCCTCGATGAGCGTTCATGGCCGCCTTCGTCGTCCTCGTCGCGGCGGCACGCCCGCCGGCTCATCGATGATCTGGATCGCGACGCAGACTCGACGCGCATCCCGGCTTCCTCGCGGCGCCATGTGGCGTCGGTGGTTGAGTGCCACCTCGGAGCTTTCCAGGAATACCTCCGCGTGGTCTTCGAGCTCTTGTCGCAGAAGCGGCGCATAGCGTGCACTGACGATGCGGTTCTCGACCTTGCGTGCGAAGCGCTGGTCTTGGGGGTTGCGCGCGTTGTGTACGAGAAGTGCGAGGTGTTGTGCGATCTCTTCGCCGAGCGCGAGGATGCCCTGCCGATCCCAAGTGCCCGCGACGCTCGTGCGAGATAACGCCTGGAGTCGACCATCCGGTAGCTGCCGAACTGCGCCGGAACCCTGAAGTGCGTTCAGGATGGGCGCCACGCGCGTCTGGCCACCATAACGTTTGACCAGCGCGGCGAAGGAGGGCGCGGGGCCGTTGCGCCTGAGGAGTGCAGGGCCGCCGGTGCGATCGTGGAACTCACGATCATTCCACCAGCCACTGAGTACGCGCTCGCTGCGCTGTCGCCCGTCGTGAGCAGCGCGCGGCTCATGCCCGTTGCCCGCAAGAATCGAGGCGACTTCGGTTCGTGAAAGTCCGCTCTCAACGGCAATGCGAGAAATGTTTGGCTTCGCCGCGCGAGCCTTGATGCGAGTCGACGGTGTCGCAGAGGAACGCGCTTGCGATTGGATGCACGCCTCCACGAATGCCCGCCGCATGAGTGCAGTCCACTCCCCGACTCCAATCCGGGCGTGAAGCATCAAGAGGGCAAAAGGAAGGAGGATGCGCTCGGTAGCGCTGAGGACTGCGGCTTTTACATCCCGGTCCTTGCTCATGGCTGCACGTCGGCAGCACGCTGCGAGCTTCGTCGAAGCATCGTCAGGCTCCTTGGGCTTGTGACCCTTCGTAAACTATGGTACCTGCTTTGGCGACATGTGCAAAAGGATTTGCACGAATCCACGGAGTGGCGGTTCCTGGCCTGTATCTGGAGACAGGGCCCGGAGGGCAGGTAATGCGTATCTCGGATGATCGCTTCGACAGGGATCTGGGCCGGATCCGTCTCGCATGGCGGATGATCGGGCATGGAGCGCGCACGCAGACGGTCCAGCGATGGAGTGGTCTCTCGCGATATCGGATCCAGTCGTTGTATCGAGACTACGGTTCTACTGCTGGCTCGCTCATGGAGCCACGACTTCGTGGTCGCTCTCCGGGGCAGATCGCCTTCTTCTGGCAATCCACTCAGCTTCGATGCGAAGCCGCGATTCTCGCCGGATTCTTTCGGCTCTTTGGTCCCTTACCGCTCGTTCCCGCGGATGGCACAAAGGAGCCGTTGCCGGGCCTCGTGTCGGGAGAGCAGCTGTGCGAGAGCTATGAGCGCTTCCGTTCTCTGGCCTCGGACTCTCAGATTTCGATTGAGCACGCAGTCCTCCTGCTGCTGGAGCTCGCGCGCGGAGTGGAATTACGTCTCGATCGGTGTGCGGAGTGCGAGACCGCCCTTGTTCTCATTGATGTGCTCGCGGCAGGCCGGACCGTATGCAGCACTTGTGCGCGCCGCGTGAGCTTTTTTCGGGATGGAGTAGTTTCGATGTCGGTGAACCCTGGGAATGAGGATCCCGGTGGGCTCTCGGTCGCGACAGAGCCCGGCCAGCAGGGGCGCTTGTTCTGAGACAGAGGTGATAAGCGGCCGCTCGTTCAAGTGCGATCGGCCCGACTCGGCAACGCCATACGTGCCAGCACCACGGCCACACCGGCCGCACCCGCACCGAGGCAGAAGAGATGCAGCGCACGAAGCGACACAATTCCCAGTAGCCCGTTTGCGTCGCTGAACGGTGCTAACGGGCGAATGTCCGCGTGCATCACGCTGTCGAGCACGATGTGGGAATAGGTGCCGAGGAACGCACCGACGGCGATCGCCCGCGTGCCGAGCTGGCGCCATCCAAAGAGGTTCGGGATCAGCGGAATGCGCTCTGCTCCCAGGAATAGCAGTACCGTTGCGCTCGCTACGACCGTCGCGCCGATGTACGTGTGGAAGAATCGATGCAGATGAGCCTGTCCAGTCAGCATGAAGTAGAGCGGCTCGAGATCGACCAGCACGTTAGCCGCGCAGAACGACAGGAAGCTCGCGTGCCGTGGCGCCGCGGAATGAACCGCCGCACCGGGCCCGAAATGGAATGGCGTGATAGGCATGTGACTTTCGCTCGGGTGAGGCGATTAGAGCGGCGCTGCGCATCGCCCGCAAGTCGCTTGCAAAAAGGGCGAGCGCTCAAATCGACAGCTAGCCCCGGATGCTTCGCTTCGAGCCCGCGAGCCGACATGAGACTCGCGTCTGCCCGCGATCCTTCTTCTAGCGCGACTCAGCTTCCCGAATCACTTCCCACATCGGCACTTTGAGCCCGATGCAGGCGCGTTCGAGTGTCGTGAGCTGCAGGTTCTTCTTCCCGCGCTCGAGCGCCCCGTAATACGCGCGATGCATCTTGATGTGATCCGCGAAGCCTTCCTGGCTGAATTCGGCCGCCTCGCGGTGCCGACGCAGAACCTCGCCGATACGAACCTGGAGAGAGGAGCGTTTCATAGGCAGCCACCTTAAAAGCCGGCTACTTGAGGATCAACCTGTCTTAGAGTAGGCTACTTATAGATAGTGAAACACGGCCATACGGGGCTGTGGATCGGTCGTATCCAGGGAGGTGGTCTCTATCGAGGGAAATCTCAGGCACACGGAGTGAACAACTGAATTTGCAGCGGCGCCCGCCCGGTGCGCTAACACCGAACGGGCGCCTAACCACAGCCGCCTCGTGTTAGGAGGAGACCATGGCTGCGCAGAAGTCTATCGCGAAGGGTACCGGCGCTCCCAGCGCTGCACCCAAAGGCAAGGCCGCCGTTCGCCGGCACCCTGCCAAGAAGTCCCATTCGTCTACGCCCATACGGGCCCGCAAGGGCCGCGCTCGCCCGACCCGCCAGGAGCCCGACCCTGTACCCAAGCCGAGTGAACTACTGGAGACATTGAGCGCGCGCCTGGCGCTCGTTGAAACCGCATCGATCGCTCTACGGAAGTTCGAGGAGGAGCCGGAGATAGGCTCTATTTGTGCCTCTCTGGAGCACGCGGCAGCAATGCTCGGACGCGCGCACGCGGACGTCGAGCTTTGCCTCCGGAAGAGGGCCCGATGACCACGTCACAGGAGCGTGGCGAAGGAACCCGCGGTTCATGATCTCCGCTTAATAGAGGGGCGCGTCGGAGAGATCCGCGCGCCCCGCCGACCTAGTCCGGGCCGACACCCAAGACGACCTAGGGTCAGTCGTTGGGTTTTCCCTTCGGTTTGATCGCGTACGTGATGACGTCGTACAGCACGAGCAACGCGATGAAGCCGCACGCTACGCCGAGCATCTTACCCTGAGGGAAGTGCGATTTCGGCGCGACGAGCGCGTAGAACCCGCACATCAGAAATCCGAGCAGCCCGAGAGCCGCGAGCACCGGTCGAATCACTGAGCCCAGGATATCGAGCACCGCGAAGACGAACAGTCGGATGAGATGAACGATGTCCAGCAGGATGCCGACAACGGGATTCATGGTGGTGTCCTCCGAGTCCTTGAGGAAGGCGCGAGCCGATCGTGCAATGGGTGCGCGGGTGTTGCAAGTTGATGCACGAATGTTGGGGAGCATGCATGCAACAGCTATTTGTGCGGTAACTCGACAGATTTGCGCATCTCTGCGCCGTCCTTCTCGGTGATCTCATAGCACCGTCGTCGACCCGCAGCGGCTTTCCGAGAGCTCTGCATCGGAATGCCCCGGTTCGAGACGGAATGCAACGGAATGAGACACGACGGGAGCATTGCCCATGGACACACGACACTCGGCGCGCGCCACGCCGCTCGCACTTCAGACGATCTGGATCGTTGTAACGGTCTTCGCTGTGCCGGATCTGGCCCTCGCGCAAGCAAGCCCTTTTCAGACTGGCGCAGACAACCTGGTTACGAACTTCATCGCGATTGCTACGCCTTTCGCGATCATCGCGATCATGGTGCTCGCCGTCGTTGCGATGACCGGTCGCATCAGCTGGGGCTGGCCGATTGGTGCTCTGGTCGGCGTGGCGGTGATCTTCGGCGCGCCGCAGATCGTTACGTGGATCCGCACGACGTTTGCCGTGTAGGAGCAGCGTGATGAACGAGCGAAACAGTGGCGTGATCGCAGATCCCTTGTTCGTCGGCGCAACGCGGCCTCCGATGAGATGGGGTGTCACCTATTCCGCGCTGGTCGCGAACATGGTGATCACGATGGAAGTGTTCCTCGCGACAAAGAACCTGCTCACGCTGCTTTTGGCGCTGCCTCTGCATGGAATCTGTGCGCTGCTATGTGCACGCGATGCGCGCTTCTTTGATCTGGCGATCGCGTGGTGCCGAACACGCTTGCCGGCGCTCGCGTGTAACTACCGATTCTGGCACGCCAGTAGCTATAGCCCGCTCAGCGTCGCGTCGACATCGACGAAAGGACGTCGGCGGCTAGTGCCCTGGGCGCATGTGTAAGGAGTCAAAGGCCCATGCGCATCGGAAACACAGCCGTCCTGCTCCGTCGCGAAATGGATCTCGCGACGCGCATCCCCTACACCGCGCAGGTCGCTGAGCATCTCGTGCGCACGAGCGCCGGACATTACGTGCAGGTCCTGCGGCTCGGTGGCGCGAGTTTCGAGTGCGCTGATGACGAAGACTTGAACGCGTGGCACGAACGGCTGAACGTGCTGTATCGGAATATCGCCTCGTCGAATGTCGCGCTCTGGACGCACATCATTCGTCGTCGCGAGCACACCTATCCAGGTGGCGAGTTTGCGACTCCATTTGCGGCGGATCTCAACGCGCACTATCGCGAACGCATAACGGGTGAGCGGTTGATGGTGAACGAGCTCTATCTCTCGCTCGTTTACCGGCCCACCTCTGGAGCGGCGACGGGACTGGCTGCTCGGTTCTTGAGTCGCGCGAACGCTGAAGGCTCGCAGCTCGAGTTGGCCGAAGCGCTAGATGCCTGCGAGAAGCTGCGCCAGACCGTAGAGGCTGCGCTCGATCAGTACGAGCCCGAGGCACTCGCTACCTACGAGCGCGGCGGTCATCGTTATTCGAAGGTCCTGGAGTTCCTGGCGAGTCTGATCGATGTCGAGCGGCGGCCTGTGCCGCTACCGCGGGCGCCATTGCCGCGGGTGCTGGGGACCTCCCGCCCGTCCTTCGGCCTGGAGACTCTCGAGTACCGAAGTGCCACACAAACCCGGCTGGGAGCGCTGATTGGCATCAAGGAGTACGCCACACCGACCACGCCCGGACTCTTCAATGCAGTTCTCTCCGCGCCGTTTCCGGTCATTCTCACGCAGTCGTTCGCGTTCCTGAAGAAGAATGCGAGCCAAGCGCTGCTCACTCGCCAGTATGCGCAACTGCGCAACGCCGGCGACTTCGCGGTCTCGCAGGCAGAGGAGCTGAAGGACGCACTCGATGCCGTCACGGCTGGTGAGTGGGTCATGGGCGAGCATCATCTGACGCTCCAGGTACTGACCGACGCCACCGACGATGTCAGTGAGGCCGCGCGCTCTACACAACTACGCGTGCTCAACGATCGCGTCGCGCTTGCGCGAGATCTCCTGGCTGACGCTCACCTTGTCGTTGCGCGCGAAGACCTGGCGCTGGAGGAGAGCTTCTGGGCGCAGTTACCCGGGGCCTTTTCCCGGCGGGCGCGCAAGGCGCCGATCACTTCCCGCAACTTCGCCGCGATGTCCCCGTTTCATAACTTTCCGGCGGGGCGCGCAAGCGGCAATCACTGGGGCGAGGCGACGACCGTCTTCGTCACGAGCGCGGGCTCGCCCTACCACTACGGGCTGCATGCGAGCGATCCGGATGATCCGGATGGAGGTTCTCGCAAGGACATCGGGCATACGCTCGTGTGCGGCCCGACCGGCAGCGGCAAGACCGTGCTGCTCGGTTTTCTCATCGCCATGCTGACGAAGCAGGGCGCGACGCAGATCGTGCTCGACAAGGATCGAGGACTCGAGATCCTGGTGCGCGCACTTGGCGGAGAGTACCTGCCGCTGAAGAATGGCGTGCCGACCGGCTTCAATCCGCTACAGCTGCCGGACACGCTCGCGAACCGCACCTTCTGGAAGACGTGGCTTCACGCGCTCGCCCGCCCGCGCAATGTTCGCGAGGAAGCGGACCTCGCCCAGGCACTGCATGGAACGCTGGCGCTGGAGCGCTCAGAAAGGCGGCTCTCACGCTTGGTGGAGTTTCTGGATGCCACGGACCCGGAAGGCGCCTATGCACGGCTGCGCCCATGGTGCGCGTCGACTGGGGGCGATGAAGCATGGGTCTTTGACAACCCGGAGGACACGGTCGTCCCGCGACTGGCCCAAGCAGCGATCTTCGGCTTCGATGGAACGGATTTTCTTGGCAACGACCGCACACGCCCACCTGTCTCGCTCTACTTATTCCACCTTGTTCGTCTGCTCCTCGATGGACGGCGGCTCGTCTTCTGGTGTGATGAGTTCGCGCGCTGGCTGTCGGATGCGGCCTTCACCGAGATGGGGAAGGACTCCCTCAAGACCTGGCGCAAGTTGGAAGGAGTCTTCTGCGCGGCGACCCAGAGCGTGAGTGATGCGCTGGAGAGTCCTATCGCCCGGACCATCGTCGAGCAGACGCCGACCAAGATTCTCTTTCCTAACAGCGATGCGACGCCCCAGGACTACATCGAGGGGCTGGGCCTAAGCGAACGCGAGTTCCGGCTCATCAAGGAGCAGATCCCGCCAGGCTCGCGCATGTTTCTCATCAAGCGCGGGAGGCACAGCGTCGTGTGCCAGCTCGACCTCAAAGGCTTCGACGCGGAGCTCGCCGTGATTTCCGGGCGCTCCACAACGGTGGAGTGGCTGCAGCAGCTGATCTCCGACCTCGGCGCGAAACCCGATGCCTGGCTGTCGACCTTCTACGCGCGCTTCACAAAGCGCGTGTCCACGATCGTTTCTCCTCAACGCCAATCATGAGGTGCCCCATGTTCCGGAAAGTCCTGTTTGCCTTACCCGTCTTCGTCGCCCTCGCATTTGGCGTGGTCCGGCCGGCCGCTGCGCAGTGGGCTGTCATCGACGTCGCGTCGATCGCGCAGGCCGTCCAGGAATACATCACGCTTCAGGAGCAGCTCACTACCGTGCGCGACCACCTGAGCCAGGCCCGGCAGCAATACGCCTCGTTGACCGGCAATCGAGGCATGGAGCGATTGCTTTCGGGCACTGCTCGGAACTATCTACCCTCGAACTGGGGTGAGCTTGCCTCCGCGATGGACGCCACGGGCAGCGCGTACGGTGGACTGGCCGCGAGCGCCCAATCATTCGTAACCGCCAACGCAATCCTGCCTCCTGACGTGCTCGCGAGATTGTCGCCAACAGAACGGCAACATCTCGACGCTACGCGTCGCTCGGTCGCGATCCAGCAGGCTCTCGCCGACCAGGCGCTGCGGGCGACGAGTAACCGCTTCGCATCCCTCCAACAGCTGATCGATGCGATCGGTAGTGCTTCCGACCCGAAGGCTGTGATGGATCTGCAGGCGCGCATCGCAGCCGAGCAGGCGATGCTGGTGAACGAGAGCAGCAAGCTCCAGGTTCTGTACCAGGCCGCACAAGCCGAGCAGCTTGCGCAAAGGCAGCGACTCCGCGAACAAGCCATCGCTGATATCGGCTCTGTCAGCGCGCTGCCGCCGATGGGACTCAACGCGGCAGGTGCGCCGTGAGAGCGCGGCAGTTCCTTATTCGGGCGAGCATGGAGGAAACGATGAGTCTCCTGAAGCTCAACACCGCCTGTGTCGGCGCGGCGATCCTTTGCGTACTCGCCGCCTGCACGAAGCCCGAAGAGGAGTCGGCGCAGACCGTCGACTATTACCGTGCCCACGCCGCTGAACGACAGGCGCTCGTTAAAGCCTGCGCGAATGATCCCGCACGAGCGAGGCAGCGCCCTGCATGCATCAACGCCATGACAGCCGAGGCCAGGGAAGGAATCGGCTCGGTCAGCGAGCTGCCCCCGATGGGGCTGTTACCCGAAGGCAAGAAGACAGGAGACGCCCGCTGAAGCGGCGGCACACCTATGGGCGGATTCTTCGCCGAGTTCAGTGCATGGCTCAACACGCTGCTCGCGAACTACATCTTCGCTTACACGCGCGTTGTAGCCGAGACACTGGAGCCCGCGATTGTGACGCTCGGTGTGATCTATCTGTTGATCTGGGGCGTGCTGCAGATCACCGGGCAGATCGAGCAGCCGCTCCTCGCCGCCCTCAAGCGCTTTGCCATGCTGGCGCTGATCTTCGGCGTTGGGTTACAGCAGTGGCTGTATCACGAGGTCATCGTCGAGACATTCTTCACCGCTCCTGCGCAACTTGCCGGCGCAATCGTGGGAGCGTATGACTCGGTCGGCGTCGTGGATGGGATCATTCGCTCAGGGGATCTCACGGCGGAGCTGCTACTCGAGAAGGGCGGCGTCTTCGAGGGGCTCTCATTTACGATCGCAGGCTATGCCGTGTATCTGATCGTCGGCTTCACGGCGATCTATGCGATCTTCCTGTTGTCCCTCTCACGAATCGCGCTCTCTGTACTGCTCGCGCTGGGGCCGCTCTTCATCGCGCTGCTCTTCTTCGAAAGCACGCGTCGCTTTGCCGAAGCGTGGCTCGCCCAGCTTGCAAACTACGCGTTCATCGCGATCCTGACCGTCCTCGTTGCCGCCTTGATGCTGACGGTGCTGCGCGCCGCGGCGCTCCAGGCACTCGCGCAAGGCGGCGCTATTCAAATTGCGCACGCGGTGCGGGTCTGCATGACCGCAGGGCTCACCCTGCTTGTCATGCGGCAAGTGATGCCGATGGCCGCGGCGCTTGCGAGCGGCATCTCGCTCTCGACGTTCAACTTCATGAGCGGAGCGTTGACCCGGGCCGGAGGTGTCCTCGGGCAGTTCACGCGCGGTGCCCTGATGGATAAGGACACCTCTCGCTGGGATCCACTGACGCGCAAGAGCGGCTACTACACGGGAAGAGCGGCGATGGCGCTGATCAAGTCGCCCTTCACGGTGCCGCGCGCAGCCGTGCGTCGGTTCCGTCGCAACTCGATTCGCGCTGGCTGAGGGAGCATCAAGATGAGAAGGATTCTCTGTGTGAGTGCCTTGATGCTGCTGGTCGCCGGCTGTGCCGCGCATCACGCACCTCGCGTGAGCTGCTCGGGACACCTGGAAGACATCAATCTGCCTCGGTCGGCCGACACCCACCCGCACGACTCGGCCGCACCGGTGGTAGAGGCGCACGACCCATGAGAACCGACCCAGCACTCGAGGAATACTTCCGGGACGCTGCCTCCTGGGATGCGGACCGCGTCTCGCAAGCGGCGCGCAGCACCCGTATTGCGTGGGGTGTGGCAGGGGCGGGATGGCTCTGTGCGGTGGCCACTGCGATTGCCATCGTCTTCCTGACACCGCTGAAGACGGTCGCGCCCTATGTCATCCGCGTCGACAACACGACCGGCATCGTGGATGTCGTGCCCGAGTACACCGGTACCGCGGACGTGTCCGAAACGGTCACGCGATATCTGTTGAGGCACTACGTGGAAATCTGCGAGCGATTCACGTGGGCAACGGCCGAGAGCGACTACGAGGAATGTGGTTCCTTCAATTCACCGCGCCGTAACCAGCAGTGGTCGGCGGCCTGGGCGGCGTCCAATCCCGCCTCGCCTCTGAATGTGTTCAAAGACGGGACTGTCGTCCAGGCGCGCGTCACGTCCATCAGCTTCTTCAAGCGGGCCAACGGCCTCTCCGATCTCGCACAAGTTCGCTACATCAAAGCCCAACGTGCGGCAGATGGCGCCGAGGAGCATGTGACTCACTGGATCGCAACGCTGCAGTACGCCTACGTGGCGCCTTCGAAAGATGCCCGCGCGCGGCAATGGAATCCGCTCGGATTTCGGATTGTGGACTTTCGCACGGAAGCCGAGGCGCCGCCTGAAGTGTCGCCGACTCCGGCGAAGAGTCCGTCGGCCGAGAGGTCCTCGTCATGAGTGCCGCACCGAAATTCGTGGCGTGGGCCGTTGTCCTGGCCGGGCTGCTCTCCCTGCCGCTTCGCGCGGAGATCCTGCCAATGCCGGTTGCCGAAGGCGATTCGAGGATTCGAAGCGCCGCGTACAACGAGAATGAGGTCTACCGGCTTTTTGGCTACGTCGGCTATGACATCCGCTTGGAGTTTGCAGAAGGCGAGACCTTCCAGTCGGTGGACGGTGGTGATCTCGATGCCTTGACGTACTCGGCGGACGGCAATGTTTTCCGCTTCAAGCCGCGCGCTCGTACCGTCGACACAAATCTCGCCGTCACGACGAACAAGCGTCATTACTACATTCAATACAGCGCGGAAGCGAGCCGGCCGGAGGAGGGCAGCACGCCGGTCATCTACGTCGTGCGATTCGTGTATCCGCCCGAGCCGAAACGGGATTCGGGGCCCTCTGCGGCCGAACGCATCGAGCAGGCGCTACAGCGTGCACCCGCCGGCCGTCCCCGGAACGACGATTACGGATACTGCGGCAGCCGCTCCATCAAGCCGATCGGGGCATTCGACGACGGCGCACAGACGCATCTGCAGTTCGGCGCTCGCGCAGAGCTGCCTGCCATCTTCGTTCGACACGATGACGGCTCGGAGGGTCTTGTCAACTTCACGGTGGAGGGCGATGACGTCGTCATTCATCGCATCGCGCGCCAATTCGTCCTGAGACGTGGTCGACTGACTGGCTGCATCGTGAATCGATCGTTCACGGGCAGCGGTACCCGTTTGGAGTCGGGCACCGTCTCGGAGGACGTTGAGCGCTCCACGAAGGCGCCGCGACCATGAACACCTCGAGCGAGGAACAGGCCGGAGCGCCGGGTGATGGGTCCGCCGAGCGGGGAGAACCGGCATCACGGGCGACGAATGAAGAGACACGCGTTGTCGAGGGAGAGCGCGGCATTCCTTCGGTCAATCGCGTTCGCTCGATGCAATCGCGCGTGACCACGCTACTCGCGATCGGGTGCATGGGGCTGATGGCCGTGGCGCTTCTTGGCTGGTACTACTCCAACGCCCTCACGCGTCATCAGCGCGCGCAGAAGGCCGTCGAATCAAAGTCCCAGCAACACGCGCAAGGGGAAATGACCTTACCGCCGCTGGGTCGGATCACGCCGCCGCGTCTCGCATCCATGCCGACGGACGCTCCAACGGAAAGCACATCTGCGTTCGATGCGGTTCTCGGGCCGCCGCCGGAGCTGCCGCGGTATCCCATGGCGGGTGTGACCGGGCCGGCCGTTCCGCAGGCATACCTGGCAAAGACCCGTGCGGCGCGGCCGAAGTCGCCCGAGGATCTGGCACTCGAGCGGAGGCTGGCCGGCGCCGTGTCTTCTCGAGAATCGACCAGCGCGAACAGCAGAAGTGGCGCTGCTCCGGCCGCGAACTCAGCCGGTTTGGCGACCGAGGTCGGTGTGGCTTCCGGGAACCCGTATCTGATGCCGCATATCACGCGAGATGCCGCCGGACCAACGCTCACGTCGACGCGCACCCCGGCAGCGTCCGATCCAGCAGGCAGCGACGTCCAAACCCTGCTTCGCGCCGAGACGACGGCGGCTGTTGAGCCCCGCGTCCTACCCACGCAGCGCTTCCTGCTGCCGAAGGGATCGTTTCTGGATTGCACGCTGGAGACCGCGATCGATTCCACCTTGCCGGGGCTTGTCACCTGCGTCACGGCCACCGATGTTTTCGGCGTCGACGGAACGACCGTTCTCGTCGAGCGCGGTAGCAAGCTCTTCGGCGAGACGCGCGGACAAGTGCGTCAGGGCGGTGCGCGCGTCTTTGTGTTGTGGACAGAAGCGCGCACTCCGACGGGTGTCGTGATCGCGCTGGCGTCGCCCGGCACCGATGAGCTTGGGCGCTCCGGATTGCCGGGCATCGTCGACCGACACTTCCTCGATCGCTTCGGCGCCGCCATGCTGATCTCGATCCTCGACAGCGCCGCGCAGGCCACCGCGAACCGCTCCGGCAATAGCAGCACCGTCGTGCTGAATCCGGCCGGGTCTCAGGACGTCGTCGCCGAAGTACTTCGGAGCACGGTGAACATTCCGCCGACGGTTCGCAAGAACCAGGGTGATCGCATTCAGGTGCTCGTTGCGCGCGATGTCGACTTCAGGAGTGTGTATGACTTACGAGTCACCGGTGCGCGCTAACGGGTCTGTGCCGGCAAAGCACGGCGCCGGCGCGTCCAGCGCCCCAAACCGTCTGTCTTCGGCTGTTGAAGCATCCGCACTGGAGCTGACACTCCAGGCACTGCGGCCGATTCTGAGTCGGCCCGAGGTTACGGAGCTGTGTATCAACAGCCCGCGGCGCGCTTTCATCGAAACCCGCGAGGGGTGGCGCACCGAGGAGCTGCCGTTTGCAGACCTCGCCTGGTGCTTGCGGCTTGCGAAGCTGGTCGCGCACTTCACGCGTCAGCGCATCGCTGAGAATGCACCGCTCCTATCCGCATCGCTTCCAGGAGGCGAACGCATCCAGATTGTGATGCCGCCTGCAACGAGCGCCGGATGCGTCGCAATTACGATCCGACGTCCCGCCGACCATGTCTGGTCGATCGAGGAGTTGGCTCAGCGCGGTCTCTTCCGTCGTGCTCGCCCGGCCTCCGATGCACTCGATGCGACCGAAACCGAGTTGCTGCAACTTGCGCGGTCACAAGAGTACGAGGCGTTCATGCGCCTTGCGGTTGTCGGCCGCAAGAACATCGTTGTGTCCGGTCCCACCGGCAGCGGCAAGACGACCTTCACAAAAGCATTGATTCGGGAGATCCCCGGCGACGAACGCCTGATCACGATCGAGGACGCACAGGAACTCGTACTCGATCGACACGCGAATCACGTGCGGCTTTTCTACAGCAAGGACGACCAGGGTTTGGCGCGCGTGTCGCCCAAGCAACTGCTCGAGTCCTGTCTGCGAATGCGGCCGGATCGGATTCTGCTCGCAGAGCTGCGTGGTGAGGAGGCCTACGACTATTTACGAAACGTCAACTCGGGTCACCCCGGCTCCATCACCAGTGTGCACGCCGCGAGCGCGGAATTGGCGTTCGAACAGCTGATGCTGTTGGTCAAGCAGTCTCGCGCTGGCGGAGAGCTCTCACGCGCAGACATCAAGAGTTTGCTCTATCTGCTGGTCGACGTCGTGATCCAGTTCGGCGTCGACCAGCATCAACGCTACGTTAAGGAGGTGTGGTATGCCCCCGAGCGCAAGCGCCGCGCGCTCGCCGAGCGCGAATAGCCGGTGGATACCAACAGCCCTCGCCGCCAAATGCATGGCGGCGCTTGGGCTGCCGGTGCTCGGACTTTATCTCGCCGGCTACCTGCTTCTGTGGTCGCTGAGTCTTCCGCCCTGGACGGCCACACCCCTGACGGTCTTGCGCTATGCCCACTACTACGGGGATCGCGATGAGGTCCGACGTCGCGTCATAGCGTGTTCAGTGCTTGCTGGAGCCGCAATGGCGGCAGCGTGCATCGCTGTCTTGCGCCCCCGCGCGCGCCCGCTGCACGGCGCCGCTCGCTTCGCGAGCCGCCGCGAAGTGGCCGCTGCCGGCCTTCTCGGCGACACCGGCATCATTCTCGGCGAGCTCGGGAACCGCTACCTGATGCTCGATGGACAGCAGGGCGTCGCGCTCGCCGCTCCGCCTCGCAGTGGCAAGGGCGTGGGCGTCGTGATCCCGAACCTCTTGAACTGGCCCGGATCGGTCATCGTGACCGATATCAAGAAGGAGAACTGGACGGTCACCGCCGGCTACCGCCGCGCCCAAGGGCATGAAGTGCATCTGTGGGATCCGCTCGCGCCAGACGGGCGCACTGCGCGCACGAACATGTTCACCTATGTGCCTTCGACACCAGACGGCCGGATCGACGGCGTGCAGAAGATTGCCGACCGGCTCTATCCGGAAACGCCGGGCATCGATCCATTCTGGATTGCCTCCGCTCGCTCGCTGTTCGTGGGGATCGCGTTGTATCTCTTCGAGACCCCGAGCCTTCCGAAGACGATCGGGGAGGTGCGCCGGCAAGGTATGGCGAGCGACGATGAAGGGTTCGCGCGCCATTGGCGCCGAATTGTCGAAGGTCGCAGTACAGGACGCTATCCGCTCTCGGCCGAATGCGTCCGTGCGCTGTATGACGTGATCGATCTCGCGCCGGTGACGGCAAGCTCCATCCGCAAAACGTTCACGTCGCGCTTGGATCTCTGGGCGAATCCGATGCTCGATCGCGCCACCTCCGGCGATGACTTCGACTTGCGCGATCTTCGCAAGCGGCCCATGTCTATCTACGTCGGCGTGAATCCAGATGATCTGCACCGACTACGACCGCTTCTGGCGCTGTTCTTTCAGCAAGCCATTGGTCTTCAGACGCTGCAGCTCCCCGAGCACAATCCTGACCTCAAGTACCAGGTGCTGATGCTTCTGGATGAGTTTGCCGCCCTCGGCCGTATTCCGATCATCGCTGAGGCCGTAGCATTCCTGCCGGGCTACAACGTGCGCGTTGTACCGGTCTTTCAATCCTTCTCGCAGCTTCGCGACGTTTATGGGCCGAACGCTGCACAGACGATCGTCAAGGCACTCGCCGCCCGCATCGTGTTTGCGCCGAAAGACGGCGAAGATGCGAAGGATCTCTCCGAGGAGTTGGGCTATGTGACGGTGAAGGCACGCTCGCTGTCGCGGCCGCGGTTCGCTCAGTGGGGCGGCAAGGGCGGCAGTCGCGGCGGAAATATCACTGTGAGTGAGCAGCGCCGTGCGCTGCTGCTGCCCCAGGAGTGCAAGGAGATTGGGGTGGACCAAGCCATCGTCTTCTACGAAGGGTTACCTCCGATTCTTGCGAAGAAAGTACGCTATTTCGATGATCCGCGATTCCGATCGCGTTTGATGCCGCCACCGGAGCAGCCGGTTGTCCCGGGCAGCGATGGTATTTCGAGCCCGCTCGAGACCGCCGCGACGGATCACGCCGCTCTCGGCTCTGCAGGAGCAGCCGCTGAGCTGCGGCCGCGCGAGCCGCCGGAGGGCGCCGGTGTATGGCGCGCGCCGGACTCCTCCGACGTGGAGCGACTTGACTCGCTAACGCTCGCCGATTTCGGCACGAACCTCGACCACATCCAGCTGCCGCACGATCGGCCACCGAACGAAGGCGAGTTGCAGACCGCGGTAGATCAGTTCCTCGCCGCGCTACGCCCGGCATAGGAGAGCACGCATGGCAAAGTCAGAGACTCGAGGCGACGATCAGGCACCGCGAGAACGACGCCGACGAACTGCGCAGCAATCCGCCGAGAACAGTATCGAGATCGCGGCGCGCGCGGCCGAGCCCATCGCTCCGCCCCCTGCGAATGACGCGAGCCGCCACCGCGAGGCGCCTCGTGGCGCGCGACGCGAAGAAAAACGCGCTGAACCTGACCCGAAAGCGACCCGTGAGGAATCAACCGAGCGGCCCAGCCGCTCTGATGAAAGTCCCAAGCGCTTCGATCACGTTCCAGCTCCGGTTCTGGATCGCTACTACCGGATCGGCGAGAAGTATTACCTCGACAACGGCGACATGGCCTTCGTCAATCACGGCCAGAAGCTGACGACTAAGAGCGAGAACGTCCAGATTGTCCGCGATTTGCTGGAGATCGCTCACGCAAATGAAGTGGGTGCCGTGACAGTCACGGGCACCGAGGCCTTTCGGCGTACCGTGTGGGCGCAGGCGCAGCGCCTCGGCATCGAGGTGGACGGCTTCACGCCGACACCTCACGACGAGAAGCAACTGGTGCGGGCGATGGCCCGGGAAGATGCGAAGCGCCGCGGCGAGGATACAGAAGCACGCCGCGCGCCGGAGGAACCCGTCGAGACCGCCCGACGCGAGCCCGCGGCTCGTGGCCGTGACCGAGCGAACGATCGTGCACAGGACGGCAAGGAAACCGGCGCCGTACTGAAGGACCGCTTCTACTATGGCGAGCTTCTGGAGCACGGGCGCGAGCACTTCAATCGTGATCCGCACGAGGAGATGTCCTACTACGTGATCCTGTCGACACCCACCGGAACGCACGAGCTCTGGGGTAAGGACCTGGAGCGCGCGCTTGCCGAATCCAAGACCCGGCCGAAGATCGGGGATCAGATCGGCGTGCGCCAGACGGGAAAGGAAGCCGTCACCGTGAAGGAGTTGAAGCGCGACGCGAGCGGGAACGTCGTGGGGGAAGAGCCGAAGAATACGCATAAGAATCACTGGATGGTGGAGAAGCGTGAGTTCTTCGAGGAGCGCGCGCAAATGGCGCGCGTGTTGCGAGACACGTCCATCGCGCCCACCCAGGGCGTAGAGCAGCGACCTCAGCTGGCCGGAACTTACGCCACGCTGAAACTGGCAGAGGAGTACGCCAATAGCGCAATTGCCGACCGGGCCGCGCGCCAGCAGTTTCTGGACATGATCCGCGAAGCTACCGCGTCGCGCATCGAACGCGGTGAGTCGCTGCGGACGACGCCCGTGCGCGATCGACGCGCGCCCAGTGTGTCGCCGGAGAACGGCGCCCGCGGCGCGCGTGAGGTGGACCGCGCCTATACGGCGTGATCCACGCAGAAGCGAGGCCAGCGTGTCGAACGCGCGTTCTCCCGATCCGCCTCGCCCGCAGGGCGCGCGCGAGGCCGCGCCGACGTCTACCCAGGATCGCCTCATTGTCGGCAAACTTCTCGATCACGGTCGCGCGCGGCATGAGTTTCACAGCAGCGGACCGGTCTCCTACTACGTGAAGGTGCTCATGGAGGGCGGCGAGCAAAAGACGATCTGGGGCGCGGGACTCGAGGCGGCATTCAAGCGGTCTCGCACCCAGCCGCAGCCGGGCGACCACATCGGCGTACGCCAGAACAACCTTGATCCGGTCTCGTTCGTGGTCCGAACACGAAACAGCGAAGGACTCGTCATCGCGAAAACCTCGGCGGATACGCCACGACCCCGCTGGATCGTTGAGAAGCTCGAGGAGTTCGACATGCGTGCAGCTGCGGCGCGCACTTTGCGCGACCCCACGATCTCGCGGCGAGAAGCCGTGCAGAACCATCGGGAGCTGAACGATGCGTACTGGATTCTCGATACGGGCCAGAAGCTCGCCCTGGAGAAGTGGCAGAAGCCCGAAGTCCGCGCGGCCTTCATGAAGGCGCTGCGCGAGACACTTGCCGCGACTCTGGAGCGCGGCCAGGAACTGGTGCGTCCACCCGCACAACCCGAGCGCGGCGGGCCTCAGTCCCGCGAGTAGTGTCCAGAGAGCTTGCGAATCGCGTTGATGCAGTCCCGCTGACTGCGTTCCCGTCTGCTGAGCACATTCGTTGCGGGTGTCAGCAGCAGCGACGTTCGGCTTGCCTGCGCTAAGAGCGTATCACGCCGCGGCAGGCGTCAAGGGTCGCTTCGCGACCGGCTTCGCCGGCGTTGCCCGTGACGCCTGCCTTTCCCGGCGTGACGCGAGGCGCGCGCAGGCAAGTCGCCTGTGCAATCAGCGGAAGTTCAATCATGTTTTCTACCAACAATATCGTGCACGGCGATTGCACCCGTATTCTTCGTAAGCTGCCGAATGCGTGTGTTGATCTTGTCGTCACCGATCCTCCTTACGGCGTGAATTACCGCGACCGCCTCAATCGGACGATCGCGAATGATGATCGTCCCGAGCGCATCCTGGGTGTATTCGATGACGTCTATCGTGTGCTGAAGCCCAACACGCTCTGCGTGTGCTTCTATGGCTGGAATCGCGTTGACGCCTTCTTCAGAGCGTGGCGTCAGGCCGGGTTCGTACCGGTCGGTCACATCGTCTGGCAGAAGAACTACGCTTCCAGCCGTTCGTTCCTGCAGGCCCGTCACGAGCAGGCGTATCTGCTCGCAAAGGGACGGCCCGCAAAGCCGGCGATTCCCTTGAATGACGTACAGCCTTGGGAGTACAGCGGTAACCGCATTCATCCAACGGAGAAGTCGGTCAGCATTCTGCGTCCGCTCATTGAGAGCTTCTCGCGCCCGGGTGAGTTTGTGCTCGATCCGTTTGCCGGATCCGGCAGCACGTGTGTTGCCGCGGCGTTGTGTGGGCGTCGCTTTATGGGCGTTGAGCTGGATGTCGACTATCACAGGCTCGCGGTTGCGCGCCTCGCCGAGCTCGCGCAGCGCCAGTCGTCGGCGCCGCGTGATCTTGTGAGTACCCTCAACGCCTTCGCGTCATGGGCGCAGACACGCGGGGTCACGCTTCCCAAGCATGTTCTCGCCTCGGCGCTGCGCCGATCCCTGAGCACGCAGATGACCGTCAAGAGTCCCCGTCATTGAGCGCTTCGTGCGGGAGGGCGTTCGCGTCCTCCCGCAGGTCAGGGTGTTGAAATCGGACGTGCGGATTGCCTGTCGCGCCCAGCGTGCCACGCCGCACTTGCCGTCCAGAGTCGCGCGAAGATGCGCGCCCGGCCGAGGACGGCCGGCTGTCGCTCTGGACGGCTTCGCTTGCGGCGTGACCCGCGCGGCGCGGGCAATTCCGCCCAGACAGTGGGAGACGACCATGACTTCGATCAGTCGTGAGTACGTGTGTTTCGTGCGGACCGCGGAGGTTGCAGCGTGGATGGCATACCGTGAAGAGGACCAGCTCTGGCACACCGAGACCTTCGCGCGGGGACGGTGCGGTCTGTACTACTTGGAGGGCACCTATGAGGGTGACCAGCCGGAGCCTGCGACACTGATTCGTCAGGCGCGCATCTACGGCGTCTTCTCGCCTCGCCCCGTTCGGCTCGATCGTGCCATCGATCCGTCCATGACAAGCGGCGTGCTGACGATGTTCGTCCACTGGTGTCTGGTGCATTGGGTCGATCCACGAACTCTGATTCGCCAGGCGTATGCGGGCCAACCGCCGTACGCATTGCAGAGTCTCAGCCGCATCGTCTCGCAGGCACTGTGGGAGGGCGTGCTCTATCCCCCGCAGTGGTCGGCGCTCGCATGCCGTGAACTCGGACATGCGCTGGTGGATGTGGGGTACGAGGAACTCGCGGCCGTGTTCGCGCAGGCGCTCGAGAGCGCTTCGTAGGCTCGGTGCCCGAGGTGCGGGCTGCGTGGCGTTCGGGGCTCCGCAGCCCGCTTCGTGTGGGGGTGTTCCGTGCGCTGAAGACGAGCAGTCGACCTCAGGAAGGAAGCAGTCGCAAGAGAAGAGGGATCCGGAGGGGGAGCGATTGCCTGCCCGCCGCAGCGTACCACGCCGTTCTCGCCGTCCAGAGTCGCGCGGGGAACGCGCGCCCGGCCGTGAGGACGCGGCCGGCTGGGAGCTCTGGACCGCTCGACTGCGGCGTGGCGCTTCGCGCGTGGGCAATCCTGCCCAGCCGGAGAATATCCATGACTGAGAAACTCGATTCGGTGAGAGTGAAAGCGACTGCTGCGAATCTGGCAGCCCTCGACAGTTTGCTGTTTGACCTTTCTTCGCGGAGCGCAGAGGCACGCAGACTCATAGAAAGAGGGGAATGCGATGGCGCCATCGGCACGGTGCTCGACATGGAACGTGTGCTCGATGACGCCAAAGCGCTCTACGGCGCGGCAATTGTGCTTCATCGCATGAGGTAGATCGGAACTCTCGCGATCCGATGGCCGCGGCACTCGTTGCCGCGGCCATCTCTGTCTTGTGAAGTTTTGGAATTGAGACAAGTCGAGCGATTGCCTGGTCGCGCGAGCCTGCCACGCCGTTCTCGCCGTCCAGAGTCGCGCGGATGCGCGCCCGCCCGCGAGGACGCGGCCGGCTGGAAGCTCTGGACGGCTCGACTGCGGCGTGGGGCGCCCGCGCCGCAGGCAATCCGCCTGAGACGACTCAGGGACTCGACCGTGAAAACCACGAAAGGCAGACGGCGCGCTTTAACAGACACTCAAGTCCAACGGCTTCTCGCGTGGCACTCGCGCCTGGAGGCGTGGCAGAAGCAGCGACAGCAGGTACCCACGCTCCGAGCCTTCGCTCGAGAAAATCATATCGATGCGAGGACTCTGCCGCGCCTGCTGCCGAAGCTCGATCAGAAGCTCGAACTGCTCATGCGCATCAGGGACTGGCATTGCGCGCATCGTGAATTGCTGGTGGCCCGTGCGCAGCTCGAAACACTCCGGGGGTTCGCTCGGGAGTTCGGTGTCTCGGACAACACGATCAGCGGTGCCCTACGCCGGAAGGGTGAGTACAAGCAGGCGTCGCCTGAGTTGCTGAGCACGACGCGCTTCCACCGCAAGGTTCACCTCGATCGGCTGAAGCGCATGTACCTGTACTGAGATCCGTGCTTGTGGATGCCGCCGACCGTCCGCTGTCGGTGGCATCCAAGCCTCGCCGCTGGGGCGAAGCGTCCTGATGCACAGCTGAGGTGCTGTCCGAGGGAGGCTGCACACACCTTCCCCGGAATCGACACCGAATGAGCAGTCCGGTTCCGTTGGGGGTGGATTGCCTGCGCTCCCAACCTATCACGCCGCGCTCGCCGTCCAGAGTCGCGCGAGACGCGCGCCCGGTCGAAGACGACCGGCTATCGCTCTGGACGGCTTCGCTAGCGGCGTGACCCGCGCGACGCGGGCAATCCCGCCCATGCAGCTGGAGAGGACGATGGACTCAACGACTCCTCAATTCCATGAATACGTGAGAACTGTACGAACCGACGACGTCTCGGCATGGATTTCATTTCACGAAGACGATCAGCGTTGGCATGTTATTGCGCTCGCGCGAGCGAAGGGCGGTGTCTATCACTTCGCCGAAACATACGGCGGCGATCAGCCTGGTGTGACGAGGGTGATCCGCCACGCGCGAAGTGATGGTCGGTTCTCCGTCAGGCCGGTACGGATGGGACAGTACTTCGACCCGTCAATGACCCATGGCGCCTTTGCTTTACTGCGCCGTTGGTGCGATCGGCGCCGCGTCGACATGCCGGCACTCGTGAGCCGTGCATATCCTGATGAGCCCGTGCTGACGCTCGACGACCTCGAAGAGATCACGACTCAGGCGAAGTGGGAGGGCCTCGTGTATCCGCGGCAGTGGCCTCGGACGCTTTCCGACGAGCTTGCCACCGCACTGTTCGAAGTCGGGCATCGCCGGCTTGCCTTCGCGTTTCTCGAAGTGCTGAAGAGCGCACAACCGTAGCGCTCCCTTGGCCGCGTGGTGCTTGGGGCCACGCGGTCTTTTCCTTTGTGCGTCTGCCGTCTCACTGACGACCACGGTCACGGAGGAAGAGCGGATTGTCTGCTGGCCGCGAATCTACCACGCCGTTCTCGCCGTCCAGAGTCGCGCGGACGCGCGCCCGGCCGAGGACGGCCGGCTATCGCTCTGGACCGCTCCGCTGCGGCGTGAAGCGCGGGACGCGGGCAATCCGCCCGAGATCAACGCGGAGCACGATCATGATTCACGCCAATTTCGAAACACCGACGCGAGGACTTGCCTCGACTGTCGAGCAACCGGGCCGACGATGCCTGCCCGAGGCGCTCTCGGCCCTTCGCTCGGGGGCGATCACGTTGGTTCGCTTCGAGTACGCCGGCCAGTCCGACTATCGTCGAATGAAGCCCGTTACCTACCACGATACGTCGGGACGGCCCACCAAGTCCCAACTGTCCAGGACGACTCGCCAGGAGATCGAGGTGTTCTTTCGCGAATTGCTGGAGCTGCGGTTTCCCGATTGGGCCGTGGCGGAAGGGTCGCGGGGCGAGCTGGAGTGGAACGTCGAGACGGACGAGCTGACGCATCGACATCACTGGCGGGTGATCTCCTATGACGAGGTCATGGTGACGGGGCTCTCGTCACCTGCGGGCTAGCTCATTGGTATTCCAATGTCAGCGTCCGTGCCGTCGACCGGTGCGGACGCTGACTCTTACGAACCAGTGGGAAGTCGCGGCGGGATTGCTGAGAACGCGAAGGCTACCACCCCGTGCTCGCGTTCAAGAGTCGCGCAGAGCGCGCCCGGCCGAGGACGGCCGGCGTTGCTCTTGAACGCTGCGCGCGCGGTGGACGCGGCTTCGCGGGCAATCCCGCCCACACTCTGGAGCCGATCATGAACGATCGTACTCACTCTGATCCCCACGCGTCCTCCCAAGGTCCCCAGGAGAAGCACGAGACAATCGTGCTCTTCGAAAAGTTGCAGGAACTACGCGACGCGCTTCGCAAGGTTGGCGTTGTCCGGGTCGTTGCAACCTACGAGAAGAACGCTCTCCTCGTTGCGTTCCTGAACTCGCAGGACATCCCAATCCTGGTGCCCGACATCGACACCGTCGCGGACGAGCTTGCGCGCGTTCTCGCGATCGTCGTCCGGCGTCGATGCCCCGACGGAACTCCGCGTCAGGCTAACTCGGGCTCATTCAACTGGGACCTCGTGGAGGACGTGTTGACCCAGAAGCACACGGTGACTTTCAAGGGTCTGCCGTAAGCCGCAACCACTGAGCCCTCGGGGCCGATTCGGCTTCGAGGGCTCCTAATTTCACGATGACCCCGGCTGCGTTTGCGGGCCCGACATGGAATCGGAGGGCCGGGCTTGCTGAATCCGCGAAAGGTACCACCCCGTGCTCGCGGTCAAGAGTCGCGCGAACTGCGCGACCGGCCGAAGACGTCCGGCGTTGCTCTTGACCACTCCGCGCGCGGTGGACGTCGGGTCGCGGGCAATCCCGCCCAGGCATTCTGGAGAAGACCCGTGAGCATTCTACGATTCACCGACGGCGTGGAAATCGACACCTCTGGCGAGTATCGGACTCTGAGACTTCGGGACGGTTGGTATGTCGTTGGCCATGGAACATTACTGCCGTGCGCGGATCAGGCGGAGGCCTTGAGGCTCAAGGACGAGCTGACGGCGGCATCGAGCGCTGTTCGCGAGGATGTTGCGGAAACGCTGGACACGACGCTGCAACCCACCTTCCAACCGAGGTTCCCGGATGTGCACGTCCAGCTGACTGGGGAGGACGGCAACGTGTTCTCAATCATCGGTCGGGTTCGACAGGCCCTTCGACGCGCAGGCGCAACTCCCGAAGACCTCAAGGCCTTCTCCGATGAAGTGATGGCGGCTGGCTCTTACGACGACGCTCTCCAGACCGTCATGCGCTGGGTCGACGTGTCGTGACGACCTGAGCAACTGGGTCCGGGGAGGGCTCGATGCCGTCCCCGGATTCAGAGGTCGAGGATCGAAACGGGCGAAACGCGCTCTGTCTTCCGCGGGTTGACCGCGAGCGAATCACGTTCAGTTTGGAGCGAGAGGAGTCGATGGGGTGTTCGGGTCGCCAACAACGACGATGTCGTTTTCCCTTAAAACGGGGACTGGCGCTCCAGCACGAACAAGCAGTTAGCGTGTGCGTCTGTACCCTTAAATACGGGACTGGGCCCTTAAAAAGGGTACTGACCGCGGAGGCCCGGTTTTTTCTCGGCGATCCGGAAGAGACTGTGAAACAAGTGCTTCCGCGAGCGTGACACGCGTTCAGTCCCATCATTAACGGCCCAGTCCCCTATTTGAAGCACGCAGTCTCATCATTTGGGGAAAACGACAGACGACGACGACGCCAACCATGCAACATGCATTTGTGGGCTAACTCGACAGATTTGCAGGATAGGCCTGCGGCCGCTCGTGTTTAACACTACGCCTCAATGGCCGCGAATCCTCTCATTGCATTTCGTGTGTTGCCGGAGACGAAGGCAAGCCTGCACGCGCTCGCGCAGTCGCGGAATCTCTCGGACTCCGCACTCCTGCAGAAGCTTGTGGAGATGGTGCTGCTCCAGCACGCTAGCGTCGCACAGTCGGCAGTCACCGCGCCTGTGCGGCAGATCTCGCGAGACGCGCGCCTGTATGTTCGGCTCCGACGAGAGGATCACCTACTGCTGAGAGAGCGAGCGAATGGACGCGGGCTCGCAACCGCAACGTATGCCTCGATGCTGTTGCGTGCACACCTCCGGGCGATGAGTCCGCTTCCGGACGGCGAGCTGATCGAACTCAAGCGAGCAGTCGCCGCTCTCGGATTGATCGGGCGCTCGCTCAGCCAGGTCGCGCGGGTCGCCCATCAGAGCGGGACGGCGAGTGCTCCGTCCGCGGGTGACATGCGGGTGATTCTCCGTGCCTTGGAAGGTCTGCGTGATCACGTGAAGGCGCTGATGTTGGCGAATGCGCGGGCCTGGGAGGGCGAGCATGTCGAAGCGCACGGTTAGCTTGCGGTCGGAAGCGCCGTTATTGGATGTGGTCTCATATGGCCGGCGAGGCCCTGGCCATCGACCCGCGCTCACCCAAGCTGAGGTGGCGCACGCGATGCGGACGGTCCACGGCGTCCCGGAGGTGGTGATCAAGGTCTCCGGCGGTGCGCGGACCATTCGAGGCGTCGCCGCGCATCTGGAATACCTCGAGACGCGGGCGGATCTCGAAACCGACGATGGGGTGGTCCTTGCCGAGAAGGGGTTCGGGCCTGACCTGCTGAAGAGCTGGGATCTGGAGGTCGACGAGATCCGCCGACACACGTCACGCGCCATCGCCTCCGGTCGAAAGCCGCCGAAGCTGGTTCACAATCTGGTCTTCTCGATGCCGAAGGGAACCCCGCCCGCCCGGCTGCACAAAGCCGTGCGCAAGTTCGCCGTGGAGAAGTTCGGGCAGCAACATCGCTATGCCATGGCTCTGCATACAGACCAGGCGCATCCGCACGTGCATGTCGTGGTGAAGGCGATCAACGAGCAAGGAGAACGTCTCAATATCCGAAAGGCGACGCTCCGGGAGTGGCGGCGCGACTTCGCGCAATACTTGCGGCAGTACGGCGTCGAGGCAAACGCAACCGAGCGCGCCGTACGCGGGTCGCATCATCAGACCCGCAAGGACGAAATCTTCCGGGCAGCTCGCAGGGGAGAGTCAACGTTTATGCGCGAACGCGTCGAGTCCGTAGCGCGCCAGCTGGCCGGTGGTGGGCTTCGTGCCGAGCGCGGTAAGGAGCGACTCCTTCAGACGCGCCGGGAGGTGGAGCGTGGCTGGCTCGCCCTCGCTGGAATTCTCCAGCGAGATGGAATGCAGGATCTTGTGGAGGATGTCAGGCGGCACGTACAGCGGATGCCGACCGTACGGACGGACCGCGAGGAGATAGCGCACAGGCTTCATGCTCGTATACGTGACAATCCAGCGCGCACGCTTTAGCTCATCTCCGAAGGGCGGTGACTTCCCGGGGCCGATCCGGGGGGGGTAAAGCATGCATTGAGACGAGCCTACGCACGTCGCGAGGCGACGGCACGCCTATGCTCATGCAAGTCCTCTTATCCTGAGCCAGTTCATGCTCTCGCGTTCGATACGTGCAGCGTCGCCATCGTCAAATCGATTGCCTTTTGCGAGGTTTAAGTCCGCAGGAGCAATTCGAAGATTAGTCTCGCAATGCAGTCCGCACACCTGCGCGCTCTGCAAGGGTACCCAGTGCTCAACATGATGTGGATGGCCCGTCATGCGAGACGCTTCAGCCGCGAATCGATAAATCGCCGTAACCGCAGCTGCATCGGCCCATGGCGGGCAAGCGTTGCGCTTCAAAGTCCGTCGTCGCGCATCGTTGTAGCGACGTTGGACAAGGCGACGGCCGTTCAATCGTTGATAACAAGATTCGCACCACTTGCCGATGCGATCCCGTCTCTTGCCATAAATGTGGAACAACGTGGATGGCTTTCGCACGCCGCAGTACGTGCATCGTCGTTGGGCTTGACTGGCAACTCGATTTCTCGTTGTCGTCTTTGCCATCGCGTTGGTCCCCCTGACAACCAAAAGAACTCAGAGCCAGCGAGCAGCCATGTGACGCGGGCGTTGGCACCTCAACACAGTGACACGGGCGTAGGGCCGAGATTTTACGCGCCGCTTGCGGAGTCCGGCGTCGAGGCCGACGCCGCGGAGCAGACTGTAGGCCAGAGCAACAGCGGACTAGAGCCGGAAGCGAGAAGCGGCCGGCTCGCAAGGACTTGCGAGGTCAGGCAGTTTGCTGAGCGCGTTCCCCACAACGGCTCCCAGGCTCGATAGGCGTTCGGGGTGCACTGGCCCGTACAGATTTCTTGGAAGTTAACGACCCACAACAAAATTGACTTCCACGGGGCGTTAAGTAAACTTCCATCCGTCTATCGTCAGGGTCCAGTGATGGACGAAAACAGCTACACTTTCACGGCGATTCGGGGGATTCAGGCGAGGGCCGCGTACTTCGTCATCATGGTCCCGCTGAAGGTGGTTCCGCGGCTTTTCCGGTTCGATGATGAAGTGATTCCCGCTCAGCTCCGCGCCCAGCGCGTCCTGAATCGAGCCCGCGTCCCCGAGATCGCTCGATACATTGCTGAGAATCCCAGCGAATATATCCTCTCGTCACTGTGCGCTTCGGTCGACGGGGAATTGGAGTTCACCCCTGCCGCGCAGAGCGGTGTTCTGCGTGCAGTTGGCCAGCTTCGCATTTCAATGTCGGCAACCATTCTGATCAACGACGGGCAACATCGCCGTGCGGCGATCGAGGAGGCCATTCGAGAGCGAGCGCTCCTGGGGGACGAGACCATTTCAGTGGTCATTTTTGCGGATCGCGGCCTCAAGCGATCCCAGCAGATGTTCGCCGACTTGAACCTCCATGCCGTAAGGCCCACGAAATCGCTCAAGCTGCTATACGATCATCGGGACGACCTCGCCAAACTATCGCTCGAGGTAGTTAACGAGATTCCGCTGTTTCGGGATTTCACAGATCTTGAGAAGACTAGTATCTCTAACCGCTCGCTGAAGCTTTTTACACTGAGCACGATCCATCAGGCTACGGCAGAGCTCATTGGCAAGCCCAGGACGGCCGTGCCAACTCAACAGGATCGAGCACTTGCATTAAGTTTTTGGACTGAAGTCATAAAGAACATGCCCGATTGGCAGCGTGTCCAGACTCGCGACGTTGTGGCGGCGGAGCTTCGTCGCGACTACATTCACGCGCACGGAGTTGCTGTCCAGGCGATCGCAATTGCAGGAGCGCAGCTGCTAAAGGCACGGCCAAAGAATGCGTGGGTCAAGTTGGTCAAGTTGCGCGAGATTGATTGGTCCAGAGCCAACCGCACCCTCTGGGATGGCCGCGCGTTGGTAGCCGGTAAAGTGAATAAATCGAGAAACAATGTGATCCTGGTCAGCAACCATATTCTTCAGACGCTCGGCGTGCCGCTCTCGCCAGAAGGCAGCCGAATTGAATCGCTCTACGGAACACGATCGACGAACGGTCTGCGGGCGGCGAGCTAGTTCGATGAGGCCATCCTCCATTTTTCAGAGCAATGATCTGGCCGAGCGCTATCGCGAAATTCGCGATATCTACTTGGCAGACAACCGACCTTGGGTAGTAGGTTATAGCGGAGGTAAGGATTCCACCTGTACGTTACAGATGGTTTGGGCTGCTCTGGCAGACCTGCCGCCGGAGCAGCGACAGAAGCCAGTGTATGTCATCACTTCTGACACGCTAGTCGAGACTCCTGTCATCGTTCGCTATATAGACGTGACGCTGGACCGGGTGAGCCAGGTTGCGAAGGCCCAGGGCTTGCCTTTCCGAACAGAAAAAGTCATTCCACGAACCGATCGTAGCTTTTGGGTGAATCTCATCGGTCGAGGCTATCCGGCGCCCTCACGGCGTTTTAGATGGTGCACGGAGCGGCTAAAGATCGAGCCCGCGAATGAGTTCATCAAAGCCCGCGTGGCTGAGTTCGGCGAAGTAGTCATGGTATTGGGTGTGCGCTCGTCGGAGAGCGCAACCCGCGCGCAAGTGATGTCACTTCACCGCATCAAGGACTCGAAGCTTTCGCGTCACACGACTCTTCCGAACGCATTCGTCTACGCGCCTATCGAGGCATTTTCAACAGACGATGTCTGGACATATCTCCTGCAGACACCTTCGCCATGGGGCAACGACAATCGCGACCTCGTCGCGATGTATCGCAACGCCCAAGCGGGTGAGTGTCCACTTGTCGTCGACAAGACAACGCCGAGTTGTGGCAACTCGCGCTTCGGCTGCTGGGTATGCACGGTTGTCGAGCGAGACAAGTCGATGGAGGCGATGATCGACTCCGGAGAGGAATGGC
>JBDZVF010000022.1:0-28181 GCA_040255575.1 Pseudomonadota bacterium | reverse complement strand
TGGCTTCCGCCTCGAGCGCCGCGCAGTGCTGGTAATACGTCTGCCCGACTTCGGTGACGGAGACGCGCCGCGTTGTCCGCTGCAACAGCCGCACTCCGAGTCGCCGCTCGAGGTCACTGATGCGCCGACTGAGCTTCGAGGTCTGCAGCCCCAGGGCGCGGGCCGCGGCGCTGTAGCTGCCATGCTCGACGACCTTGGCGAACAGATACATCGCGTTGAGATCCTGCATCCCCGGCATTGTGACGCACCGATTGTTCTACAAATAGAAAGGTCAATTGCATTCTAGCCACTTCAGGTGCCGTCGTTGCGTACATAGATTGTCTCCCCGGCATTTCACATGGGAGACCCACATTGAACATCCTCCATATCGACGCGAGCCCCCTCGGCCACTTTTCGGTCTCTCGTCAGCTCACGGCCGCCGTCGTGGGCAAGCTGATCGCCGAAGATCCGGGCGCCCGGGTCTTCCACCGGGACCTCATCGAAAACCCGATCTCGCACCTGAGCGGCGAGCTCCTGCAGGTGCTGCGGCCCGTGCCAGGCAGCACCCCGCCGAGCGGCCCGACCCTGCGTGCCGAGGCCGATCAGACGGAGCAACTCATCGGCGAACTGCTTGCCGCCAACGTGCTCGTGATCGGCGCGCCCATGTACAACTTCTCCATCCCTTCACAACTCAAGGCGTGGATCGATCGGGTCGCGCAGGCGGGCCGTACGTTCCGCTACACCTCCGAAGGGCCGCAGGGCCTCGCGGTCGGCAAGAAGGTGATCGTGGTCTCCACGCGCGGCGGCGTGTACGCCGGCACGGCTTTCGAAGCGGCAATGGATCACCAGGAAGCGTACCTGCGCACGGTGCTCAACTTCCTCGGCATGACCGATGTGACGTTCGTGCGCGCCGAGGGGATCGCGATTCAGAAAGAGGAAGCGCTGGCAGCGGCAAACCGGCAGATCGCCGAGCTGCACGTGACGTCGGCACGCGCCGCTTAGATTCAGGGCGAGAGCATCACGAGCTCTACGGCTTGCAACCCGGCGTGCGCGACGAGCAGCGGCCAGATGCGGCCGCTCTTGAGATACCAGTAGCCGAACACGAAACCGAGTGCGCCGCCGACCAGCACGCCGTAGAGGCCCTGATAGAGGTGACAGCCCACGCGTAGCGCGATGCTCACGTTCAACGCGAACGCCGCGCCGCGCTTGTCCCTGAGCGCCGAGATCACATAGGCGCAGATGAAAAGCTCCTCGAACACCGCATCCACGGCCGAGGAAAGCAGAATCGTCCAGAGGTCGAGATCCCCGGACACCTTGTCGAAGCGGCGCGCCGCCTCGAGCATGGCCGGCGCGAGGCTGCCGAGCACCTGCTCGATGAACCACACGGCGCAGAACACGATGATGGCGAGCAGGATGCCGATGGAGGTATCCCGCAGCGTCACGCCGAAACCCAGGCGCTCGAGCGTCCAGCCACGTGCCCGCATGAAGAGCCCGAGCCACGCGAGCACGAAGATCTCGTAAATCAGGTTCGAGATGAGGGTCTCGTTGGTGAAGGGCGGGAGCCGATCCGCAATGGCCGGATCGAGCACGACCTGCAGGTTCGACAGCAGCGAAAGCCCGAGCGCGCCGAGCACCACGATGAGGAACTCGGCCCGTCCGGAGAGGGCCTGAACGAACTGCTTCATGCGAAAATGATATCGTCCCCCGCGCATCGAAGGGTCACGGAATCGGCCGCGCAGGCACGCGGGGCGCCCGTTTGATACCCTCGCGGGCCCTTGACGCGGTGTGACTGCCTGTGTGCGCGGAAGGCGGCCGGCAGGTGCTGCGTCGATTGTTGCGTCTCTTCATCTTTCGGGAGTTTCAATGGCCACCATCGTGGGCGGTATCGCCTCTTCTCACACGCCGACCATCGGCTTCGCCCTCGACACCAACAAGCAGAAGGACCCCGTCTGGGCGCCCATTTTCGAGGGCTACAAGCCCGTGCAGCAGTGGCTCGCGGACAAGAAGCCCGACGTGCTGTTCTTCATTGCCAACGACCACATCACCTCGTTCTTCTTCGACCACTACTCGCATTTCGCCCTCGGCGTCGGCGACAAGTTCTGGGTGGCGGACGAAGGCGGCGGTGCCCGCAAGCTGCCGCCCATCAAGGGCCATCCCGCGCTCGCCAAGCACGTGGCAAACGGTCTCGTCGCCGACGAGTTCGACTTGTCCTATTTCCAGGGCAAGGGCCTCGACCACGGCTTCTTCTCCCCGCTGTCGCTGCTACTGCCACACGAGAACGGCTGGCCCGTCGCGATCGTGCCGCTGCAGGTCGGCGTGCTGGAGTTCCCGATCCCTTCAGCGAAGCGCTGCTTCAAGCTCGGCCAGTCGCTGCGCCGGGCGATCGAGAGTTATCCGGAAGACATCAAGGTCGCCATCGTCGGCACCGGCGGCCTTTCGCACCAGGTGCACGGCGAGCGCTGCGGCTTCAACAACACGCCCTGGGACATGGAGTTCCTCGACCGGCTCGAAAAGGATCCGGAGGGCCTCACGAACATCACGATCGCCGAGTACGCGGAGAAAGGTGGCTTCGAAGGCTCCGAAGTGATCATGTGGCTCATCATGCGCGGCGCGCTCTCGAAGAAGGTGAAGAAGCTGCACCAGACGTACTACCTGCCCTCGATGACGCCGATCGCCGCCGTGATCTACGAGAACGATTCGGACGATCCGAAGCCCGAGTCGGATGCGGAGTATCTCAAGCGCATCAACCACCAGTGGGCGGGCATCGAGAAGCTGCCGGGCACGTATCCCTTCACGCTCGATCGCAGCGTGAAGGGTTTCCGCATCAACAACTTCCTGCACGAGCTCATCAAGCCCGACATTCGCGCCCGGTTCCTGAAGGATCCGGAGCCGCTCTTCCAGCAGTACGAGCTCACCGAGCAGGAGCGAGACATGATTCGTCGGCGCGACTGGCGCGCGCTGATTCAGTACGGCGTCATCTTCTTCCTGCTGGAGAAGCTCGGCGCGGTGGTCGGCACCACCAACCTGCACATCTACGCAGCGATGCGCGGTCAGTCGCTCGAAGACTTCCAGAAGACGCGCAACGCGCAGGTGCTCTACTCCGTTGCCGGGCAGGACGACGGCAAGAAGGACTGGGACAAGAACCAGAGCGCGTCTCGCTGAGCATGCCTTTCTGAGCATGTCTCGCTGAGCTCATCTCGCTCGGCACGTGTGCCCTGCGCAGCATCTGCGCTGGGCACGTCGCGCTGAACAAGAGACCATCCCGACGCAGCGGTGAATCCCGGCGCAGCGGCAACGAGTGCCGCTGCGCCGGGCTCGATTTCGGCTCAGGCGGCAGATCCCCGGAGGCTTCCCCAGCGCCCGCTTCGCCACCCGCCTCGACTACAATCGCCGCCCCGCGCGTTTGGCGCGCCCGATTGAAAGACCCAGATGGATCGCAAGACTTCACGCCCCCTGCTCCTCGTGCCGCTCGTCGCGTCGCTTGCATTCATGGCAAGCGGTGAAGCCCGCGCAGACTGGACCGGCAAGGGAGAAGCCGGCCTCGTGCTCGCCAACGGCAACACCGACAGCAAGACCGGCAACGTCAAGCTCGATCTCGCCACCACACTCGAGCGGTGGAAGCACGCATTCGGCGGCTCCGCGATCTACGCGGCCACGGACGGCGAGACCACCGGCCAGCGCTGGGAAGTGCACGAGCAGTCGGACTACAACTTCGACGGCCGATCGTTCTGGTTCGGCGCGGGCCGCTATGAGGACGACCGCTTCAGCGGCTTCGACTACCAGGCCACGGCATCCACCGGCGTAGGCCGTCGCTTCATCGAGAACGATCGCACCAAGTTCACTGGCACGGCCGGTGTCGGTTACAAGTTCTTCGCGACGCGCGACACGTATGACGAGACGGGGCCGGTGCCCGTCCTGCTCGCGCAAGGCGAATCCGACAACGAAGTCGTGTTCCGCGGCACGCTCGATCTCGACCATGCACTCACGCCTTCCACGAAGCTGCTCGACAAGTTCCTGGTGGAGTCCGGCGCGGACAACACGTTCGTGCAGAACGATATCGGCGTGCAGGTGCAGATGACGGACGTGCTGGCGCTCGCCGTCGCGTACTCCGTTCGATACAACACCGATCCGCCGCTCGGCTTCGGCAAGACCGACACGCTCACGACGCTCAATCTCGTTTACGAGATCAAATAGCGCGCACGCCAGCGGGCGCGGCGCAGGGCGAGGCTCGCTGCGCGCGTCGAGCTTCGCCTCGCGGCTCGCTGGCGATTAGTGACACTCATAGGCTGCCGAATCCGCGCTGGCGCGCGCGCTCGCGCGCGGCTGCGCTCGAGCCTCGAAAGTCACCGCCACATATCGGCCAATCGCCTCTTGCGAATGCAACCTTCCTGCCGGATAACGGTAGTATCCGGAAGCACGCTTCGTGAGAGAGAAATCCCTTGTCTAACGGCTGGAATAAGGTCATTTCGAGCGCGCTTGCCGTGGCCGGCATGCTCATGGCCACGGGTTCGGGCGGCGCTTTTGCCGAGGGAGCAAAAGAGCCCTCGGTTGCAGGCACAACCATGACCTCCGGATCGGCCTCCGGCGCTGCTCATGGCGACTCGCTGTGGGGCCTTCTCGAGGCCCGGTGCGAGAAGTGTCATAACAGCACCGACTGGGCGGGTGGCGTCGCGTACGACATCATGCAGCCCGACACCATCGCGGAGGACGCCGAGACCTGGGAGAAGGCGGTTCGCAAACTGCGTGGCCGCCTGATGCCGCCGCCGGGCGAAGCCCAGCCGGATCAGGCCACCATCGATCGCTTCGTCTCGTGGATGGAGGGGCAGCTCGATGCGGCCGCCGCCCGCAATCCCGATCCGGGCAACGTCGGCCTGCATCGGCTCAACCGCACGGAATACGCCCGCGAGATCGAGCGCATCCTCGGCCTCGAGGTCGACGTGAAGACCATGCTGCCGAAGGATGTGTCGAGCGATGGCTTCGACAACATCGCGGCCGTGCTGCGCGTCTCGCCCACGTTCGTCGATCAGTACATCGGTGCCGCGCGCAACGTGAGCCGCCAGGCCATCGGCCGCACGAGCCAGAAGCCGAGCACGCGCGAAGTGCGCGTGACGGGCATCGATCAGTCCGAGCACATCGACGGCCTGCCGCTCGGCACGCGCGGCGGCATCATCGTGGATCACTACTTCCCGGCGGATGGCGAGTACGTCTTCAACATCCGCGACTTCTTCTTCGGGGGCGCCGGCTACATCACCAAAATCGACCAGCCGCACAAGGTGATCATGACGATCGACGATGTGCGCGTGTTCGAGCGCAGCTTCGGCGGCGCCGAGGACCTGCGCAACGTCGACGTGCGCCAGGCCGCGGCGGCCGACGAGATGCAGGCGTGGTTCAACGACATCCGCGTGCGCGTCAAGGCGGGCTCCCATCGCGTCGGCGTCGCATTCGTGCAGCGCTCGTTCGCGCAGTCGGATTCGCCGCTCCAGCCGATCGCGATGCTGCCGGAAATGGAGCGCGCGCCGGAGATCCCGGGTCTCGACATCTCGGGCCCGTTCAACGTCACCGGCATCACCGACACCGAGAGCCGCAAGCGCATCTTCGTCTGCAAGCCCGCAAGTCCCGCCGAAGAGCCGGCGTGCGCGCGCCAGATCCTCACGAACCTTGCCTCGCAAGCCTTCCGTCGGCCGGTGAACGAGGAGGACATGAAGGCCCCCATGGCGTTCTACGCGATGGGGCGCGAATCGGGCGGCGACTTCGAGGCCGGCATCGAAAGCGGGCTCACGTCCATCCTCTCGAGCACCAAGTTCCTGTTCCGCGCGGAGCCCGTCGCGACGCAGGCGAATGCGCCGAGCCGCGTCACGGACCTCGAGCTCGCCTCGCGCCTTTCGTTCTTCATGTGGAGCTCGGGCCCGGACAAGGCGCTGATCGACCTCGCGGTCGGGGGCAAGCTGCACGACCCCAAAGTGCTCGAGAGCGAGATCCATCGCATGCTGATGGATTCGCGCTCCGAATCGCTGGTGACGAACTTCGCGTTCCAGTGGCTCAACATCGGGCACATCGATCAGGTGCAGCCTGACCCGGTGCTGTATCCGAACTTCGACCCGGCCCTGCGCGCGGGCTTCCGCGAAGAGATGCGCCTCTTCCTGAGCGACGTGCTTCGGCAGAACCACAGCGTGCTCGACCTGCTGCGCTCGGATCAGACGTTCATCAACGAGCGCCTCGCGCTCCACTACGGCATCCCGAACGTGCGCGGCGCGCAGTTCCGCCCCGTGCGGCTCACCAATCCGAACCGCTTCGGCCTCTTCGGCAAGGGCGCGGTGCTCATGAGCACCTCCTACGGCAATCGCACGTCGCCCGTTCTGCGCGGCTCGTACGTTCTCGAGAACATCATCGGCACGCCGCCGAGCTCACCGCCGCCGGGCGTCGAGCAGTTCAAGGAGAACGAGGCCGGCAAAAAGGCACTCACCGTGCGCCAGCGTCTCGAGCAGCATCGCTCCACGCCCTCCTGCAACGGCTGCCATGGCGTAATCGACCCGCTCGGCTTCGCGCTCGAGAACTACGATGTGGTCGGCGCCTGGCGCGATGTGGATCGCGACGCCGGCGACCCCATCGATGCCAGCGGGCGGCTCGCCAGCGGCCAGCATGTGGGCGGGCCGGCGGAGCTGAACCAGGCGCTGCTGGCGAGACCGGATCAGTTCGTCCAGGCCCTCACCGAGAAGCTGATGACGTTCGCGCTCGGCCGCGGCCTGCGCTACCAGGACATGCCGGCCGTGCGCGCCATCGTGCGTGAGGCCGCGAAAGACGATTACCGCTTCGAGTCGCTCATTCGCGGCATCGTGGCGAGCCCTGGATTCCAGATGAAGCAGGTTTCCGCTCCCGCACCCGACACGCGCCAGGCCAAGGCGGACACGGGCGCAGAGAACTCGAGGTAGTTCGCATGTTCATCACCAAGAAGCACATCTCCCGTCGCACCGTCATCAAGGGCGCAGGCGTCGCCGTGTCCCTGCCGTTCCTGAATGCGATGGTGCCCGCCATGACGGCGATCGCCGCGACGGCCGGGGCGCCAAAGCCGCGACTCGGGTTCTTCTACTTCCCGCACGGCGCGATCATGGAGAAATGGACCCCGGCGACGAACGGGCGCGACTTCGAGATGAGCCCGATCCTCGAGCCGCTCAAGGCCTTCCGCAACCAGCTCACGGTTTTCAGCAACATCGGCAACAAGCCTGGCGAGAGCCGCGCGGTGCATGCGCTCGTGCCGGCAACGTGGCTGTCCTGCGTGCATCCGAAGGAAGGGCTCGAACCGAGCATGGCTGCGACGGCGGACCAGATCGCCGCCCAGCAGATCGGCCAGGACACGCCGTACCCCTCGCTCGAAAGTGCGACCGCTCAGGGGCACGGCGTCGGCAGCGCCTGTGAGCGCGGTTACGGTTGCAGCTACTCGGGCACGCTCTCGTTCCGCAACGCTTCGACACCGCTCCCGGTGGAGAGCAATCCGCGCCAGCTCTTCCTGCGCCTCTTCGGCCAGGGCGACTCGCCCGAGGAACGCGAGTTCCTCGCCAAGCAGACCGCCAGCATTCTCGACATGGTGTCGAGCGAAGCGAGCGCGCTGAATCGCAAGCTCGGCGCTGCGGACCGCTCCACGCTGAACGATTACCTGGAGAGCGTCCGTGAGATCGAACGGCGCGTCGCCAATGCCCAGCAGGGCGACGTCTCGAAGCTCGCGCTGCCCGAAGTGCCCGGCGCGACCTCGCAGAACTTCGATGAGCACCTGAACCTGATGTTCGACCTGATCGCGCTGGCGTACCAGGGCAACCTCACGCGCGTCCAGAGCTTCATGATCGCGCCGGAAGTCAGCGAGCAGACGTACAACCACATCGGCGTGCCCGATGCGTTCCACGCGCTCTCGCACCACGCGAATGACGAGGCGAAGAAGGCGCGGCTCGTGCTGATCCAGCGCTATCACACCGAGGTGTTCGCGAAATTCCTGACCAAGCTCTCGAAGATGCCGGACGGCGACGGGTCGATCCTCGACCACTCGCTCATGCTCTACGGCAGCAACATGAGCAACAGCAACGCGCACAACCAGTATCCGCTGCCGACCACGATCATCGGCGGCGGCTGCGGCAAGATTCGCGGCGGCCAGCACATCAACTTCCCCGAGCGCACACCGCTCGCGAACGTGCTGCTCACGATGCTCCAGCGCGCCGGCGTGAAGGTCGACAAGCTCGGCGACAGTACCGGCGCGATCGCGGAGGCCTGATCGATGCGCGGAGCGATTCAGGTGCGCAAGGCGGCCGCCGGCCTGAGTGCCGTGGCGTTGGCCGTCCTGTTGGCCGTTCCCTCTCTGGGCGCCGCGCGAGATGTGGTGGAGCCCATCGAGAAGGACGCGCCCGTGGCGCTTGCGGCCCGCGCGAACGACGGCGCGAAGGTTCGCGCGTTGCTGGAAGCCAACCCGCGCGCTGACGTCAACGCGCGCACGGCGGACGGCACCTCGGCGCTGCACTGGGCCGTCTATCACAACGATGTGGAACTGGTGAACCGCCTGGTCGCGGCGGGCGCCGATGTCAACGCGAAGAACGACTACGGCTCCACGCCGCTCTCCGAAGCCGCGGTCATCGGCAACGTGAAGGTGCTTCGCACGCTGCTCGATGCCGGGGCCGATGTGGAATCGCCCAACGCCGACGGCCAGACCGCTCTCATGATCATTGCGCGCACGAGCAACGTCGAAGCGGCGAAGCTCCTGATCGGCAAGCACGCCAAGGTGAATGCCGTCGAGCAGTGGCGCGGCCAGACGCCGCTCATGTGGGCGGCGGCCGAGGCGCAGCCCGCGATGGTGAAGCTGCTCGTCGAGCACGGCGCCCAGGTGGACGCGCGCTCGAAGGTGAACCACTGGGAACGGCAGGTGACCGCGGAGCCGCGCATGCAGGCGCGCCCTTCCGGCGGCTTCACGCCTCTGCTCTACGCCGCACGCAAGGGGTGCGCTCAGTGCGCTGAAATCCTGCTCGAGGCCGGTGCCGACAAGGACCTCACCGACCCTGACGGCGTGAGCCCGCTCCTGCTCGCGACGCTCAACTTCAATTTCGATGTGGCGGCAGTGCTCGTGCGCAGCGGTGCGAACGTCAACAAGTGGGACACGTGGGGTCGTTCACCCATCTACGCCGCTGTGGACATGAACACGCTGCCGACCGGCGGCCGCGCGGATCGGCCCTCGCTCGACAAGACCACGGCCCTGAAGCTCATGGAGATGCTGCTCGACGCGGGTGCGAACCCGAACCTGCAGTTGAAGCTCTTCCCGCCGTATCGCTCGCTGCGTGACGACCGCGGCGCCGACACGATGCTGTCCGTGGGCACCACGCCGCTCATTCGCGCGGCGAAGGCAGGCGACATCGCGGCGATGAAGCTCCTCATCGCACACGGCGCGAATCTCGATCTGCCCACCGCAACCGGCATCACGCCGTTGATGGCCGCTGCCGGCAACGGCTCGGCGAGCCTGGACACACGCGGACGTTACAAGACCGAAGCGCAGGCGATCGAAGCCGTCGAGCTGCTCGTCAAATCCGGCGCCAACATCAATGCGCGCGATCGGGGCGGGCAGACCGCACTCCACGGCGCCGCGAGCTGGGGGTGGAACGATCTCGTGAAATCGCTCGTCGCGAACAACGTGGACCTCATGGCCAAGGACGCCCAGGGCCGCACGGCCGCGGATATCGCGAAGGGTGCCGTCAGCAGCTCCGGCCGCGCGGTCTCGCGTCCTCACCCCGAAACCGAAGCGCTTCTGCGGCAGCTGATGGCGGGCAAGAGCCCGGCGACGGCGAGCACCGCCGTGCCGAGCCCGCCGCAGTAAGTCCCGACGCCTTTTTTCAGCCCCTGGATCCCGCATCGTGAACCGAAGACTGTTTCTGAGCGCCGTCGTGCCTGCCGCCGGCGCGGCGTTAGTCCTCCCGCAGTGGAGCCTCGCTGCCGGCAGGAAGGAGGCGAGCGCCCTCACTGTCTCGGATCTCACCGATCGGCTGTTCGTGATTTCCGGCGGTGGCGGCAACGTCACCGTCTTCAACTCGCCCGAAGGCGTGCTGCTCGTCGACGGCGGCTCCCCGGAACGATCGGCGGAAGTGCTGAAGCTCGTGAAGAAGCGCACGGGCACCTCGAAGATCCACACCCTCTTCAACACGCATTGGCACTGGGATCAGACCGGCTCGAACGAGACGCTCGGCAAGGCCGGCACGCGCATCATCGCGCACGAAAACACGCGCCTGTGGCTGACGACCGATGTGGACGTGAAGTGGCAGAACCGCGTGTTCAAGCCGCTGCCGAAGAAGGCGCAGCCGAATCAGACGATCTACACGAACGCCACTCTGCAGTTCGGCGGCGAAGAGATCGACTACGGCCATCTGCCCCAGGCGCATACGGACGGGGACATCTACGTCTACTTCAAGAACGCGAACGTGCTGGTTGGCTCGGATGTGGTCTCCTCCGGCGCCTATCCCGTGATCGACTATTGCACCAACGGCTGGATCGGCGGCCTCGTGAATGCGACGCAGACGCTGCTCGGCCTCAGCAACGAGAGCACCCGCATCGTCGCAGGCCTCGGCCCCACTCTCACGCGAGCCGACCTCGAAGCCGAGAACGCCATGCTGGCCGCCATGAAGACGCGCCTTTCGAAGCTGCTGGCGCAGGGCATGAGCGTGCAGGATATGCTCAGCGCCGCGCCAACACGCGAGTTCGACGCGAAGTGGGGCGACCCGACGCTATTCATCTCCAACGCATGGCCCGGCATGGTGCAGCGGGCACGTGAGCTGGGAGTGTCGATCGTCTGATGTCGCGCGGCTGCGCGTGAGGCGGCGGCAAGCGCCACGCTTTTTGCCGGCGGCGCCCGTGTAGGGTCTCGAAAAAATCGTCCCGACGATTTTTTCCAATCAGCAGAAGGACGTCCGATGAAGCCGATCATTTCCGACCTGGTCACACGCTTTGAGACGGGGCGGCTGTCCCGTCGCGATCTCATCCAGGGTCTCACCCTGCTCGTAGCCACGGCCAGCGCGCGGGGCGCCGACAACGCGCCGCAGGCGACGAAGCTCGAAGCCAGCGGTGTCGATCACATCTGCGTCCGGGTGAAGGATCTGCAGCGCTCCGCGGAGTTCTACCAGTCGCTCTTCGGGCTCGAGCCGCGTGGCGAAGACAAGGAGCATCGCATCCTGCGACTCGGCAAGGGGCGGCACGTCATCGTCTCCCTCCGCCAGGATGAACCGTACGGGCAGATCGATCACTTCAGTCTCAAGATCGACGGCTTCGACAAGGAGGCCGCCACGAAACTGCTCACCTCGCGCGGCCTCACGCCCAAGGAAGACTGGGAATACGGCTACTACGTTCGCGACCCGGACAACGCCGTCGTGCAGATGCTCTGATCATGCTGAAACCCCGATGCTCGGCGCGAGCCTTGCCGTGGGCAGCGGTGCTGACCGTGCTCGGCGCGGCCGCGCCCGCGGCATTCGCGCAGCAGCGCTTCAACATGAGTGCGCCGAGCGCGCCGGAACGGGCCGTCGAAATCACCGCGATTCCCGGCGTCATCGCAGCAGGCGCCAGATGGGAGATGGTGTGGCGTGACATCAAGACCGCCGATGGCATCGTGACCACATCCGATGGCGGCGTGCTCTTCGCGCAGGAGCAGTCGGACACCATCCGCAAGCTCGATTGGAAGAACCGCGAGTCCGTGTACATCACTGACACGCACGGCACCGGCGCCGTGTCGGTTGATAGCCAGGGCCGGTTGTATGCGGTTGAGCGCACCTGCACCGACCCGGGCAAGCACATGCCTGAGTGCGCCGAGCCGACGAAGGTCGCGATGCTCAAGCCGTCCCGGAAAGTCCTGGCGGAGATGTTCGCGGACGGCAAGCCACTCGGGCGCCTGAACGATCTCGTCGCCGATGGCAAAGGCGGCGCGTACTTCACTGCCAGCGGCGTGTACCACGTGAGTGCGAGCGGCAAGATCAGCCCTGTTGCCGACAGCGACATCCGCCCGAACGGCCTCATTCTCAGCGCCGACGGCAAGACGCTCTACGCCACCAACAACACGACCGTCCTCGCGTTCGACATCAATGCGGACGGCACCACGAAGAACCGCCGCGACTTCGGCACGCTCGATGGCGACACGGGCGGCGATGGCATGGCGATCGATAACGCCGGCCGGGTCTATGTCACGGCAAGCAAAGGCGTTCACGTGCTTGGCAAAGACGGCAGTCACCTGGGCCTCATCCCCACGCCGCGCGCGCCGATCTCGCTGACCTTCTCCGGACCGAACAAGAAGACGCTCTATGTTGCAACGATGGGTGCCTACGGGCCCGACGGAAAACCCTGGAACGTGCCGGAAGGTGTGCGCAACACGGCGATGACGATGTACCGGATCGGCCTGCAGGCGCAGGGCTTTCCCGGCCGTCCGAAGTAACTCGCGCGAGGGGCGACCAAAGCCCGTACGGCCCTCCGCGCTGAGGGCGCACAAAGCGCGCGTGCTTGCCTCGGAATGTGTGAAAGGGTCTGCTACGCGCGCAAGGGGGTCACACTAAATGAAATACTCACACGTTCCCGCCACATTGGTGGCGGCCGCTGTGGCAGCCGCGATGCTCGCGGGCTGTAACAATGCAGCCAACTCGTCAGCCACGGACGCCGCTGCCGGGGCCGGGGTCAATCCCTATGCGGAGCTCGTGAAGTGGCCCGACTGGTCAGGTGTATGGGAGCCGGCCCGCTTCGCCGGACGCCCGAGCACCGACTCGGGACCGCCGGCGCCGCCGAAGCTGACGCCGGAATACGCGGCGAAATACGCCGCATTCCAGGAGAAGAACCGCAAGACGCCGGGCCTCAACTTCGTGACCAACGTGGCCAACTGCGTGCCGCCCGGTCTGCCGTCGAGCATGAACCAGCCCTATCCGTTCGAGTTCCTGTACACGCCGGGGCGCGTGACGATTCTTATCGAGACCTACTCGATGGTCCGTCGCATCTATCTCGACGGTCAGGTGAACCCCGAGGAGACCGATGCCTCTTATCAGGGCACCTCGATCGGCCATTGGGATGGCGACACCCTCGTGGTGGAGACGACCAACATCCTTCCGGAGACGAGCCCGATGCAGGGAATCGTCGGGCACAGCGACCAGTTCAAGGTCACGGAACGCATCCGGCTGGAAGATCCCGACACCCTCGCAATCGAAACCACTGTGCAGGATCCGGCAGTGTTCCTCGAGCCGTATACCACGACGTCGCGGTACGCTAGGCACAAGGATTGGCACATGTACGAATACGTCTGTGCCCAGAACAACCATGACTTCGTCGACGAGCACGGTAACGCGGGCTTCAGTCTCGAGCGCAAGCCAGGAGAGTAACCAGTGACACTGAAGAAATTCATCGGCCCGGCGCTGGCCGGCCTCGCCGCCGCGCTGCTGGGCTTCACCGCGAGTGCCCACCACTCCACCGCCATGTTCGAGTGGGGCAAGGAAAAGCAGCTCGAGGGCGTCATCGACAAGTTCCAGTGGACGCAGCCGCACGCCTTCATCTGGTTGAAGGTGCCCGGCAAGAACGGCAAGGAACAGCAGTTCGGCCTCGAAGGCATGAGCCCGAGCTGGCTCGGGCGGCACCATTGGAACAGCCGCTCGCTGCAGGTAGGCCAGAAGGTCACCATCGACTACTACCCGCTGCGCGACGGCCGCCCCGGCGGCTTCTTCGTTCGGGTGAAGACAGCGGACGGCAAGTTGCTCGAAGGGCTGCCCGGTGGCCCGGGCCGCGGTCCGCCGCCGCCTTCCGCCGCCACGGCGAAGTAAGCCGCTTGGCTCCAGGGGCCCGCATCGAGCGGGCCCTTTTCGATTCGGTACACCCTCCCCGCCGACGTTAAGATGCGTGGCCATGATTACGGCGATCGTGGTGTTCGTGGTCGTGCTCGCGTTCGTGGCGGGCACCCTGTTTGCGCTCCGCACCCGGGCAAGGTCGGGCATGCCTTCGAAGGAGGTGCTGGAGCGGGCCACCCGGCGTGCGCGTGAGCTCGAAGAGCAGGAGAAATCGGAAGAATGAGCACCGAAGTGCACAAGGCGCCGCGCAAGGCATTTTCGATGATCCGCGAGTTTCACATGGCGGACTGGTTCACGCTCGGCAACGCCATCAGCGGCACGGGCGCGCTCTTCTCCAGCATGACGTACCTGCAGTCGGGCGACGTCGGCCGCATCTACGTCGCGTGCGCGCTCGTGCTCTCTGCGCTGATCTTCGACATCCTGGATGGGCGCATCGCGCGCTGGCGCCAGAAGTCTTCCGCCATGGGGCGCGAGCTCGACTCGCTCGCGGACGTGATTTCGTTCGGGGTGGCCCCGGCCGTGCTCGCCTATGCGGTGGGCATGCAGGGCATGTATGACCGCATCATTCTCGGCTTCTTCGTCGCATGCGGCGTTTCGCGCCTCGCGCGCTACAACGTGACCGCGGACGAGATCTCAGGCGGCAGCGGCAAGGTGAAGTATTTCGAAGGCACGCCCATCCCGACATCCTTCGCGCTCGTGTGCATGATCGCGGTCGCCGCTTCGCAGGGGGCCATTCGCGACAACCTCTGGTTCGGCGCGGTGAAGCTCGCGGGCTTCACCCTGCACCCGCTCGCGCTGCTGTTCGCGCTCTCCGGGTCGCTGATGATCAGCCGCATCCGTATCCCGAAGCTCTGAAGAAAAAGGGCGCGAGACCCGAGGGTTCGCGCCCTTTGCTTCTTGGCCGCTGGCGATCAGACGAGCGCCGTCTTGAAGGTCGCGAGCAACCGGCTCCACGCCTTCTCGGCAAGATCCATGTTGTACACACCGGAGTCCGGCGGGCACCAGCCGTGCTGCGCTCCCTTGTACACCTCGACTTCCGCCTTCAGGCGATTCTTGTCGAAGGTCTCCTTCAGCACCGTCTTGGAGTTCGGCTCCTTCTGGTCGTCGTTGTCGGCGATCGCGATGAGGAACTGCGCCTTCATCTTCGGGATCAGGAGGTGCGGGCTGTCCGGCTTGTCGGTGACCAGCGCGGCACCGTGGAACGAGGCCGCCCCGCCGACGCGATTCGGCACGGCCGCCGCCGTGCGCATGACGAGCGGGCCGCCCATGCAGTAGCCCGTGGTGCCCACCTTCTTCTTCGTGTCGACGGCGGACTGCTTGTCGAGCCAGGCGAGGAAGGCCTTGGCGTCGGTCGTGTTCGTTTCCGCCGTCAGGCTCTGCATCAGCTTCATGAGACCGTCACGCTTGGCGGGATCCTGGAAGTCGGTGGCCGCGCCGGTCGGCGCGTGCTTCACGCGATAGAACGGGTTCACCGTCAGCACCGCATAGCCCGACTCGGCCAGCCGTTTCCCCATCTGCCGAAAGGCCGGGCGCAGGCCGAAGATGTCCGGCCACACGAGCACCGCGGGGGCCGAACCCTTCGCCGGGTGCACGAAGTGGGCATCGCACGTGCCATCGGGCGTCTTGATCTCGACTTCCGATTCGGTGACTTCAGCGGCGTTCGCTACGGGCGGCAGCATCGCCACCAGGCCCGCCCCCAGGCCCAGTGCGCCAAACTGGCGCCGTGACAGCTCTTTGTTCCTGAGCTGGTAGGCGATCGCGTCCTCGTAGGTGTCTTGGTCGCACATGGTCCACTCCGGTTGTTCTGTAGGGAAACGAGCGCGGCATGTTGGCGCCTGTAGAAGACCGTCGCAAGGCACCTTTCACCGCAGGCTGGCCGCACGGGTGACCGGGGGTCGGGCGGACTCGTTCGGCACCGGAATCCCGCGGTTCGGGTGTCGCCAGAGGATTGCCGGTACGGTCACGCGGCCTGCGCGGCGACGGCGGCCATCTCGGCCACTCGTTCCCAGGTTGTCTGCTTCATGGACACGCGTTCGTTCATGCGGGCGAGCCAGGAAACGAGGTTCGGGGCGGCGGCGCTGAGTGGCGCCCACTCCGGCGTCTGCGCGATGAAATCGAGCTGGGCGGCGATCATCAGATCCGCGAGCGTCACCCGATCGCCCGCGAAGTAGCTGTTGTCGCCGAGAAGGCGTGAGAGCTCCGCGAACACCGCGTGAGCCTTCGGCATGGCCTGGGTGATGGCCGCTTCGTCCGGCGCCAATCCCATGATGCGCGGCCCCACGATGCGCTGGAATGCGATGACGGTACCGGCGCCCGGGAAGAGATACCAGTCGCAGACGTTCATCACCTGGTCCATGCGCGCGGCGAGCTTCGGGTCCGTCGGGGTCAGGATCGGGCCGGGAACCACGCGATCGAGGTAGCGCACGATGGCCTGCGTCTCGTAGACCATGAAGCCATCGTGATCCAGCACCGGAACGCGCCCGAATGGATGGCGCGAGGTGTGCGGCTCCACTTTCAGGGAGCCGGGCGCCACCGGCACGAGTCGACAACTCACACCCTTCTCCGCGAGCGTGGCGAGCACGGCCCGACCGTATGGGCTTCCCGGAATGCTGTGAACGATGAAGTGGGACATGGCGAAGGGCTCCTTCAGGGATGAGCGTCAGCGTATCGAGCGAACCCGGCGACGAGACCGGGCCAGCCTCCGCGCAGCATGTCGGCGTGTTTCGCCGCATCCGCGCCGAAGCGTTCGAGATGGCGATGTTCGAGCCGCACGAGCGTGCCGCCGCCTTCCGCCGGCGCGAAGGTGAGCTCGACCTCGGTCACGAAGCCTGGGTCGTAAACCCATTGCGAATTGATCTGCCAGCCGAGGAGCAGGCGCGAGGGCGGCTCCCACGCGAGCACCTTGCCCCAGTGCGTCGCGACGCCCTGCTCATCCTGCTCGAACCACTGGCCCCCGGCGCGAGGCTCCACGACGATGGCGACGTGGGGAGATTTGCCGATGGTGCGACCCTTCGGCCACCACTGCTCCATGTGATGCGCGAACAGCTCGAAGGCACGCGCGGGCTTCGCCTTGACGACAACGGTTTGCACGATGGGGGCAATGCTCACTCGGCATCCTCCTCGTCGGCCTGCTCGTCGACGAAGGTCTTGAAGGCCCCGAGAGCGCTCGCCCAGTGGGCATCGAGCCAGTCGCGCATGGCGCCGATACCGCGCGGATCGAGCCGGTAGATGCGGCGGGTGCCTTCCGCGGATTCGATGACCAGGCCGGCGTGTTTCAGCACCCTGAGGTGCTGGGAGACGGCGGGGCGGCTCACGGGGAGCACGCGGGCCAGGTCCACGACGGCGGAGGGTTCTTCCGCCACGAGCTCGAAGATTTTTCGGCGCGTGGGGTCGCCGAGGGCGGCGAAGCCATTCAGTGCGGCGGAGGAACGGGCCATGGGCGCGGAAGGTAAGTTATTACTTACGGATGAGTCAAGGGGACGGACAGTCAAGTGACTACCCAGCGCCCTCAGTAGGCTGCCCCTGCGCAAGCGCTCCTCGCTGCAACCTTCGCGGGCAGCGAGTGTTCTTCCCGCACACCGGAGGTTTCCCGCAACCATGCAGCCCATTACGCCGGACGGCACTCCCGTCGATCGATCCCTCATCACGTACACGAACGTCATCTACGCCCTGCACGCCTTCGGCGTGGCCATGGGGGTGCTCTCGACGGCGACCACGGTCATCGGTGGATTCATCTTCAGCGCGCCGTCGATCATCGCCGTGATCCTGAACTACGTGAAACGCTCGTCCGTGCGCGGCACCTGGCTCGACTCGCACTTCAGCTGGCAGATCCGCACGTTCTGGTATGCGTTCCTGTGGATGGCGATCCTCTTCATCTTCTCCGCGCTCACCGCGATCATCTTCGTGGGATTCGCCGTGTGGTACGTGGGCGCGCTCCTGCTCGGCGCGTGGGTCATCTACCGGGTGGCGCGCGGCTGGCTGAACCTGCGGGACCGGTTGCCGATGAGCTGACGCCGGGCGCAAGGGGAGCCCGGGAGCGCGGAAGGCGCGGAAAGCCCCTTGTGGTTTGCCGCAACGACCCTCATTTTGCCGGCTCTCGCGGTCATGACCGCGAGCGGCCACTGCTCCGGGGTGGCGGGAAAAAGCTGGCAAAAGCCCTGTGACATGAGCCATTTGCGCACACCCGGCGGCGCCGCCCGACAAGCTTGGCGGCCCGCGAACGGCCGTGCGTCGAATGGCTCGTGATTTGCACGACTTCCTGCTAATCTGCGCGCCCCAAAATTCCCGTACCCCTTCAAATCCGCGCACTTGGCGTCTCTTCGAACATCGAGGGGCACCCGCGGCCCAAAGGTCGGCGCGCGTTCAAACCTGTAACGGAAACCTGCTATGCCTCGTACAACGGCCCTCTCCGACATTCGCAACATAGGCATCATCGCCCACGTCGATGCCGGCAAGACCACGACTACAGAGCGCATCCTGTATTACACGGGCCGCAAGCACACGATCATCAACGTCCACGATACGAAAGATCTGAAGACGTCGACGACGACGGACTATCTCGAGCAGGAGCAGAAGCGCGGCATCACGATCCAGTCGGCCGCCGTGTCCTGCTTCTGGCGCGACAAGAAGATCAATGTGATCGACACCCCGGGCCACGTGGACTTCACCATCGAGGTGAACCGCTCCCTGCGCGTGCTCGACGGCGCGGTCGTCGTGTTCGACGGCGTGGCCGGTGTCGAGCCGCAGTCCGAGACCAACTGGCGCCTCGCGGACAACTACAAGGTCCCGCGCCTGTGCTACGTGAACAAGATGGACCGCAGCGGCGCGGGCTTCCTGCGCTGCGTGGACATGATCAAGAAGCGCCTCGGCGCGCGTCCGCTGCCCGTGCAGATCCCGATCGGCTCTGAAGACAACTTCAAGGGCATGGTCGACCTCGTCACCCAGCAGGCCTACGTCTGGGACTCGGACGACAAGGACGCGACCTGGCAGAAGATCGACATCAACGAGTCGAACTCGAAGAACCTGGCGGACCTTCTCGACATCAGCGTGCCGAGCGACCGCAAGATCCTCGACGACTACGAGAAGTACCGCTCCGAGCTCGTCGACACCTGCCTCGAGCAGGACGATGACGCGATGGAGAAGTACCTCGAATCCGGCGAGGCGCCGTCGGCCGCGACGCTGCGCAAGTGCCTGCGCAAGGGCACGATCAGCGGCGCGTTCAACCCGGTGCTGTGCGGCTCGTCCTACAAGAACAAGGGCGTGACGCAGGTGCTGGATGCGGTGATCGACTATCTGCCCGCCCCGACGGACGTCGAAGCCATCAAGACGGTGGATGCGGACGGCAACCCGGTCGGTGAGCGCAAGACCTCGGATGACGAGCCGTTCGCGGCTCTCGCGTTCAAGGTGATCAACGACGCGTACGGCGCGCTCACCTTCGTGCGCGTGTACTCCGGCGTCCTCACCAAGGGCATGTCGGTCATGAACACCACGCGCGGCAAGCGCGAGAAGATCGGCCGCATGGTCGAGATGTTCGCCAAGGACGCGAACCCGATCGAAGAGGCGCGCGCGGGCGACATCATCGCGCTCGTGTCGCTGGCTGAAACCGACACCGGCGACACGCTGTGCGACGCGAACCACCCGGTGGTGCTCGAGCGCATGCGCTTCCCGGATCCGGTGATCTCGGTGTCCGTCAAGGCCAAGGCCAAGGGCGATCAGGAGAAGTTCAACACCGCGCTCGGCAAGATGGTGCGCGCCGATCCTTCGCTGCACCTGGAGACGGACCGCGACACGGGCCAGACCATCCTGCGCGGCATGGGCGAGCTGCACCTCGAGGTGACGCTCGACCGCATGCGCACGGAGTTCAACGTCGAAGGCGTGATGGGCGAGCCGCAGGTGGCCTATCGCGAGACGATCACGAAGCCGATCTCCGAGCAGTACGTGCACAAGAAGCAGACCGGCGGCTCGGGCCAGTTCGCCGAAGTGTGGATCACCTTCGAGCCGCTCGAGCGTGGCAAGGGCTTCGAGTTCGTCGACGAGACGGTCGGCGGCTCGGTGCCGCGTGAGTACGTGCCGTCGGTCGAGAAGGGTCTCAAGATCCAGAAGGAAGACGGCGTGCTCGCGCACTTCCCGACGGTGGACTTCCGCGCGCGGCTCACGGATGGCAGCTACCACGACGTCGACTCGAACGCGCTCACGTTCGAGATCGCCGCCAAGGCCTGCTTCCGCGAGGCGATCCGCAAGGCCAACCCGATCCTGCTCGAGCCCGTGATGAAGGTCGAGACGGTGACCCCGGGCGACTACCTCGGGGATGTGATCGGCGACATGAACCGCCGTCGCGGCACCATTCTCGACCAGATCGAGCGCGGCACGAACATCGCGGTGGTGGCGCACGTGCCGCTCTCCGAGATGTTCGGCTACATCGGCCATCTGCGCAGCATGACGAGCGGTCGTGCTTCGTACACGATGGAGTTCTCGCACTACGATCCGGTGCCGAGGAACGTGTCCGACGCCGTCATTGCGGAAGTGGCGAAGGCGAAGCAGGCCGCGAACGCCTGATTCGCGTTTCGAAGTGTCGCAACGACAAGGGCCCGCGCATCATGCGCGGGCCCTTTCGTTTGGGGGCCTTCTAGAACCGGTAGTTCAGCTGCACGCCGTAGCGTCGGGGCTGCTCATAGGTCTGCTGCACGAAGGGGCTGTACGTGCCGTAGTTGCTGCAGTCCGGAGTGGCCGCCTGCCCCGCCGGGGGCGTGCAGCCGCGGCCATCGCCGAATCCATCGAGCAGCTTGTCCTCGTCCAGCAGGTTCTGGACGAACACGCTGAGGTCGAGACCGTTGTGCATGACCACGCCGCCGCGCAGGTTCAGCAGGGTGCGCGACGGGTTGTTCCGCACGAAGTAATTCGCGGGGTAGCCCGATGATCCGAAGGTGGCGCCGGCCACATAGTCGTTCTGATACGTGCCGTCGAGACGCACGTAGCTCCTCACATCCCCTGGCAGCGAGAAGTTGACCTGCGCCCCGGCGCTCATCGAGAACGGCGGCACATTGAATTTGTCGCCCGCATTGAGGCTCGGTACCGGCTGCACGGTGGCGTTCGCACCAACCGGCCCGGTGACCGGGTCGATGTAGTGCGCGTCGATGTAGCTCGCATTCACGTAGAGGTAGAGCGGATCGACGGGCCGGTATTCGAGCGACATCTCGCCGCCTTCACTGCGCGCCTTGCCGCCGTTCGCAGTGAACCCCTGGCCGCAGGTGAGCGTGGTGGTGACCTGCACATCCTTCCAGTCGATGCGAAAGGCCGCGAGGTTGATCTGCAGGCGCTCGAACAGCCGGAACTTGCCGCCGAGCTCGTAGCTCCACACCGTGTCTGGCCCGAACGCGGGCGGAATATCCGCGGCGGTGATGCCGAGATTGTCGAGCGCGGTCTGGCAGATGGTCTGGGAAACCTGCGAGCTCACCCCGCCGGCACGGAAGCCTTTGCTGGCGCTCGCATAGACCATCTTGTCATCGGTGAGCTGGTATTGCACGCCCACCTTCGGCGTCACCGGCTTGTCTGAGCTCTTGCCCGCCGTGAGCGCGCCGTTGGAGCTCGCAAGCCGGCCGCTGAACTGGCCATAGTTGAGCTGGTTGTAATCGAGATCGACCTTGGAATAGCGCAGGCCCGCGGTCACGCGGAGCCGGTCGGGCACGACCCAGAAGTTGCCTTCGGCGAATACGGCAGTCTCCTCGTCGAGGATGTCCGCGCGCAGGTTCGCCTGAAAGCCTCCATCGTTCGCCAGGCCATAGCGCGCGGTGCTCTCGCTGGTGTTGGCGCCGGGGCCGTTGATATCGCCATACATCAGCCTCAGTGCTGCATCCATTACAGCGACGTCGGTGCGATAGATGTAGCTGACATCCGTGTTCGCGTGCGAGAAGTAGGCGCCCGCAACCCAGCTGAACCGGGATTCCCCCGCATAGGTGAGACGCAACTCCTGCTCGATGCCGTGACGATTGTTCCTGGCATCGAAGAAACCCGCGTAGCCGTCGCCGATCAGGGGATCGGAAAGGAGCGGGCCAAAGAGCGGAAAGCCGGAGCGCGTGGGGTCGAGGGTCGTGCGCTGGCCCGTGCCCGGCGCGGTGGACACCCATTCTTCGCCGCCGATCGTGTTGCTCGCACCCTCGTCGCCGAGGTACGACGTGACCGACTTGAAGTCCAGCTTGTCACTGATGTTCCAGTTGAGCGTGAAGGCGAACACGTCCGCTTCCGAGGTGCTGCCGATGACGCTTTGGCGATTCAGCGCGAGGGAGATATCCCGCCCCGTGCGGAACGGGCCATACGTCACGCCTGGGCGCACGAACAGTGTGTTCGCGGGGCACTGGCCATTCGCGCCGGGCGCCACGCTTGCCGGAATGAACGGCGTACCTGAATTGCCCCCGGGCTGCGCGAGCGGCGCGGTGCGGGTGTTAGTCGTGATGCAGCGAGTCTGCGTCGTGAAGGTGGTGCTTGCGGGCGCAGGCTGCTGGTTCTGCAGAAAGACGGCCGTCTGCGAGTTGGGCCCGCCGGCGCTCTTGTTATCGACGTGATAGCCGGAGAGCTGCGCGTCGACCGTGTCGGAGATCTGCCAGAGCAGCGAGGCCCGCGCGGCCCATTCCGTCATCGAGTTGGCATCTTCGCGAATTGTATCGTTGTTGTACGCGCTCACGACGTCGATCCACCCGCCGGTGTATCGCCGGATCGCGCTGACGCGGAACCCAAGCCGGTCTTGCACGATCGGGCCGCCGAACGCGCCCGCCACCTCATCGCTGAGATCGCTTCGTCCGCCCATGGTGGAGCCCTCCACGCGCGCGGATCCGCTGAACTCTGTGAGACTCGGCAGCGGTGTGATGTAGCGAACCGTGCCGCCCTGGGACGAACCACCATATAGCGTGCCTTGCGGGCCCTTCAGCACTTCCACGCGCTCGAGGTCATAGAGCAGCGGTGCGACCACACCGTTGTTCTGGGCCACGCCGCCGTTGGCGCGCTTGGTGAGGTTCGTGTCATCGAGGTAGACGCTCGTCGTCGCCGCGCCCGTGCCACCCACGATGCCGCGTATCGAGAACGTCTGCTGCGCGCCGCCGGGGTTCTGCACGGTGGCAAGGCCCGGCACGGCCCGAACGAGATCGGCGCTGTTCTTGATGCCTTGCCGATCCATGTTGTCCTGGGTCACCGCCTGGATACTGAGCGGAACCCGATTCACCGTTTCGACTTGACGGGTTGCCGTGACCGTCACTTCCTGAAGAATGCTTTCCTGGGCTGCGGCTTGTCCCGCGAGCACCAGCGCAACGCTGCCCGCAATACTCGCAACGATCTCTCTTTCCATGGTTACCCCCTGAAGTTGTGAGCGCCGCGGATTGGTTTGTTGTTGTTCTAGTGGCAGCCGGCGCCATCGGCTCGTGGCCGGGAAAGGTTGTTATCGCAACTTGCCCCCTTGGCGACGAACGTCGCCCGCGGCCCAGAGATAGCACACCGGAGCGCAAGTCATACAGGCGTGTGAGGGCCGCTTCCGAGCAACCCCCCGTTCCACCAGATGGGCCTCGCCCGTGGGCAGGTCGGCCTGTCAGGATCGGGAGCTGCCTTTCAGACGCGAAAGGGTGACGGCGAGGGAGTCGAACCCCGCCGCCTGATCGTGCGTTATATCCGGTGGATTCACCGATGTGACGCGAACCATGGCCGACCTCCCCTCTCGAATAGAAGACTACGCGCTGATTGGTGACTGCCTCACGGCCGCGCTCGTCGGCCGCAACGGATCCATCGATTGGCTGTGCTGGCCCTGCTTCGATTCAGACGCGTGCTTCGCGGCCCTGCTCGGCACGAGCGATCACGGCCGCTGGCTGCTCGCCCCGCGCGACCCGGTGCAGGAGACGAAGCGCCGCTATCGCGACTCCACGCTGATTCTGGAGACCACGTTTCGAACTGCTACCGGCACGGTCACTCTCATCGACTTCATGCCGCCGCGCGGCCGCGCGTCGGATGTCGTCCGCATCGTCCGAGGCGACGCCGGCACCGTGCGAATGCGAATGCACCTGGTGCTGCGATTCAGCTCTGGCTCGAATGTGCCGTGGGTTCGGCGACTCGAGGACGGCACCATGCTGGCCATCGCCGGCCCTGACATGACGACGTTGCGCACACCCGTGCAGGCACACGGCGAGGATCTCACCACTGTCGCGGACTTTGAGGTCGCCGAAGGCGACTCCATTCCGTTCGTGCTGACCTATGACGCCTCTCACCACGATGTGCCTCCGGCCATCGATGCGCAGGAAGCGCTCACTGCAACGGAAGAGTTCTGGCGCGAATGGTCTTCGCACAACACGAACAACACAGGCCCGTATCGCGATCTCGTGCAGCGCTCGCTGATCACGCTGAAGGCGCTCACCTACATGCCCACAGGCGGGATCGTTGCCGCGCCGACAACCTCATTGCCGGAGCGCATCGGCGGCGCGCGCAACTGGGACTACCGCTACTGCTGGATTCGTGATGCAACCTTTACGCTGCTCGCGCTCATCAACAACGGTTACACCGGTGAAGCACGCGCCTGGCATGCATGGCTGCTGCGTTCGGTCGCCGGCTCGCCGCGCGACATGCAGATCATGTACAGCATCACCGGGCAGCGGCGGCTGCTCGAATGGGAAGCCGGCTGGCTGCCGGGCTATGGTCGCTCTCGCCCGGTGCGCATCGGCAACGCCGCGCACGCGCAGCTGCAACTCGACGTCTTTGGCGAGCTGATGGACACGTTTCACCAGGCGCGCAAGGCAAACGTGAAGCTCGATGAAGCCACGTGGGCGCTGGAATGCGCGCTGCTCGCCCACCTCGCCGAAGCGTGGGACCGCCCCGATGCCGGCGTCTGGGAAGCCCGCGGCATGGGCGAGCACTACGTGTTCTCGAAGGTGATGTGCTGGGTGGCGTTCGATCGCGGCATCAAGAGCGCACGCCAGTTCGGACTGAAAGGCCACGTGGAAAAGTGGAGCGCGGTTCGCGAGAAGATTCGCGCAGACATCCTGGCTCGCGGCTTCGATGCCCGGAACAATACCTTCATCGAAGCCTACGGCCGACCTTACCTGGACGGGAGCCTCGCCTTGCTGCCGACGCTTGGCTTCATCGAGCCGCACGACTCGCGCATGCAAGGCACGATCGCGGCGATCGAGCGGCACCTGATGCGCGAGGGTTTCGTGCTCCGGCACGACCCGCGCCAGAAACGGGCCGGTGAGCTGGAGCCGCTCGAAGGCGCATTCCTGGCGTGCACGCTGTGGCTGGCCGACGCGCATGTGCTCATGGGCAACCTCCCCCGCGCGCGGGAGCTGTTCGATCGCGTCGTGGCCGTGGCAAACGACGTGGGACTCCTTGCCGAGCAGTACGACCCGCTCAGCCGCCGGCAGACCGGCAATTTTCCGCAGGCGCTCACGCACATCGCGCTGATCAACACGGCTGCGAATATTCACAACGCCCTGCAGCCGGCCAAACAGCCGACGGTCCAGCGCTCGCAATAGCTGCGCATCCGATTACCTGCGCTGTCCGGCTGGCCGCGCTGTCCGGCCGACGCGGGGGTCAGGTAGTATGCGCACCGGCACGAGTCACCTTGCTCGCCGAACGCGGAAGCGCACATTTCCTGAGCACCCATGAAGATCGTCACGTACAACATCAACGGCATCGGCGCACGGCTGCAGAATCTGCTCAAGTGGCTGAACCAGACCTCACCGGATGTGGTGTGTCTGCAGGAGCTGAAGGCGCCTCACGAAAATTTCCCGGCCGACGTCATCCGCGACGCCGGGTACCAGGCGATCTGGCACGGCCAGAAGAGCTGGAACGGCGTAGCGATTCTGTCGAAAGGCGTGACGCCGGTGGAAGTGCGCCGCGTGCTGCCGGGCGATCCGGAAGACGTGCACAGCCGCTACATCGAAGCGACGCTAGGTGAGCTGCTGCTGGGCTGCCTCTATCTGCCGAACGGCAACCCGGCGCCCGGGCCAAAGTTCGACTACAAATTGAGCTGGATGGAGCGCCTGATCAGGCACGCGGCGGAGCTGGTGCGCGCCGATCGGCCGGTGGTGCTCGCGGGAGACTTCAACGTCATTCCCACCCCGAACGACGTGTACAAGCCTGAGCGCTGGGTCAACGACGCGCTGTTCCGTGTGGAGACGCGCGAAGCCTTCGACCGCTTGATGAGCCAGGGATGGACCGATGCGGTCCGCACCATCCATCCAGATGAGACGATCTACACGTTCTGGGATTTCTTCCGGAACGCTTATGAGCGCAATGCCGGCATCCGCATCGATCATCTCCTGCTGAACCCGATCGCGGCGAAGATGCTGAAGAATGCGGGTGTCGAACGCGAGGTGCGCGGCTGGGAGAAGCCGAGCGATCACGCGCCGACCTGGATCGAGATCGAAATCTAGCGCGCACCTTCAGCGCGCGGCCGGGGGGCTTGCGGTCGCGACTGTGCTGAAGCCACTGCGCCGAGAGGCTAATATCGCGCAGGCTGCGGGCGGGGCATGTCTTGACGTCGGAACAGGAGCGCTGGATCGGTCGTCGGCTGGGCGCGTACGAGATCGTCGCGCTGATCGGCTCCGGCGGCATGGGCGAGGTCTATCGCGCCCGGCGCATCGACGCGCAGTACGAGAAAGAGGTCGCGATCAAGCTCGTCCCCTCGGGCTTGCCGGCAAGCTTCATTCTCAGGCGCCTGCGCGCCGAGCGGCAGATTCTCGCAAGGCTCGATCATCCCCACATCGCGCAGCTCATCGATGGTGGCGCAACCGAAGAGGGCCTCCCGTATCTCGTGATGGACCTCGTGGAGGGCTTGCCGCTCGATCGCTATTGCGAAGAGCACAAGCTGCCCATCGGTGCGCGCCTGCGGCTCTTTCGTGACATCTGCTCCGCGGTAAGCCACGCGCACCAGCACCTGATCGTTCATCGCGATCTCAAACCCGCCAACATTCTCGTGACGGCGGATGGCACGGTGAAGCTGCTGGATTTCGGCATCGCGAAGCTGCTGCAACCCGATTTCGTGCAGACCGCCCCAGCGCAGACCGTGACCAGCGTAAACACGCTGACGCTGGAGTTCGCGAGCCCCGAGCAGGTGCTCGGCAAGACCATCACCACTGCGAGCGACGTCTACTCGCTTGGGGTGATCCTGTACGTGCTCCTCACGCGGCGGCTGCCGTATCTGCTGAACGTCGTGCCGCTGCACGAAGCGATTCGCGAGATTTGCGAAAGCGAGCCGACGCGGCCGAGTGTGGCACTCCCGCCGGCGCAGCGGAGGCCAGGCGAGAAGCTGGATGCCGATCTCGATGCGATCACGCTGCGCGCCCTGCGCAAGGAGCCGGAGAAACGGTATCGGTCCGCGGATGAGCTTTCCGAAGACGTGCGGCGCTACCTCGATGGCCTGCCCGTCAACGCGCGCGGTGGTCAGCTGGCCTACCGCGCGGGCAAGTTCGTAAAGCGTCGCAAGCTCGCCATCATCGCGGGGGGTGTGTTCGCGATGATGCTGACAGGAGGCATCGTCGCGTCGCTTCACCAGGCACACATTGCGGAAGAGCAGCGGGCGCGCGCGGAGCGGCACGTCGACACGGTGCGCGGTTTCGCGGAGCTTTCGATGTTCCAGCTTCACGACGCCATCAAGGACTTGCCGGGATCCACTGCGGCTCGCGAGCTTCTGGTCAGCACGGCACAGCAGTACCTGGGCGCCCTCGCCAGCGAAGCTCACCGAAGTCACGTGCTCCAGCAGGACATCGCCGTCGCCTACGCCAAGGTGGCGGACATCCAGGGCAAGGCCTACAACGCGAACACGGGCCAGCCCCGGGAAGCCATCGCGAGCTATCAGAAATCGATCGATCTGCTCGAGCCGCTCGTCGCCGCGGACCCCACGGATCCCGCGCAACGTGCGGCGCTGGCGCAGAGTTATCTCCAGCAAAGCCGGCTGCTGCTGTTGCTTGGTGAGACGAAGCGCGCCGTCGCCGGCTCGCATCGTGCGACGGACATTTTCGAATCCCTCGCGCGCACTGATCAGAGCCAGGCCCGCCAGGTTGCACTCGCCGATGCGTTGAGGGTTCACGCGATGAACCTCACGCTCGATGCCGGCAACAAGGCGGCGCTCCCCCATGTCGCCCGCGCCATCACCATTCTCGAAGAGCTGCATCGACGCGATCCCGGCGACCTCGACCTCGAGTATCAGCTCGGCCTCGCCTACGGCACCGCCGGCGACCTCACCGCCATGGGCACCATCGGGCCGGAAGTGCGCAAGCGATCGCTCGAGCTGAATCTCAAGGCGCTCGAGGTCGGCATGACCAACCTGCAGCGGCACGTCGAGAACGTCAGGAAGTTCGGCCTGCCGGCGGTGATTTCGATCAACCGCTTCTCGGCCGACAGCGATGCCGAGAT
>JBDZVF010000445.1:0-5183 GCA_040255575.1 Pseudomonadota bacterium | reverse complement strand
TGGGCCGGGTGCTGAACCAGCTGCCGGAAGAGGCCGATCCGCCCGAGATTTCCAAGGCCGACGTCAGTGCCGAGCCGATCATGTTCGTGAACCTGTCGAGCGACTCGCTCGGCAGCCTCGAGCTCACGGATTACGCCGAGCGCTACGTGGTCGATCGCTTCGCCGCCATTCCCGGGGTGGCGCGCGTGCGCCTGTCTGGTGATCGTCGCTATGCCATGCGGGTGTGGATCGATCGAACCGCGCTCGCCGCCCGGCGCCTCACCGTGAATGACATCGAGGCGGCGCTGAACCGGGAGAACGTGCAGATTCCGGCCGGCCGCATCGAATCCCGCTCGCGGGAGTTCTCGCTCAACACGGCCACCGGTTTCCAGACAGCCGAGGATTTCCGCAACCTCATCATCGGCCGCGGGCCCGACGGTTATCTCGTGAAGCTCGCGGATGTGGCGGACGTGGAGCTCGCCGCAGAGAACGAGCGCACGATCGCGCGCACCAACCGCGTCCCGGGCGTCTCGGTCGGCATCGAAGCCCAGGCTAACGCCAACGCACTGGAAGTAGCCAAGCGGGTGCGCGCCGAGATCGCCGCGCTCAACGAGGACCTGCCGGCAGGCACGCAACTCGGCATCAACATCGATCGCGCGGTGTTCATCGAAGCGTCGTTGCACGAGGTACTGGTGGCGCTCAGCATCTCGTTCACGCTGGTGCTGGTGGTGATCTATGCGTTCCTCGGCAACTGGCGCGCCACCCTCATTCCGGCCGTGACGATCCCGATTTCCATCCTCGCCGCCTGCGCCGCGATGAACGCCATGGGCTTCACGCTCAACGTGCTCACCTTGCTCGGCATGGTGCTGGCGATCGGTCTCGTCGTGGACGACGCGATCGTCGTGCTGGAGAACATCTACCGGCGCATCGAGCACGGCCAGCCAAGCCTGCTGGCGGCCATCGACGGCAGCAAGGAGATCGGGTTCGCGGTCATCGCGACGACGCTGGTGCTGTCCGCGGTCTTCGTGCCGATCTCGTTCCTCACCGGCCGGGTCGGGCGCCTGTTCAGCGAGTTCGGATTCACTCTCGCGGCGTCGATCCTGTTCTCGTGCCTCGTGGCGCTGACGCTCACGCCCATGATGACGTCGCAGCTCTTCCGCGGTGGGGCGACCCGCAGCCGCATCAGCGACCGCGTGGCAGAGCTCTTCGTCAGCCTCTCGGCCTGGTACGGGCGGCTGCTGCGCCGAACCCTGCGGCATTGCTGGATCGTGGTGATCTGCGCGCTGGCCGGCCTGGGTGGCGCGCTGGCACTCGTCTCCACCTTCCAGAGCGAGAGCACGCCCGCCGACGATCGCGGGGCCGTGCGTATCGTCATCCACGGGCCGGAAGGCGCGTCGCTTCAGTACATGGACCGGTATGCGCGCCAGCTCGAAGACATCGTCGAAGCCGAGATGAGGCAGTACGGCGATATCCAGCGATACAACATTCGCGTGCCAGGTGGCGGGGGAGGCGGTGGCGTCGGCGAGGTGAACCGTGCGCAGTCCTTCATCGTGCTCAACGACTGGGGCGATCGCGAGCGGACGGCCGATGAGATCGCGACCTCCCTCCGGAAGAAGGTGTCGGAGCTGCCCGGTGTGCGCTCGAGCGTGGTGACGCCTACGGCGTTCAACTGGGGCGGCGCCGATCCCTTCAAGGCGGTGCTGGGCGGGCCGGACTACGAGACGCTGTCGGCGTGGAGCCGCAAGATCATGGACGTGATGGCGCAGCAGCCGGGCTTCCTGAACGTCGATACGGACTACAAAGAGCGCAAGCCGCAGATCAAGGTCTCCATCGACCGCGCGCGAGCCGCGGAGCTCGGTGTATCCCTGGAGAGCATCGGCCGCACGCTCGAGACGATGATGGGGTCGCGCATCGTCACGACCTTCATCAAGAGCGGCCGCGAGTATTACGTGATCCTGCAGGGGCGGGTGGAGGATCGTTCGTCGCCCACCGACCTCGACAACCTGTATATCCGCTCGCAACGGGGGGACGAGCTGATTCCGCTCTCGAGCGTGGTCAAGCTGGAAGAGCTCGCGACTTCCTCGTCGCGCAACCGTTTCGACCGGCTGCGTTCGATCGCCATCAGCGCCACGCTGGCGCCGGGCTATTCGATGGGCGAGGCGGTCGAGTTCATGCAGCGCGCCGTGGAAGCGCAGCTGCCCGCGAGCGCGAGGCTGTCATTCGACGGCGAGGCGAGCGAATACCTGAAGTCGAGCCAGTCGATGATCTGGACGCTCGGGGGCGCGCTGCTCGTGGTGTTCCTCGTGCTGGCGGCCCAGTTCGAAAGCTTCAAGCTGCCCTTTGTGATCATGACGACGGTGCCGCTCGCGATCGTGGGCGCGGCGATCGGCATGTGGGTGCACGGCATCTCGATCAACATCTACAGCCAGGTGGCGATCGTGATGCTCATCGGCCTCGCCGCGAAGAACGGGGTGCTCATCGTGGAGTTCGCGAACCAGCTCCGCGATCGCGGCGTCGAGTTCATGGACGCCATCGTGGAAGCGGCGACCACTCGTCTGCGGCCAGTGCTGATGACGAGCCTCTGCAGCGCGTTCGGCGCGATCCCGCTGCTGCTGGCGGTGGGTGCGGGTGCGGAGAACAGGAAGCCGATCGGTGCTGTGGTGCTCTACGGTGTGCTGATCTCGATGGTGCTCACGCTGGTGGTGGTGCCGGCGATGTACACACTCGTCGCGCGCAATACGCGCTCGCCGCGGTACTGGACGCGCCTGATCGAGAAGATGCGCGCGGCGCAGGACAAGCTCGTTCCGCCGGCGCCGGATGCGACCGGCGAAGCCTCCCGGCACGAGGTGCGCTGAAAGTGCGGCGCGGCGGTCAGGGTCCGCCGCGGCCGATGCGCTCACCTCGACTCGGAATCCGACGCCGCCTCTTCGGCATCGTCCTCTCGCGCAAGACTTTCGAGGCGCTTCTTCTCCGCGATTTCCTCCCGATCGATCGTCACTTCGCGCGGCGCCTCGATGCCGATGCGTGCGCGGTTGCGCTCCAGCGCCACCAAGGTGACGACGATGTTGGGTCCGATATGGATGGACTCTCCCGGTCTGCGCATGAGTACCAGCATGCGACTCCCTTTTGTTGAACATTCGTTATTGAACGGGCCGCAGGATATATACATCAGGGCCGTCGACTCAAGGGGCGCACGAAAAAAACTTTTTTCTGCGTGTTTCGTGGCGTGTTGAATCTGAGACAGGCGCGGTGCGTCAGGAGCGTGCGCGTGGGGTTGCCGCAGCGTCTACCGGCAGGCGTGTCGTCTGCTTTCTCGTTCTGAGTACGAAGCTAGTGTTCACCGAGCGCACCGCTCGAAGCTGAAGCAGATGCGTGCTCATGAACTTCTCGTATTCGCCGATGCTGGCGGCCACGATGCGCAGTAGAAAATCGTTACTGCCGCTCATCGAGTGGCATTCGAGCACTTCCGGCCGGTCCGCCACCATCTGATCGAACTGCTTCACGCTCTCGGGATGGTGATTCTCGAGCGACACCATGGCGTATGCGGTGATGGGCAGGCCAATGGCGGCGGCGTTCAGCAACGTGACGTGACCGGCGATGAACCCCTCCTTCTCCAGGCGGTGCAGCCGGCGCCAGCAGGGCGCGGGAGATAGCCCCACGCGCTTCGCGAGCTCCTGGTTCGAGATGCGCGCATCGGCCTGCAGCTCATCGAGGATGCGGCGGTCCAGGCGGTCGAGGTTCTTCGGCACGGTGAGCGTCTCCTTGGGTGGAAGGCGAGCCTCTCGAGATCGGCAAGAATATTGCCAAGGGAGCGCTCCGGACGGCAACAAGCGAAAGCTCATTGCGGCATATCGCGCATAAGCTGTGCGGACACCACGGCTCGGAGACTGCCTCCATGGCGACGCGCGCTCTGCCCCTGGCCTCGAATACACACGGGTTTACGACCCGGTCGCTGCCGGCGGTGGACTGGCGCCGCCTCACGCGGCTGTTCCACACGTCCCGCGCCCTCGACGAGATCGAAGAGTCTCGGCTGGTGCCTGAAAAGAAAGTTCTCTACCAATTCTCGGCCCGCGGGCACGAGCTCGGTCAGTTGCTGCTCGGCTTGCGCCTGACGGAAGGGCACGACGGGTTGGGCGTCTACTATCGCTCGCGGCCCCTGATGCTCGCGGTGGGGCTCGATCTCGACGAGGCGGCTGCGGGCCCGCTCGCGCGGGCGGGCGGTCTGAGCGACGGACGGGACATCGGGGTGGTGTTCAACATGCCGAGCCGCGGTGGAGTCACGGTTTTGCCTGCTTGCGGCGGTGTGGGCGCTCAGTACACGCCGGTTGCGGGTTGGGCGCAGGCGATCCGGTATCGCCGCGATATGGAGAAAGGCGCGTCCTGGCAGGGAAGCATCGCGGTCGTGCACGGCGGTGATGCGTCATGCGCGACCAACGGGTTCTGGTCGGCCCTGGTGCTCGCGACGACCCAGCGGCTGCCGATGCTCTTCTACATCGAGGATAACGGCTACGGCATCTCCGTACGCTCTGAGCTTCAGACACCGGGCGGAAACATCGCCGCGAATCTCGCGTCCTTCGCCAATCTCACGATTTTCGATGGCGATGGAACGGACCCGCAGGAAGCGTCGACGCTCATTGATCGCGCGGTCGCACAAGTCCGCGCCGATGCGGGGCCGGTTTTGCTGCGACTCACGGTTCCACGCCTGTGCGGGCATTCCGGGCAGGACACTCAGGCGTACAAGTCTTCCGACGTGGTGGCGCTCGAGTGGGCGCGCGATCCCCTGATGCGCCTGCAAGCGGCGCTGGTTCCGCGAGTGATGACCGCCGATGAATGGTCCGCGATAGCGCGCGAAGCGCGGCAGGACGTGGAGGCAGCCGTCGAGCGGGCGTTGCAGAGGCCGCTGCCGGATCCGAGGCGCGTTACCTGTCATGTGTTTGCCGAGGGTGAGATTCAGCGGCAGGGAGGGCTTGCGCCTGAAGGTTACGTTTCTCCTCCGGTTTCGACGGTCGCAAAGCCGGAAGCGACGCGCATCAACATGCTGACGGCGATTCGGCGCACGCTCGATGTCGAGCTGGCCGCCAACCCGAAGCTCGTGGTGTTCGGTGAAGACGTTGGGCCGAAGGGCGGCGTGCACGGTGCCACACTCGGTCTGCAGGAAAAGTTTGGGCGAGCGCGCGTGTTCGATACCAGCCTTTCAGAGGAGG
>JBDZVF010000444.1:0-5188 GCA_040255575.1 Pseudomonadota bacterium | reverse complement strand
TCTACAACGTGCTCGACAACCACACCGTGGCCGTGGATGCGAAGACCGGCAAGAAGGCCTGGGAAGCGCGCGTTGCGGACCCGAAGCTGCAGTACTCGATCACGGGCGCGCCGCGCGTCGGCGATGGCCTAGTGTTCATCGGTGTGGGTGGCGCGGAGTTCTACACCCGCGGCTACCTCGTTGCGCACGACGTGAAGACGGGCAAGCAGGTGTGGAAGTTCTACACTGTGCCGGGCGATCCCTCGAAAGGTAAGGACGGTGCCGCGTCTGATGACGTGATGCCGATGGCCGCGAAGACCTGGACCGGCGAGTGGTGGAAGAAGGGCGGTGGCGGCAGCACGTGGGACGGCATCGTCTACGACCCGAAGTCGGATCTGGTGATCTTCGGCACGGGTAACGGCCTGCCTTGGCCGGCGCACCTGCGTTCGCCGGGCGGCGGCGACAACCTGTTCACCGCCTCGATCGTCGCGGTGCATGCGAAGACCGGCAAGTACAAGTGGCACTACCAGGCCGTGCCGATGGACGGCTTCGATTTCGATAACACCGCGCCGCTGACGCTGGCGGACATCACCGTCGATGGCAAGCCGAAGCACGTGGTGATGCAGGCGCCGAAGAACGGCGTGTTCTATGTGATCGAAGCAGCGACCGGCAAGGTGGTGTCGGCGGATCCGTATGTCCCCAAGATCAACTGGGCGCTCGGCTTCGACAAGACGAAGAACTGGGCGCCCATCCTCAATCCGGAAGCGGACTACGGCAAGACGGGCAAGGGCTTCTACGTGCTGCCTTCGCAGGCGCATGTGTGGCACCCGCAATCGTTCAACCCGCAGACGGGACTCATGTACTTCCCCGCGCGCCGTGGCGTGGGTCAGTTCTATGCCGAGGAGGGCGGGCGCATCCTGGGCAACCAGATGGTCGATGTGAGCATGGGTCGTCCGCCCGAAGGCAAGAAGCCCGAGGTCGAGAACCCCGGCGCCTATCTCCTTGCCTGGGATCCGGTAGCACGCAAAGCAGCCTGGGAGCAGCGCGAAGGAAGCGGCAGCGCCGGCACGCTCACCACCGCCGGCAACCTGGTGTTCCAGGGCGCGCCCGGCAAGAAGTTCACGGCGTATCGCGCCGACACTGGCGAGAAGGTGTGGTCGGTCGACACTCAGGGCAATGTGGTGCCGGGCCCGGTGACGTATTCGATCGACGGCGCGCAGTACATCGCGGTGATCTCCTCGGCGAGCACCGGCTTTGCCGCCGCCGCCGGGAAGAACCGCTTGCTCGTATACAAGCTGAACGGCGACGTGCAGCTGCCCGCGGCCCCGCCGCCGGCGCCGCAGGTGCTCAATCCGCCGACGGACTTCGGTGACGCGGCCATGCACGCGCGCGGCCAGGATCTGTACCAGCGCAACTGCAGTGGCTGCCACGAGGGCGGGCGCTTGTTCAGCGGCTTCCCGGATCTCAACTACACGATTGCGCTCGGTAGCGCGGAGCTGTTCAGGGGCATCGTGGTCGAGGGCGCACTCGCCGAGAACGGGATGATCTCGTTCAAGAACACGTTGAATGGGGAGGACGCGGAGGCGATCCGGTCGTTCCTGACGGCGCGGGCGAATGAGCTCAAGCGCAATCCGCCGCCGGCGTTCGGGCCGGGTGGTCGTGGTCCCGGTGGGCCGCCGCCGGGCGCTGCGCCGCCGGCTGGGGCGGGGGGAGCACCTGCGCCGGCGCCGGCTGCGCATCAGTAGGTGCGAGCGGTGAGCGTGCGATAGCGCAGCCCGTCGTCATGCATCGGCACGGGCCACGGGAGATCCACAGCCGGTTTATACCGCCACATGCATTGCACAGCGGCGCTCGCTCTTGGGGCCCCCTGCGGCGGCTCGTACGCGCCGTGCTCATGGGTAGCGGGGCGTGGCATGGCTACTGCGCGTGCCAAGCCATGGCGGATGTGGATTGGCGTGGCACGGCATGGCTGCCGCGCGGCTCGCGATGGCGGATGTGGATTGGCGTGGCACGCCGTGGCTTCCGCGCGCGGCACGCGATGGCGGATGCGCGCCGGTCTGGACGCTGCCTTTCGCAGTAGCGACGAGCTCTACCTCGAGAGCTATACTGGTGATGCTCAGCTGACCGTCAGGGGCTGTGCTGCGGCGGGTGCGTGATGGCCTGGGCTGGCGACTAGCGGGCGAGAGGCCACGCCTCAATGCGTTTCCGCGGAAACGTCGCCCGGCAATGGCACCGTGCGTGCGCGGGAGAGCATCACTTCGACCGCCAAGCCGTAATCCATTCGTTCACCGCGCCAACGCGTCACGGCGGTATCGGGTGTGATGGTGGTGCCGCTGGCGGAGACGTCCGTAACTAACTGCGCCCAGTTACCGCTAGTGACGTTCGGGTTCACGTTCGGGTCCCGGTTCCGCCGGTCGCGGTCAGCAACAGGAGCCTGACGCACCGGAACAGGTGACTCCAACGAACGCCCGTTCACGACAAACCGCAACGCGCCGTCATCGAGCACCTGCACCTCGACGCCGCCCTCATGCACCTTCCGATGATGGAAGCGGCACAGAAGGACCAGGTTCGACAGCCGAGTCTCACCCCCGTTGGCCCAGTGTTTGATGTGGTGTCCGTCAACGTAGTGCCTGTTCGTGCAGCCCGGGAAGCGACACCCATCCTTGTCTCGAGCGAAGAGGGCACGCCGGATCGCCGGAGGAATCGTGCGGGTCTTGCGCCCCACATTGAGGGGCTCGCCATTTTGGTCTTCCACAATCGCGACGACGCTTGCATCGCAACCGAGACGGCGTGCGGTTTCAGCCGGCAGCGAGGGCCCGTGCTCGTGCTCGCAGCGTCCGTCCCGGCCGTCGCGGAGCGTCTGCGCATCCACGTGCACGACGATGTGATGACGCTCGCCCGCCGCGAGCGCTTCGGCGCCATGCGCAAGAAAGCTTTCGGCGATACGCGCGAGCGCATCCGCCCGCCGGGCGCCGGAATTCACCTTCTCGCCTGGCGCCGGATGATCCGACGCGGCAGCGGACGTTTCCGCGGAAACGCGCCCCTCCCGAAAGGCGGCTTCCGCGGCGATGTTCAAGGCCTTCACGACGAGTGCGCCTGCTTCGGCCGGCAACGATGCCTTGATGATGAGCGAGCCATTCTCGTCGTGTATCCAGGATACATACCGTGCGGCCTGCTGCTGGGCTTCGCGCGAGAGTTCCTCCGCCTGCTGCGCGCGCCTGAAGCAACGCACCGTGGTTTCGACGTGGTGGGCGGTGCCGTGGAGCGCGAGGGAGAGCAGCAACTCTTCCGTGGCTACATCGGCGATTCGCGTGATCGCACGCACTTTCGAGTACGACAGTTCGCCTCGCTCCATCGCCGCGGAGATTCGCGGCAGCGACGCCAGCGCGTGCGCAACGCGAACCTTCTCGCGCGCGGCGCCGAGATTGATGCCGCACTTCCAGTTCAACCAATGCGCGCACGATTGCGTGGCGGAGTCTGCCCAGCCTTCGCGCCGGTCAAACTCGGCGAGCAAGGTGAGCAGGCGATAGTTCGCCGAGTTGAGGTGACCGACGAGCTCGGTGATCTGGGCTTCGAGAGTGGCGAGTTCCATGGAGCCATCCTATTGCCGGGAAGGGGAGCATTCTCCTGCGTGAACGGCTGCGATGGCTTCATGCATATCTGCGGTAAACGTGCAGAAATGCATGCTCTCGGTAAGCGCGCGATCAACCACGTAGGCATGGTTGCTCTGGCGTGCGAGTGCTGGGGGAGACCATTCAGGCCTGTCGAGTAAGTCCAGATGTTCTCGGATCTGGTTAGCTGGCCAGGGCGCATTGCCGCCCGTCCCGCGGTATCCGTCGTGGGCGAGCCCGCCACCGCGCCGCCGCTCAGCACCGTATGCGAGATCGACGGACCGCTCTATAAGCGATAAGCCGCCGTCAGTGCGCCGTCAAAACAAGGGGAATGGCGATTCCCCTCGTTTTTTTTTCGGCCCATTGAGCATGTCGGAGAAGGGATGCAGGAAAATCCGCGTCCATGCGCCGTTTCCGGCGGTGTGAGCGTGATAATCGTCGCTCCAGGGCCCAGGAACGCGAGCGGCAGACTTCCAGCCCGAAAAATGCACATTGGCGCGAGAAAGAAGGCCATCGGCGCGAGAAAAAAGTGGGGGAATCGGCCTTCCCCTGGTTTATTTTCGGATCTGCCTCAGCTTCGGAGGGCACTGTCAGGATTTTCTGTGAGTGGCGAGCGATCGTGCAGCGCCATCGTGCCATGCCATCGCAAGTCGCCGACGCTCAGCAGCAGTCCCAGCGGGTAAGCCTCTCTGCAGGCTTCCGGTCGGCTCAACTCATCAGTAACGAGGCCGACCTGCACTGCATTTCTCGATGTTTCCAACACGAATGCAGATCGCCCCTTCCATCGCAAAACCGTACTCTCGGCGTCGAACCTGAAAGCGGCACCCGACGGTGTTAGCAGCACCGCCGAGCGCCTAATGAGCACCCACGCGAGGAGTAGATGCCCATGTCTGAATCCGTTCATCAATCGGAAGCTAATCAAGCCGCCCAAACTCTAGCACCCATCCACCTCACGCACGACGACTCGCTCCCCCGCGAGCTGCTCGAACACATCGACCACCTCCGCCTGATTCTCCCTGTCATCAGCGTCTCAGTAATGGCTCTGAATCGGCAGGACGCTGATGCAGACACCGACATCGTCTTCGTGCTGCACGAGCACGCGTGCCAGCCGCTAGACCGCGAGATCGAACGCATTCGAATCTCTCCTGGCGTCGTGCCTCTGGCGACAGCAGCAGGACGAGGTGCGTCCATGAATGCGCAGGAGCAGTACATAGCGAGCAACACCAGCACTGAATCCCGAAGACTCACAGTAGGCTACAAACCGCTGAAGTCACCGGGTGTCGAAGTTCCCTACATCGGCCTCCGCGGGCGCTGGCTGAGGGAGGCAGGCTTCGAGATCGGCCGGAGCGTGAAAATCGAAGTGAGCGAAGGCCGGCTGACCATCGAGCCGGCTGATTGAAATGGCGCCGCCACCTCGATGCCGGACTTCGACCCACCCGGCATCGGGGCGGCGCATCGGGGCGGTGATGCCGAAGCGTGCGACATGCCGTGCGAAGCCAGTGCCAGATACCCTTTTCTGGCACGCTTCTCTAATGACCAAACTTCTAACAGGCTGTTGAAAAACACCCCATCTGCGGCACAGTAGCATCCAGCTGAGG
>JBDZVF010000443.1:0-5207 GCA_040255575.1 Pseudomonadota bacterium | reverse complement strand
AGCTGCGGGTTCTCTCCATACCGAAGCTTCGCCACGGCGGCGCGAATGCCTTCGCGAGCGGCCGCCAGATTCTCCGGCGGCAGCGGATAGCCGAACACGAGTCGTGTAGCGACCTCCGTGCCCGAGGCGCCATAGCCGCGCGCCACCGCCTCACCGCGCGTGACGATCACTTTGATCAGCGCATCGCGCGCGGCGGCCGCCGTCGCCTCGATTTCCTGGCGCAATGGCGCCACATCACCCAGCGCAATCCGCAACCTCTCGCAGCCGAGCGACAGGCGCTCCAGATGAAGCGACAGGAAGCGCGCCCGTCCCTTCACGCAAACGATCGTCTCGAAGAGCCCGTCGCCATAGTGAAGGCCGCGGTCGTAGGCAGACACGCCATCAACGAGCGGCCGCCCGTTCAGCGTGACGCTCATGCTCAATGCCCGGCCACTTCGAACGCGGCGATCATGCCGCGGGCCTTGGCGCGCGTTTCGTCCACTTCGCGCTCGGGGATCGAGTCCGCCACGATGCCGCCGCCGGCGCGCAGCTGCACGTCGCGCCCGATCAGCGTCATCGTGCGAATGAGGATGTTCGTGTCCATGCGTCCGTCCCGTCCGAGGAAGCCGAGCGAGCCGGTATAGGCGCCGCGCCCGGAGGCTTCCAGTTCCGCGATGATCTCCATGCAACGGACTTTGGGGCATCCGGTGATGGTCCCGCCCGGAAATACCGCACGGATTGCACCGATCGGCGTGACGTCTTCGCGCAGGCGCCCGCTCACGTTCGACACAATGTGGTGGACGTGCGCGTAGGACTCGATCGTCATGAACTCATCGACGCGCACCGTGCCCGCTTCGCAGACCCGACCGAGGTCGTTGCGCTCGAGGTCGATGAGCATCACGTGCTCGGCGCGCTCCTTGGGATGCGCGGCGAGCTCGGTCATTTCAGCCATGTCGCCGCCGGGCTTGCGGCTTCGAGGGCGCGTGCCGGCGATGGGCCGCGTGTCGATGCGGCGATCGCCGAAGATGCGTGCAAGCCGCTCGGGTGAGGAGCTTACGATGGATGCGCCACCCCACTGCGCCAGGGCCGCGAAGGGCGCGGGGTTCGCGGCACGCAACGTTGCGTACAACTGGGGAGCGCTTACGTCCTGCGCGAGCGTGACGCGCCAGGGCCGCGCGATATTGGCTTGATAGATGTCACCGGCGCGGATGTATTCCTTCGCGCGCACCACGCGATCGATGTGGATGCGCGGATCTTCCTCTTCGAGCTTCGCCGCCTTCACGCGCGCGGGCGGCGTCGTTGCGTTGACCTCGGCACTCGCGGCCACCGAAGCGGCCTCCGCAGCGATGCGATCCAGACGATCCGCGAACTGCGCCTCAGCGATCGCAAACACGCGGTCAGCGTGAAGGTCGTGGATGACGGCGCAGGGTGTGCGTAGAGCAAACGCCTTGTACGGCAGCGAGGAGCGCGGAAGGATGAGTCTCGGCTCGATCTCGCTCGCCATCTCGTAGGAGATGAAGAGCGTCCATCCGCCCGCGAACGGCGGTGGCGCGCCGGGTGCCCAGGGCGTGCGCTCGCGCAGCCACCACTGCTCCAGCGCATGAAAGAACCCCTGCCCTGTCGGCAGCGAGACGCCTTCGGTATGCACCACGCCGTTGGCGTCGATCCAGAGCGCAGCGGAGACTTCCGCCGCCAGGATGCTGAAGCGACTCAGCGGGCCCTCGGCCGCGCTATCCATGAGCACCGGGTAACGCTCGGGAAAGCGGGAGGCGAGCTCACGCAACACGCTGCCCGGAACGGGCAGCTCACGAACGACGGGGGATTGGGGGCTCACGGCAGGCCCCGGGGCGCGGATCAGTCTTTCAGCCGGCGGAAGATGACCGTGCCGTTGGTGCCGCCGAACCCGAAGGAGTTCGACAGCGCCACGTCGATCTTCATCTGACGGGCCTCGTTCGGCACGAAGTCCAGGTCGCACTCCGGGTCGGGATGGTCGAGGTTGATCGTCGGCGGCGCCACGTTGTCGCGCATGGCGAGCAGCGAAAAGATCGCCTCGACCACGCCCGCCGCGCCAAGCAGATGCCCGGTCATGGACTTGGTGGAGCTGACGGCCAGCTTCTTCGCGTGCTCGCCAAAGGCGCCCTTCATCGCGAACGTCTCCGCCTTGTCGCCTAGCGGCGTGGAGGTGGCGTGCGCGTTGACGTAATCGACCTCTTCCGGCCTGAGGCCAGCGTCGCGCAGCGCGTTCAGCATCGAGTTGCGCGCGCCCGCGCCGTCTTCCGGCGGGGCGGTGATGTGATGGGCATCGCCGCTCATGCCGAAGCCGACGAGCTCTGCGTAGATGCGCGCGCCGCGTGCCTTCGCATGCTCCAGCTCTTCGAGGATGACGGCGCCACCGCCGTCGCCCAGCACGAAGCCGTCGCGATCGCGATCCCACGGGCGGCTCGCCTTCGCCGGATCTTCGTTGCGCGTGGAAAGTGCCTTCGCCTGGCCGAAGCCGCCGAGACCGCAGGGCGTCGTCGCCATCTCGCCGCCGCCGGCCACGATCACATCCGCATCACCGTACTGGATGGTGCGCATGCCAAGACCGATGGCATGGGTCGACGTGGTACACGCCGTGACAACGCCGAGGTTCGGCCCCTTCAGGTTGTACTTGATCGACAGGTGCCCGGAGATCATGTTGATGATCGATGCCGGCACGAAGAATGGCGAAATCTTCTTCGGATTGCCGCCTGCCTTCGCGTACGCATCGTATTCGGATTCGATGGTCCAGAGCCCGCCGATGCCCGCGCCACACACGGCGCCGCAACGATCCGGGTTGGTCTTCTGGAAGTCGATGCCCGAGTCCGCCACGGCCTGCATGCCCGCGGCGACGCCGTAGTGCATGAACGGGTCCATGCGCCGCGCTTCCTTCGCGGTGATGTACTGCTCGAGCTCGAAGCCCTTCACCTCGCCACCGAAGCGCACCGGGAAGGCTTTCACATCGAAGCGCTGGATCGGGGCGATGCCGCTTCGTCCCTTCGTGATCGCCTCCCACGCAGAGGCGAGAGTGCTGCCGACGGGAGAAACAATACCGAGCCCTGTTACGACGACGCGACGTTTACTCACACCTGACCTGTGAACTGGAATGGCGGAACTGCCGATGAGGAAGGATACGGGGCGCCGCGCCGGAGCCGATGCAAGCGAACGCTCGGTAGCGCGCGCGGCAACCCACGTTGAACTTACGCCTTGGTGCGGCGCTCGTTGATGTACTCGATAGCCTGATGGACCGTCGTGATCTTCTCGGCGTCCTCATCAGGAATCTCGATTTCGAACTCTTCCTCGAGGGCCATCACCAGCTCAACCGTGTCCAGCGAGTCGGCGCCGAGATCGTCGACGAACGAGGCATCGTTGGTGACTTGTTCTTGTTTAACGCCCAGCTGCTCGGCAACGATGGCCTTAACTTGCTGTTCAACCGTGCTCATTAGGGAACTGTCCTTCTGAATATAAGGAGGCACGCGCCGGCCGGGGCCGGAACGGGCGCGGTATTGTAGGGGAACACCCTTCCGGGTGCCACCTGCGTGAATTGATTGAGGTTTTCGCCCACCGGTCAGGGTTTAGGGCATGTACATGCCGCCATTGACATGGAGGGTCTCACCCGTGATGTAGCTCGCCGCGGGCGACACGAGGAAGAGGACGGCCTGGGCGATATCGTCGGCGGAGCCGAGCCGGCCGAGCGGGATCTGCGCCTGCAGGGCGGAGCGCTGCTCTTCGCTGAGCGCGCGTGTCATGTCGGTGTCGATGAACCCGGGCGCCACCGCGTTCACGGTGATGTTTCGGGAAGCCACTTCCTTCGCGAGCGACTTGGTGAAGCCGAGCACGCCGGCCTTGGCGGCCGAATAGTTCACCTGCCCGGGATTTCCGGTGACGCCCACGATGGACGTGATGTTGACGATGCGGCCGCGCCGCTCCTTCATCATCTTCTTCACGCAGGCCTTCGACAGGCGGAACACGGACGTGAGGTTCGTGGCGAGCACCGCGTCCCAATCGTCCTGCTTCATTCGCAGCAGCAGGTTGTCGCGCGTGATCGCGGCATTGTTCACGAGGATGCTCGGCAGACCTTCGCCGCCTTCGAGCTCGGCGAGCAGTGCCTCGACGGACTCAGCCTTGCTCGCGTCGAGCACCGCGCCGCGCCCGTGGATGCCCTTCGCCTTGAACGCTTCGGTGAGCGCTGCCGCGCCTTCCGCCGTGGTGGCGGTGCCGATCACCTGAGCGCCAGCGGCGCCCAGTGCCAGGGCGATGGCGTGACCGATTCCGCGCGATGCGCCGGTGACGAGAGCGAGGTCGTTCTGGAGTGCGGTCATGGTTCAGGAACCTTTCGTCGCAGTGAGGGCGGCATCGAGTGCAGCCGGATCGTCCGTGTTCGCGAACGCCACGCCTTCCACGCCTTCGACGCGCTTGTTGAGTCCGGTCAGCACTTTGCCGGGCCCGCATTCGATGATCTGCCGGACGCCCGTGCCGGCGAGGCCGCGCACCGCCGCTGGCCAGCGAACCGCACTGGCCAGCTGCCGTATGAGCAGGGGCCGCAGCTCGGCGGGGTCCGAATAGACGTTGCCGTCGACAGCGCTGACGTAGCGGGCGCGGGGAGCACGGAACTCCACGGATTCGAGCCGTTTGCCCAGCCTCTGGGCCGCCTCCCGCAGCAGACTGCTGTGACAGGGCACGCTGATAGGAAGCGGCAGCACACGCTTCGCGCCGCGGGCCTTGGCCGCCTCGCCGGCGCGCTTCACGGCTTCGGTCTCGCCTGCGATGACGACCTGTCCCGCCGTGTTGTAGTTGACGGCTTCCACCACCGCGCCCTGCGCGGCTTCCTGGCAGGCGGCTTCCACGTCGGCATCGGAAAGGCCGATGACCGCCGCCATCAGGCCCGCCCCCTTGGGAACGGCTTCCTGCATCACCTGGCCGCGGAACTTCACCACGTCGATCGCAGTCGAGAAGTCCAGCGCGCCGGCGGCAACGAGCGCCGTGAACTCCCCGAGACTATGGCCCGACACGGCGGTGGGTTCTGCCCCGCCCCGCTTCATCCACAGTCTCAGCACGGCGATGCCCGCAGCCAGCAGCGCGGGCTGAGTGACTTCCGTCAGGTTGAGGCGTTCCTGTGGCCCTTCCTGCGCGAGCTGCCACAGGTCGTAACCGAGCACCTGGCTCGCTTCATCGAACGTCGCGCGCACCACGGGATCGGCGGCGGCGTG
>JBDZVF010000442.1:0-5209 GCA_040255575.1 Pseudomonadota bacterium | reverse complement strand
GAAACGCGAAAACGATTGGCTTGTCCGTCGTGAAAAGCGCGTCGAAATCGGGATCTGGCAGGCCGTGCGGGTGCTCGCGCGGAGGCTGCAGACGCATGAGGTCCACCACATTGATCACGCGCACCCGCAGGTCGGGGATGAGCATGCGTATGATGTCCACCGCGGCGAGCGTTTCGAGTGTGGGCACGTCTCCGCAGCACACCATCACCACATCGCACTCACCGCCATCGTCCGAGCTCGCCCAGCGCCAGATGCTGAGCCCGAGCGTGCAGTGGATGATGGCCTGCTCCATGCTGAGCCACTGCGGCTGGGGCTGCTTGCCGGCGACGATCACGTTGACCTTGTTCCTGCTGCGCAGGCAATGATCCGTCACTTCGAGCAGGCAGTTCGCATCGGGCGGCAGGAAAACGCGGATGATCTGCGCCTTCTTGTTCACGACAAGATCGATGAAGCCCGGATCCTGGTGACTGAAGCCATTGTGGTCCTGCCGCCAGACGTGCGACGTGAGCAGATAGTTGAGGGAGGCGATGGGACGCCGCCAGGGGATGTTCGCCGTCACCTTGAGCCACTTGGCGTGCTGGTTGAACATCGAATCGACGATGTGGATGAACGCTTCGTAGCAGGAGAAGAATCCATGCCGCCCGGTGAGGAGATACCCTTCGAGCCAGCCCTGGCACTGGTTCTCACTGAGCATTTCCATCACGCGACCTTCGCGTGAGACGTGGTCGTCATCCTCGTGGATGTCGGCCATCAGCATGCGATCGGTCGCCTCGAACACCGCGGACCAGCGGTTCGAGGCGGTTTCGTCCGGGCTGAAGACGCGGAAGTTGGTCGGGTTCTCGTTCAGCACGTCGCGTATGAGCTCGCCCTGCACGCGCGTGCTCTCGGCAACGACGGCGCCGGGGGCCTGCACATCCACCGCGTAGTCCTGGAAGCGCGGCATGCGCAGGTCACGCAGCAGGATGCCGCCATTCGCGTGCGGATTCGCGCTCATCCGCCGCAAGCCTTCTGGAGTGGCCTCGCGCACCACGGGGCGTACGCCGCCGTGCTCATCGAACAGCTCTTCGGGGCGGTAGCTGCGCATCCAGGATTCGAGCAGACGGATGTGCTCCACCTTGTCCATCTCGCCCATCGGCACCTGGTGAGAACGGAACGAGCCTTCGGTCTTCTTGCCGTCCACGAACTTCGGGCCGGTCCAGCCTTTCGGGCTCACGAGCACGATGACCGGCCAGGTCGGTCGCGTGGTCCGGCCTTCCAGCCGCGCGGCGCGCTCGATCGCGGCGATCTCGTCGAACACTTCATCGAGAACACTCGCCATCTGGCGGTGCATGTTGTCGGGCTCGTGCCCTTCCACGTAATAGGGCTTGTAGCCATAGCCTTGCAGGAGTTGCGTGAGCTCCTCGCGCGGAATCCGGGCGAGCACCGTTGGTCCCGCAATCTTGTAACCATTGAGATGCAGGATCGGCAGCACCGCCCCGTCCCGCGCGGGGTTGAGGAACTTGTTGGAGTGCCAGCTCGTGGCGAGCGCGCCTGTTTCCGCTTCGCCATCCCCGATGACGCAAGCCGCGATGAGCCCTGGATTGTCGAACACCGCGCCATACGCGTGCTCGAGCGAGTAGCCGAGCTCGCCGCCTTCGTTGATCGACCCGGGCACCTCGGCGGCGACGTGACTCGGTATCCCGCCCGGAAACGAGAATTGCCGGAACAGGCGCTGCATGCCGGCTTCGTCCATCGCCACGTTCGGATAGAGCTCGCTGTAGGTGCCTTCGAGGTACGCGTTCGCCACCAGGGCCGGCCCGCCGTGCCCGGGCCCGGTGATGTAGATCATGTTGAGGTCGCGCTTGCGGATGCAGCGATTGAGGTGCGCGTAGATGAAGTTGAGCCCGGGAGTGGTGCCCCAGTGGCCCAGCAGCCGCGGCTTGATGTGGCGCCGCTCGAGCGGCTCTTTCAGCAGCGGATTGTCATACAGGTAGATCTGGCCGACGGACAGGTAATTGGCCGCGCGCCAGAGCGCATCAACGTGCACAAGCTCGGCGGGGTCGGGAGTCGATTTCGGCATGGTGGCGACGCTCGGTCATCCGGTGGTTTTCCGGGTGCAGCAATTCTTACGCCAGCGTCCGGCCGCCGGCTTGCAAGCCCGTGCTTCGACGCGCACCGGCCGTCGCAGATGCCTGAAGGCCGGCCTCGGCGGCCGGCTCAGTCGCTCAGTCGGGGCGGTCGCCGGTGAGATAGCGCTGGATGGTGGGGGCGAGCCACTTGACCGCATCCGCACGCCGCAGCGTTGCCACTGGCGGCAGCTCGAGAATGTAGCGGCAGAGCGCGAAGCCCATCAACTGGCTGGCGACGAGACCGGCACGCTGCGCGCCGGATTTCGGGTCGCCACATACCGCCGTCAGCCGCGGCACGAGCTGCGTGGCGAAGACTGAGCGCAGCCGTTCTGCGCCCTGCGCATTCGTCGCCGCGACGCGCAGCAGACCCTGCAGGATCTCGTCGTCTTCCCAGCGTGAAAGAAAGTGCTCGACGACTGCGGCGCCGAGCGTCTTGCGCGGCAATGCTGCGAGATCCGGCAATCGGAGATCGATTTCCGCGGCGGCGGCGAACAGGCCTTCCTTGTTGCCGAAGTAGCGCATGACGAGCGCCGGATCGATGCCCGCGTCCGCGGCGATGGCGCGGATCGTAGCGCGTTCGTAACCGTCGCTGGCGAATCGCTCGCGGGCGGCGGCAAGGATGGTGGCGCGGGTCGCATCGCCCCGCCGGGGCTTCGGTTCGGTTGCGTTCATGGGCTCGCAGTTTAATCAACACCTGTTGACAAAGCGAGGAGCACGGGATCAACATCTGTTGTCAACGGATGTTGACAACGAGAGGCGCGGACGGCGATGTCGAGCAGAATTTCCGGCAACGGGGTCCCGTCGGGTGCGCTCGCGCGGTTGCCTGCCGGGAGACGAGCAGGCGCTTTGACGCTCTCGCGGGGCTTCACGTTCTCGCGGAGCTTCACGTTCTCGCGGGGCTTCGCGCTCTTGAGTGGCTTCGCGCTCCTGAGTGCATTGATACTCTCGGGCTGCGCCATGCTGCCCCATGCCGGGCCGCCGCCGCAGATGCGCGATGCCGCGGGGCTTCAGCTCGCGGCCACGACGGCTCCGATCTCTGCTGACCCTTCCGCCTGGCCCGAAGCCGATTGGTGGCGTTCCTTCGCAGACCCGCAACTCGATCAATTGGAACAGGAAGCGCTGGCGCAGAGCCCGACACTCGCCAGCGCCCGAGCGCGGCTGGATCGGGCCGTCGCCGTAGCGGGCGTCGCGCGCTCGAGCTTGTGGCCACAGGCCGACCTGAACGCGAGAAGCACGCGCCAGCGTTTCAGCGGAAACGACGTCATTCCCCCGCCTTTGGCAGGCACGACGCAAACACAAAGTCGCGTTGCGCTCGACTTCTCCTATGAGCTCGATTTCTGGGGCAAGCACCGCGCGGCACTCGCCGCCGCTCTCGATCGTGCTGACGCCGCCCGGGTAGATGCGTTCGCCGCGCGACTGGTGCTCGCCACCGCGGTAGCGCGCACCTACGTGCAGTTGGCTCGTGCGCATGATCATCTCGACATCGCCCGGGACACCCTCGCGCAGCGCGAACAGATTCATGAACTCACGCGTCAGCGAGTGGAAGCCGGTCTCGACACCCGAGTCGAGCTGAAGCAAGCCGAAGGCGCCGTGCCCGCCGCGAGGGAGGACGTCGCGGCACTCGAGGAGTCCGTCCGAGTCGCGCAGAACCAGTTGGCGGCGCTGGTCGGTCAAGGCCCGGATCGCGGGTTGCGCATCGAGCGCCCCAGGCTCGGTGCAATGAGTGGCGAGGCACTTCTGCCCTCGCAGCTCCCGGCGGACCTCCTCGGGCGACGCCCTGATGTGGAGGCCAGCCGCCTGCGCGTTGAAGCAGCTGCGCACGACATCAAAGTTGCCCGCGCGAGGTTTTACCCGGATATCAACCTCCTCGCCTTCGCAGGCTTTCAAAGCATTGGCCTGTCCCAGTTCGCGGATGCCGGCAGCCGTACGGCAAGCATAGGCCCGGCGCTGCATTTGCCGCTGTTTGACGGCGGCGCCCTGCGAGGCGATCTGGCGGCCACCGAGGCGGACTATGCGGCCGCCGTCGCACAGTACGACTCCACACTGATCGAAGCGCTGCGCGAGCTCGCCGACGAGCTTGCCGCGTTCCGTTCGGTCGCCACGCAGAGCTCGGAACAGCGGCTTTCGATGGCGGCCGCGCGCGAAGCGTACGACCTCGCGACACTTCGCTATCGCGAGGGCGTTGGTAATTACCTGACGGTGCTCTCCGCGGAGTCGCAGGTTCTCCAGCAGCGCCACCTCGACGCGGATCTGCGCGCACGCGCACTCGACAACCATCTGAACCTGATTCGAACGCTGGGCGGCGGTTTCGACATCGCCACGCAGTCCCTTGCACGGAAACAGTGACATGACCGAAACGACCCCGAACCTCAGCCGCCGTCGTCGCGTGCTGCTCACAGCGATATTCAGCGTATTCGCGCTTGCCGGCGTTGCGTTTGCGATCTACTGGCTCACTGTGGCTCGCTACGTGGTCTCCACCGAAGATGCCTACGTGGCCGGCAACATCGTGCCCGTGACTCCACAGGTAGCCGGCATCGCTACTGCAATCGGCGCGGATGAAACGCAGTTCGTGCAGGCCGGGCAGATGCTCGTTGAGCTCGACCGCGCGGACACTGAGGCCGCCCTGGCACGGCACGAAGCCGAGCTCGCCGGCGCGGTTCGCGAAATCCGCAATCTGTTCGTTCGCAGCTCAGAGCTGCGGGCGTCGATCGCCGCACGCCAAGTGGAGGTCGCACGATCGCAGGCAGACCTCGCGCGGCGGGAGAAGCTCGCGAAATCTGGCGCCGTCTCGAGCGAAGACATCCAGCATGCGCGCGAAGCTCTCCGCGCGGCGCAGGCCGGGCTCGACGAGGTGCGCGCGCAGCTCGCCGGAAACGAAGCGCTCATCGACGGGACGACGGTTGCGAACCATCCCCGCGTTCGGAACGCTGCAGCCCAGCTGCGCACGGCGTATCTCGATTACCAGCGCACCGTCATTCCTGCGCCGGTATCCGGCATCGTTGCCAAGCGAAATGTGCAGCTCGGGCAGCGAGTCTCGCCCGGCTCGCCGCTGATGGCGGTTGTGCCACTGTCGGACGTGTGGGTGGACGCGAACTTCAAGG